>PAKT01000014.1 GCA_002710725.1 Spongiibacteraceae bacterium
CGGCGGCGGCTTTCAACTGCTCGGCAATATCGAGTATTTCCTGACCGCTGAGGTCGCGGGTGATGGTGCCGGTGGAAAACATCAGCTCCGGCAGCTGATCGTAGCCAAATACCGGCACGGTGATATTGCAAACCGGGTAGCGGGTGCCAGGATCGATCCGGTCAAGATGGTAGTGCGACTGGAGCAGGGATTTCTGGTATTGCCCGGTGACCTGTTCCAGTGCATCGATATCCCAGGTTCCTCTTAATTGGGTCAAATTGTCGAAGAGGGTCTCTTCGGCCTCGGTTTTCAGGGTGACCTCAAAGCCTCGGGCGCGTATGGCGATGACCGAGATGCGCAGTTTTTGATCCAGCTGCTCGTCAAGGTCCTTGCCAAGTTGATGTTGGCCAGCCTCAAGCCACTGCTCCAGCTGTTTCGCGGGGGACCAGGCGATAAAGCTGGCTCCGAGCGGTGCCATAAAGGGCAGTCTCATGCCCAGCTGATAGGGGGACAGCATGGGGTTGGAGTTGCCGTAGTGGGCGAGCAGCACCAGGTTGCGACCGCTGCGTCCCGCAGCCCCGCAGCCCATACCCAGCTTTTGAGCGAGAGTTTCCAGCTCGGGGCGAGCGTATTCGAGTACCGGAAACAGGGCAAAGGCGGCGTTGCCCGCAGCGACAATGTTCGGCCCCAGGCGATAGGCCTTGCTGCGCTGGTCCTGAACCAGAAAGCCGTAGTGAGCCATGGTTGTCAGTATGGCGTGGCAGGTGGCCTTGTTCAGGCCGAGCTTGCGGGTGATTTCGGTAAGCCCGAAGGCTTCCTGCGGGTTGGAGGTCAGCAGATCCAGAATGGCCAGAGCGCGGGCAGTGGGTTTGGAAAAGAGAGCCATAATCGCTAATCAGAGAAAACAGACTAAAAACTTAAACCACTCAGGCTGCTGGTACAAATGAATTTGCTGTAATCGATATAAAGCCTCCGGTCGGCGCGCCGCGCACCTCAATGGCACAGTTATTGCTCTAACTTGGCGCATGGCACCGATTCGATGGTCGATTTTTGGGCGCTGGTGAGGCTGAATGCCTGTCAGTGGCTGCGGCTGGCGCAGTTTTTACCGAATACAGTCTGTCCTCAAATCGGTGCGTTGAGATGATCCACTGGTGCTTCTTTTGCACCAAAGTGGTGACTGGATGAAATATAGCACTGATTTGGTGCGAAATCTGGGGAGACTTATGAACAAAGCAATGCGATGGGGCCTGACATTTGCTGGCCTGACAATGGCATCGGCTGTTACGGCCGATGAATTAAACGGCGCAAATACCGCCTGGATACTGACTTCTACGGCCCTGGTGCTGTTTATGACGCTGCCGGGTCTGGCGCTGTTCTATGGCGGTCTGGTGCGCAGCAAGAACGTGCTGAGTGTACTCATGCAGTGTTTCGCCATTGCCTGCATCGCTTCGGTGCTCTGGTTTGTGGTCGGCTACAGCATCGCCTTTACCGAAGGCAACGCCTTTATGGGCAGCCTGACTGCGCGCGCCTTCCTGAACGGTGTCGGCGAAGATACTCTGTCCGGGGATATTCCCGAGACCCTGTTTGTCATGTTCCAGATGACCTTTGCCATCATTACCCCGGCGCTGATTGTCGGTGGTTTCGCCGAGCGCATGCGATTCTCGGCTGTAGTGCTGTTTTCGGCTCTTTGGTTGTTGGTGGTATATGCACCCATCACCCACTGGGTGTGGGGCGGTGGCTGGCTCGCTGAAATGGGCCTATTGGATTTCGCCGGCGGCACGGTGGTACACGTGACGGCGGGTGTGGCGGCGCTGGTGTCGGCCCTGGTACTGGGTAACCGCAATGGCTTTTCGACGACGGCGATGCCCCCCCACAACCTCACCATGACCATGATGGGCGCGGGTATGCTCTGGGTTGGCTGGTTCGGTTTCAACGCGGGCAGTGCGCTGGCGGCCAACGGTGACGCGGCAATGGCCATGCTGGTGACCCACCTGTCGGCGGCAGCCGGTGCATTTACCTGGCTGAGCATTGAATGGATACGTTTCGGCAAGCCCAGTGCACTGGGTGCGGTCACCGGGATGGTGGCTGGCCTTGGCACCATTACGCCGGCTTCGGGCTTTGTCGGGCCGGCAGGGGCTCTGGTTATTGGTATCAGCGCGGGTATTGTCTGCTTTTATGCCACCCTGACCATTAAACAGGTTTTCAAGATAGACGACTCACTGGATGTGTTTCCGGTGCACGGTGTAGGCGGCGTTCTGGGTACCTTTATGGCCGGCATTTTTGCCAGTGACCAGCTGGGAATCTTCAGCGGTCAGGGCTATGCCGAAGGTGTCACCATGTCGTCGCAGGTTGGGGTTCAGCTGATCGGGATCGGCGCGACCTTTGCTTATACTGCGATAGTCACCTTTATTCTGCTGAAAATCGTGCAGCTGATCTGTGGTTTGCGGGTCAGCCCGGAAGAAGAAACCGAGGGTCTGGATATTGTCGGTCACAATGAGGCTGGCTACGATATCTGATAACGTAAGGTTGCCATAAAAACGCCCGGCCTTGGCCGGGCGTTTTTATTTGGGTGGCGGATTTGGTGATATACTTCGGCGCAGTTGCATGGTGGCTGTGTCGATAGGAGAGCGCTTGGGGAAGATAGAATGGACGTGAAGTTTCTGCTGGTTTCCGTCGCGAATGGAGAAGAGTTTGCCTTGGCAGATGGAGACAGCTATACCATAGGCCGCAATGAAGATTGCGATTTGGTGGTGAGCGAAGGCTACCCCTCGCGTCAGCACGCGCGAATTTCCGTGAAGGAGGGGCAAGTCGTGCTGGAGGATCTTGGCTCGACCAACGGCACCTACGTCAACAAGCGGCAGATTGATACGCCCACCACCATCAAGCCGGGCGATGTCATCAAATTTGACTCCGCCGCCTATCACCTGGTTTCCCCGGAGAGTGGCAGTTCAACGCTGGTAATGCGCAATCTAGGCAGTACCAGCCAGGTTCCCGCCTCGTCGTCCATCGTCATCGAAGAAGAGCAGGATGCGGGTTCCGAAACCGCCTTTCATCAGGCTTTCCCGCTGCCTGCAGACTGGGGTGAGCCCGGCGAGAGCAGTCAGACCCTGGGCCCGTCGTCATTTTCCAAGGAAGAGATCGACAAGTTACTCGATCGCAGCCTGCCAAAAGACCGCAAGGTCAGTGCGGCGCTGGTGATCACCAGTGGCAACCACAAATCCCGGGTAGTGGGTCTGATCGCCAAGGGGCAGTCAGAGCGCTGGAGCATTGGGCGCAGTGACAAGTGTCAATTCCCGCTCAGCGATCCGAGTGTCAGCAGTCAGCACGCGACACTGCAGTTCTCAGGAGGCGCGTGGGAGATTATTGACGCGAATTCCACCAATGGCATCAAGATCAATGGTCGGCGGGAGATGAAAGGGCGTTTGCGCGACGGCGACAAGCTGTCGCTCGGGCAGGTCAATATGGTCTTCCGTTTGTTTTGACACTGTGACGGCACTTGTTCTTTACGGTACCTCGGCCTGTCACCTCTGTGAGCTGGCAGAAGATCTGCTGCTTGATGTTCAAGCGCTGAGGCCAGGCCTTCAGTTTGAAAAAATCGATATTGCCAACGACGATCAGCTGATTGAGCGTTACGGGGTGCGAATTCCGGTGCTCAAGCGTTTGTCAGACGGCGCAGAACTGGGTTGGCCCTTTGATGATTTCACCTTGCGGGAGTGGCTTGCAGGCTAGTCACCGACCCGCACAGCCAGTACGTCGCAATGTGCGCCGTGCAATACGCCGTTGGCGGTAGAGCCGAGGATCAGGGCCAGCCCCTGGCGGCCATGGCTGCCGACCACAATCAGATCGGCGGCAACATCTTCGGCCAGCTGATGTATTTGACTCTCCGGGCGGCCTATCATTAAATGCAGGCGCTCAGGAGCTATCTGATAGCGCCGACCAAACTGTTCAAGCTGTTTTTCCGCCTGTTCCTGAAGCTGGTCCTGCACACCTGAGAAATCCATCGGAATATCGCCGCCGTAGGCGAGGCTTAACGGCTCTATCACGTGAACCAGATGCAGCATGGCCTGGTTGCGAGTGGCAATGTCATTGGCGCGATTTACGACCGCAGCAGACTCTTCAGACAGGTCAATTGCAGTCACGACACACTGATAATGTTGCATGGATGTTTGCCCTCCAACGGTGTATTGCGTCCTTTCATTAAGGTACAGATTAACCCGTCCGTCCAGTGTTTAGGAGGCAATTTTGGCCTGGATCATAGCGTTCTTCGTGGTTGCCTTCGTAGTGGCACCGGTGGTTTGGGTGATGCCGACTCCGGCCCAGCGTCGCCAGGCCCGCTTGCGTCAGCACGCCCAGTCGCTGGGCTTGAGTATCAGTATTACCGAGCTGCCCCAGTCCCGGCGCGACCGGGTCAGAAAAGAACCCACCCGTCTGGCGGTGCGTTACTGTCTGCCGATTGTCAGGCAAAAGAGTTTCTATCGGCCGCAGTGGCTGATCTGGCGGGAACCTCCCGAGGGCGAGGAGGCAGTATCTGAGCGCTGCCCGGCGCCGCTTATGGAGCAGTCGGCAGCGTTGCGCGCGCGCATGACGCCCGATATGGTGGCGCTGGAATCCGGTGCGGAGGGCTATGCGCTCTACTGGCGAGAGCGCGGCGATGAGTCCGCGGTCGACGATATGGCCGAGCTGCTGGAAGAGGTGCGACAGCTGGCGGGTGGAGAGCGATATGTCAGAAAGTGAGTTGAAAACCGGTCGCTACCGTCACTACAAAGGCGGCGAGTATCAGGTGCTTGGCGTGGCCAGGCACAGTGAGACCGAGGAACAGCTGGTGGTGTATCGCCCGCTCTACGGAGAGCGCGGGCTGTGGGTGCGACCGCTGGCCATGTTTACCGAAACCATCGAGCGCGATGGTCGTGTCCAGCCACGATTTGAACTTGTCGCCGCTGATTCGATATGAGATTGTGCGCTCTTCCCCCAAATTCAGGAACTTAGGGGCCTTGAGCTTGACCCTTAGAGGGCGACCCCTTATATATGTCGCCTCGTCCAGTGTGGTGCAAGCCACAGGTAAGCAAATGTCAGAAGGAAATTATGGCCAAATCGCTGGTAATCGTGGAGTCACCCGCGAAAGCAAAAACCATCAACAAATACCTGGGTCCCGATTACATCGTGAAGTCCAGTGTTGGTCATATTCGGGATCTGCCGACCAGCGGTAGCGGCTCAAAAACCGTTGACCCGAAGGCGCGCGCCCAGGCGGCAGCCAAGACCCGCAAACTGTCACCGGAAGAAAAGGCCGAGCACAAGCGCAAAAAAGCCCGCGAGCAGTTGATCAACCGGATGGGCGTTGACCCTGACAACGGCTGGGAAGCGCGCTACGAGATTCTACCCGGTAAGGAAAAAGTGGTCGCCGAGCTGAAAAAGCTCGCCAGCGAAGTCGATTACGTCTATCTCGCAACGGATTTGGACCGCGAAGGAGAGGCCATTGCCTGGCACCTGCGTGAAGCCATTGCCGGCGATGAAAGCCGCTACCGGCGGGTAGTCTTCAACGAAATTACCAAGAAAGCGATCACCGAGGCTTTCTCCAGACCTTCCAGTCTCGACCTGAATCGCGTCAACGCCCAGCAGGCCCGCCGTTTTCTCGACCGAGTAGTGGGTTACATGGTATCCCCCTTGCTTTGGTCCAAGGTCGCGCGCGGTCTGTCGGCGGGACGCGTTCAGTCGGTGGCGGTGCGCCTGATTGTTGAACGGGAGCGCGAGATCCGGGCTTTTATTCCGGAAGAGTTCTGGCAGGTTCACGCCGATCTGAAACACGCCAAGGGCGACCTGCGCGTAGAGGTAAAAAAACAGGCGGGCAATAATTTCCGGCCCGGCAGCGAAGCCCAGGCCATGGCCGCCGTGCAGGCGCTGCAGCAGTCCAGCTTCAAGGTCAGCGAGCGCGAAGACAAGCCGACAACGTCCAGGCCCTCTGCGCCCTTTATTACCTCAACCCTGCAGCAGGCGGCCAGTACCCGCATGGGCTTTGGGGTCAAGAAAACCATGATGCTTGCCCAGCGCCTCTATGAAGCGGGTTACATCACCTACATGCGTACCGACTCCACCAACCTCAGCGCCGATGCGGTGGGCCAGGCGAGAGACTTTATTGTCGATCAATACGGCAAGCGCTACCTGCCGGAGCAACCTAACCGCTACAGCAGCAAGGAAGGAGCGCAAGAGGCTCACGAAGCAATTCGTCCCTCCGACGTAACAACGCAGCCAACTCAGCTGAAAGGCATGGAGCGCGATGCAGAGCGGCTTTACACCCTGATCTGGCGGCAGTTTGTGGCCTGTCAGATGACGCCTGCCGAGTTCACCAGCTCCAGCGTGACGGTCAACGCGGGCGACTTCGAACTGAAAACCCGCGGTCGCGTGATGCGCTTTGATGGCCATCTGCGAGTGCAGCCGCCGGCTGGCAAGAAAGACGAAGATACCGAACTTCCTGATGTCAAAGTCGGCGATGATCTGGATCTGATTCAAATCGATCCGACCCAGCACTTCACCAAGCCGCCGCCGCGTTATACCGAGGCCTCGCTGGTCAAAGAGCTGGAAAAGCGCGGTATCGGCCGCCCCTCGACCTATGCCGCGATTATCTCCACTATTCAGGATCGCGGTTACGCGCGAGTGGAAAACCGCCGTTTCTACGCCGAAAAAATGGGTGACATCGTCACCGACCGGCTGGTGGAAAGCTTCAGTGATCTGCTCGACTACAGCTTTACCGCCAAGATGGAGGAGTCACTGGATGAAGTGGCCGAATCCAAGAAGGACTGGCGCGAGCTGCTCAACGAATTCTACCGTGACTTTTCCAAGCGCCTGGAACAGGCCGGGGCGGAAGATGCCGGCATGCGCAGCAACCAGCCCTCGGAAACCGATATAGAGTGCCCGGACTGCGGGCGCAATATGCAGATTCGCACCGCCAGCACTGGCGTATTTCTCGGCTGCTCCGGCTACGCGCTGCCGCCCAAGGAGCGCTGTAAGCGCACGATCAACCTGATTCCCGGCGACGAAGTGGTTCGCGCCGATGCTGACGACGAGGAAGAGTCGCGACTGCTGATCAATCGTCATCGCTGCCCGAAGTGCAACACGGCGATGGACAGCTATCTGATTGACGAGGCTCGCAAACTGCATGTGTGCGGCAATAATCCGGACTGCAGTGGCTTTGAAGTAGAGCGGGGCCAGTTCAAGATCAAGGGTTACGACGGCCCGGTAATAGAGTGCGATAAGTGCGGTGCCGACATGCAGCTCAAAACCGGGCGCTTTGGCAAATACTTTGGCTGCACTTCCGATGATTGCAAAAACACCCGCAAGCTCCTGCGCAGCGGCGAACCCGCACCGCCGAAAATGGATCCGGTGCCCATGCCAGAGCTGGCCTGTGAAAAGGTTGACGATTACTACGTGCTGCGCGATGGCGCTGCCGGTCTGTTTCTCGCTGCGAAAGGGTTCCCTAAAAACCGGGAAACGCGCGCACCGCTGTTAGCGGAAATTCTGCCGCACAAGGATGAGATCGACAGTAAGTACGACTACCTGTTTTCGGCGCCTGTTGCCGATGATGCGGGTTTGCCCACGGTGATCCGTTTCAGTCGTAAAAGCCAGGAACACTATGTCCAGACTGAAGATGACGGCAAGCCGACTGGCTGGGCGGCCTTCTACCGCGATGGCAAATGGCAGGTAGAGAAGAAAGCGACGCGAAAAAAAGCGCCGGCCAAGAAAAAAGCCCCGGCAAAGAAAAAGGCAGCCAAAAAGAAAGCGGCCGCCAAGCCTAAAGGAGAGTGATGTGGCAGCCAGTGTTCGCGCGCACGCCAATCTGCAGCTGTTCCTGGCTCGCAAGTGCATAGAGCGCTTGGGCCTGGACCCAGACCCGTTCTGGGGAGAGCACGGGGAAATGATTGAGCGCGATCACGCGATCTTTCACCTGCAACTGGCCTACCGCTGCCATCTGGCTGATCTTTGTGAGCAGCAGCAACAGACCTTGCGCCCTTCGAGCGCCAGGCAGGCTTTGGAGCTGCTGCAGGGCGAGCAGATTCCGGAAATCGCCGAACTGGCGGAAAAGGAAAGTCACCAGGAGTGGCTGTCAGCCCTGCTGGATGAAAACTTCATGCCGGCGGCCGCTGGAGGGGTGGGGCTTGTAGATCGCAATGATCTGATTCCGGTGACAGTGCCGAACGCTCTCTCCGGTCAGTCGGCCCTGTCAGGCATTGCCGATGAGCTGGCATCGCTGTTTGCTCGCCACCGGGATACTCAGCAAGAGTACTGACACTTCCTTGGCCCGGGCAGCCGGGGTTGATACAATTCGCCTATCAGAAGAGGCGTTGCCTCATCATCAAGACAAGGTGTCAGTGTGTTTTCTTACCTCGAACTCGTGGAACTTCCCAACGGCGACATCGTACTGCAGCGTTCAGATGACGATGGTGAGCCGCTGGTGGTGATCAGTTTCTCCGAGGAATCCCGCCAGTTTATGGCTGTGCCTCCGCTGGAGGTTGCACGCGCCATGATTCAGGCCGGTATTCAGGTAGCCTCTGAGTCTCCTGACATCGCCATCGAAGAAGAAATCGAAGGCGAGGAAGACCTGCTGGATTCAACCGTGAGCAACAAAACGGTTCACTGAACCCCTTCAAGATAAATAATCACGCATTCCGCCTGACCTTTTCGCGCCGCCCATTCCAGTTGCGCATAGGCGCTTTCGCTCAAGGGCTTGCGGGCCATCATTACCACTGTGTGGCTGCGTCCGCCCTGAAGGGTTCGCAGCGCCAGTCCCATGGTATCTTCAGCCTTGCGTGCCAGCACCTGCAGCAGGTGATGGCCACTCTTGCGCACGCTGTCGCTGAGGAAGCTTTTGACGGACATGTCGCCAATCCAGCACACCCAGCGGTTGTCGTCGGTGTCATTGAGCTCGCGCAGAATGCCGCTGAGCAGCAGTTGCCGCGACAGAGGATTACTGGCCGGTATATGCAGTTCGGCAATACGGCTGTGATCGTCGCTGGGGGCAAGCAGGTGTTGTTGTGCATTCATAATCAGTGTCTCCGCAGTATGCCAACGCTAAGGCCTTCAATCGCGAAATCCTGTTCGCGCAGGTCAATTTCAATCGGAGAGTAATCCTTGTTCTCCGGCAGCAGCAGTATCTGGTGCTTGCTTTTGGTCGGTTTAAAACGCTTGACGGTGACTTCGTCGCCAATGCGCGCTACAACAATATCGCCGTTATTGGCGATTGGTGTGCGGTGTACCGCCAGCAGATCGTCTTCAAAAATACCGATCTCGATCATGCTGTCACCGCGGACCCGCAGAAAGTAATCTGCGCGCGGCGAAAAGGTCGCGCCGGGCATATCGCAGTAATCTTCAATATGCTCCTCGGCCAGGATGGGGTTACCGGCGGCGACCCGGCCGACGATGGGGATGCCGCTGCTGGAAGCCGGCAGACGAATGCCCCGGGATGCCCCGGCTATCATTTCAATAGCGCCTTTGCGGGCGAGGGCTTTGAGATGCTCCTCGGCCGCATTGGGTGAGCGAAAGCCCAGCTCGCGGGCGATATCGGCGCGGGTGGGCGGGTAGCCGGTTTCCTCTATGTATCGCTTGATCAGGCTGAGAACGTCCTGTTGCCTGGCTGTCAGTGTGCTCATATTCTTTACCTGTTTGCATATACAGTGTCCTGTGAGTATATACAGTAAGGCTTGGTCTGCAAGTTTTTTTTTAGGCTTGACTGGGTGTGGGGGCCAGGCGCGACCAGAGCAGCCGCGCGGGAACAGGGAAGAGAGGGGGCTGGGCCAGTAGCCGTGCTTAGAAGTCGTCGATCAGGCCGTTGATGGTATCGGGCTCTATTTCCCCCAGGGGGTCGTCCCAGCCCTTGCCGGTATAGTCGCTGGCGTCGTGGTAATCGTCATCTGATAACTCAAAGGGATTGCGCCAGTCTTCCGGCTCTTCCACCGGTTCCAGCAGCAGTTCATCCCAGCTCTCCATGTCGAATTCACAAATAGCGCCGTCCAATAGCTGGGTTTCGATAGCATCGTCAATAGCGACGACTTCAAAAATCGAACCGAGTTGCAGGTCTTTATACCAGCTCCCCACTTGAGGTGTGACATTATTCATTGCTTGCTCCTCACGGTACGTCGCGTCCCCTACAAAGTAACATTCGCTGGGTGGCTGTCCAGAGTCTGTTTTGGGCAAAAAATTCATGCCAACAAGGATACGCATTAACCGCTATAAGGCGTAAAATCACTGGTTTTTCATTTGTTTAAAAGTTGAACGGCACTGGCCTTCAGTGACTGCTGCGGCATTTTTATGCAGAGTTTGCATAAGCGGCTGCCTTGTCGTACAAAAATATTCTAGGAAAAAACACCGGCCTGTGATGCAGGCCCTTTTTGTTCACTGCTTTGCACGGCTTCAAGGGGATGATGGATGATTAATGAGTGGCTGGAGAAGTTGCCGGCGGGTGACTACCCCTGGCTGTGGAAAGTCTTTCTGGCGGTTCTGGTCACGGCGCTCGTCAATTATCTGACGGGCAAGGCGCTGGATCGCCTGCAGACGCATCTGGAGAGAACCCACAATGTCTGGGATGACGCGCTGCTCGCGTCCATTCGCCGTCCCGCTTACTGGATGATCTGGCTGGTGGGCTTCAGTTATGCCCTGCAACTGATTCTGCAGACCTCGGACGCTGAAATCTTCACGGTGCTCAACTCATTGCGTGCCGTGCTTGCGGTACTGATATTGACCTGGTTTCTGGTCAGCCTGGTGGGGCAAATTGAGCAGCGGCTGCTGTCGGGCGAATATACCAAGTCCGATGAGCCCTTTGACCCGACGACCGTTATGGCGCTGGGCAAACTGGTCAAGACGGCGATCATCATCACCGCAACGCTGGTGGCTATGCAGACGCTGGGCTACAGCGTGACCGGCGTGTTGGCCTTCGGCGGTATCGGTGGCATTGCGGTGGGCTTCGCAGCCAAAGATATGCTGGCCAATTTCTTTGGTGGGCTGATGGTGTATCTGGACCGGCCCTTCGCTGTTGGTGAATGGATACGCTCACCGGATCAGAATATTGAAGGAACCGTCGAAAATATCGGTTGGCGTCAGACCCGCATTCGCACCTTTGATCAGCGGCCGCTCTATGTGCCGAACGCAACCTTCACCCAGATTTCGGTCGAAAACCCATCGCGCATGCTGAACCGGCGTATCTATGAAACCATCGGCGTGCGTTATGACGATGCCCGACAGCTGGCGGCCATTGTCGAGGCTGTGCGCAGCTATCTTGAGCAGCACGACGAGATCGACCAGAACAAAACCCTGATCGTGAACTTCAACAGCTTCGGCCCGTCTTCGCTCGATTTCTTTATTTATACCTTTACTAAAACCACCAACTGGGTGAAATACCACGCCATCAAACAGGCGATACTGCTGGATATACTGGGCATTATTCACCAGCACGATGCCGATGTCGCGTACCCGACAACGACGGTCAAGCTGCAGCAGGAAATGGCGCAACAGATCGAGGGAGAGTCAGTCAGTGAGTGATGCTATTGCGATCATCGGCGGTACTGGTTTGTGCGACTGGGAGAGCGCCGAAACGATCGCCTCGCAAACAATACCGACACCCTACGGCGAGGCCAGTGCGCCCTTGCGGCGCATGCGCTTCAAAGGCAGTGAGTTTGTCTTTCTGCCCCGTCATGGCGACGGTCACCGCTTTCCGCCGCACAAGATCAACTACCGGGCTAATATCTGGGCCCTGGAGTCCGAAGGGATAGGAAAGGTCATTGCGGTCAACGCGGTGGGGGGTATTCATCCGGATTGTGGAACCGGGGCACTGGTCGTGCCGGATCAGATCATCGACTACAGCTACGGTCGCGAACACACCTTTTACGATGGCAGCGATGGCCGTTTGGACCACGTGGATTTCGGCGAGCCCTACAGCACACACTTGCGCAGTCGTATTCTGGCGGCCGGTCAGCAACTAAAGATGCCGCTGGTCGATGGCGGGGTCTACGCCTGCACTCAGGGGCCGCGTCTGGAGAGCGCCGCCGAAATTCAGCGGCTGCAGCGTGACGGGGCTGATCTGGTAGGTATGACCGCCATGCCCGAAGCCGGGCTGGCGCGCGAGTTGGGGCTGGAGTACGCCTCGCTGTGTCTGGTGGTGAACCCGGCGGCTGGCCTTAGCAGTGAGCCCATCACCATGGCCGATATTCAGAAAGTCATCGACTCCGGCATGCAGGCGGTGAAGCAGGTGTTGGCGGCAGCCGTCAACGCATAGCGGTGTTGTCGTCTGTCTTGCCGGCGAGCGGGGTGATCTTGACCAGCACTCCGAACATCGGGTGATCCAGATAATGCACTTCATCGCTGCGCATGCGTCGGTTCTGGCGCATGACTACGGTGCGCTCTACATAATAGCTGCTGTCGTTGGCCGCCAGCAGATCCAGATTGCTGGCAGGGCGCGCTTCGGTCACACCGTCTGACAGGGCATCGTCCTGATTTTGTTGTTGTTCTTCCTGGTGCGGCCGAAAATTCGGGTCGTTGACCGGGAAGGGCGTCGGCAGTGCCGGGAATTCGGAGCGCCGGGCGGCCTGCAGTTCTTCTTCTGAGGGGGCAAAACCCTCCGCCTGCTGCAATATGGCCGCGCCGTGACCGAAGTCGCTCAGCCACAGGTCGGTATCGATGTGCAGGTAGCGCTCCAGCGCAACTTTTATATAGCCTTCGAGTTCATAGTGCTGCCCGACCGGGTCGCCGCCCTGAATCAGAATGGGAGTGGCGCTGGCCCTGGGGTTCAGTTTCTGTGGCCAGCTGCCGCTGAACAGCAGGCGGTAGCGGTGAGCGCCGCGAATCTTTTTGACCATGTCAGCAAATTCGGCGTCGGGAATAGAATCCTGCAGAATAAATGGGCGGGGTGGTTCAGCCATTTCGCCGCTCTGGGCGCCGTCGATGGAGGCTGCCTCACCCAGCAGGGAGCGGGCCGACTCTACCGCAGCTTCTGCGCGGGCATTGGCTTCTTCATCAGCCGAAGCGGGGAATTGTTCCGGAAACAACTCCTTGCAGGCGGGGTCCAGTTCTCGGGTGGACGATGGGGCTTCCGGTTCGCGGTAATCCTCCGGGTAGCCTTCGCCGGCATCGACGCGCTCAAGAATATCCAGCAGACGGTTTTCTGTGTTGCTATCGGCATCGCGGGGTGAGCAAAGATCTTCGAGAAAGCGCTGTCGGGTTTTCAGGCGAGTGAGGCCTTCCGGGTAGCGCAGCTGCAACTGATTGCGCCATATTTCGTCGTACTCGCCCGAGCCTGTGCGGTTGGCGAATACTGCCAGATGAACCTGATACCAACCTTCAAGAGATTCTTCCGTCGTTTCGGCGAAAAGGATTTGGCTGATCAACGCCAAGGTTGTGGCGAGCAGAATTCGGGGGAGTTTTTTCATGCGGCGGGGGCAAGCTCTCTTATCAGATTTTCGACAAACTCAAAGCGCGCCTCATTATCAGTCAAGGCTTCGGAGAAGCGCAAGGCGGTAGCACCGTCCAGCCGGAAGGTAGCGGGCCGGGTCTGCACCAGTGTGACCAGGTTGGCGGGATCAATTCGGGGTTCGTCGGAAAACTCCAGTCGGCCACCCTGAGCAGACGCTTCGACCTTGGTAATGCCGAGTCGGTCCGCTTCGAGTTTGAGCTGGGCCAGCCGGAACAGGTTTTTGGTGGCATCGGGCAGCAGCCCGAAGCGGTCGATCATTTCCACCTGCAGTTCCCGCAAGTCGTCTTCACTGGCGGCGCTGGCAATGCGTTTGTACAGAATCAGGCGGCCCTGAACATCCGGCAGGTAGTCGTCGGGAATCAGTGCGGGCAGGCGCAGGTTGATATCAGTACTGGTAGCTGGCTTCTCCAGATCGATAGTGCGGCCTTCCTTGATTGCGGTAACGGCCCGCTCCAGCATTTCCATATAGAGACTGAAGCCGACGGCGCTGATCTGTCCGCTCTGTTCATCTCCCAGCAGCTCGCCGGCACCACGAATTTCCAGATCGTGGGTTGCCAGGGTAAAGCCGGCGCCGAGGGTGTCGGCTTCGCTGATGGCGGTCAGGCGCTTCTCTGCGTCCGGGGTCATCTGTCGCGCGGGCGGCGTCAGCAGATAGGCGTAGGCCTGATGGTGGGAGCGTCCAACCCGGCCGCGAAGCTGATGGAGCTGCGCCAGTCCGAATTTATCCGCCCGTTCAATAATGATGGTGTTGGCGTTGGGAACGTCGATGCCGGTTTCAATGATGGTGGAGCACACCAGCACGTTAAAGCGCTTGTGGTAGAAGTCGCTCATCACCTGTTCCAGATCGCGTTCCCGCATCTGGCCGTGGCCGATGGAGACGCGGATTTCCGGTACTGCTTCCTGCAGCTCACGCGCGGTTTTTTCGATGGTTTTGACATCGTTGTGCAGATAGTAAACCTGCCCGCCCCGCAGGATCTCCCGCAGAATCGCTTCCTGCACCAGGGCGCTGTCGTATTCGCGGACAAAGGTCTTGACCGACAGTCGCCGCGCGGGCGGGGTGGCGATGATCGATAGATCGCGCATGCCGGACATGGACATGTTCAGGGTGCGGGGAATCGGGGTGGCGGTCAGGGTCAGGATGTCCACTTCCGCGCGCAGTGCCTTCAGTACTTCTTTCTGGCGCACCCCAAAGCGGTGCTCTTCGTCAATAATAACCAGGCCGAGGTTGTTGTATTTAAGGTCGCCGCCAAGCAGTTTGTGGGTGCCGATCAGAATATCGATTTTGCCCGCGTTCAGCTTTTCAATAATGGCGGTCTGTTCACTCTGGCTGCGAAAGCGCGATACCACATCAACGGTAATTGGCCAATTGGCAAAGCGGTCGCGAAAAGACTCGAAGTGCTGCTGGGCGAGCAGTGTCGTGGGCACCAGGATGGCGACCTGCCGGCTGTCCTGCACTGCGACAAAGGCGGCGCGCATGGCAACTTCTGTTTTGCCGAAGCCCACATCGCCGCAGACCAGTCGATCCATCGGTTTGGCCGATTGCATATCGTTGACGACCGCCTCGATGGCCTGTTCCTGATCCGGGGTTTCCTCAAACGGGAACTCGCTGGCAAAGCGCAGGTAATCTTCGCGCTCAAGGGGGTAAGCATAGCCCCGGCGGGCTTCGCGCTTGGCGTAGATATCGAGCAACTCGGCGGCCACATCACGTATTTTTTCGGCGGCTTTTTTGCGCGCCTTGGTCCACTGATCAGTGCCCAGCTTGTGCAACGGCGCGGTGGTCTCATCGGCACCGCTGTAGCGGCTGATCATGTGCAGGGCGCTGACAGGCACATAGAGTTTGGCGCCGTCGGCGTATTCCAGGGTAAGAAACTCTTCCGCCTGATTATCGACCTCAATACTCTGCAGGCCCTGGTAGCGACCGACGCCGTGATCGATATGCACCACAGGTGTGCCAATGCGCAGTTCGGCCAGATTTTTGACGGTCTGGTCGCTGGCGGTGGTTGCCTTGCGGCGGCGACGGCTCTGGGCGACGTGATGGCCGAACAGCTGGCTTTCGGCAACGGCGGCTAGGTGGTCGTTGCTGAGAACGGCGCCATGTTCAAGTGCCGCCGTGGTGATGCACAGCGGGTCGTTACTGCCCAGAAATGCTTCCCAGCTGTCGACTTCGCGGGGCTTCAGTTTGTGCCTTGCCAGCAGCTCCATCAGGGCCTGCCGCCTGCCGGCGGATTCAGCGCACAATAAAAGACGGTTGTTCTGGTTAAAACTGCGCAGGGCGGCGGCCGGGTCACTGCTGTGGGCGTCGATCTGCAGCGCCGGTGGCGGCGCGGAGGGAAGGTTGCGATTGTCGCCCTCGACCGGCAGCTCATCGCTGTGTAACACGATCTGAGGCTGTTGCTTCAATTTACTGAAGACCTCGTCTACCGCCAGGAAGATTTCCGCAGGCGTCAGTACCGGTCGTTGGCGGTCGCCCTGACGCTGTTGATAGCGCTGCCGGGCATCGCGCCAGAAATGCTCCGCCGAGGCTTCGATGCCGGCGACTGTGGCGATGGTGGCATCCTCCGGCAAGTAGTCGAACAGGCTGGCGCATTCGGAGAAAAACAGGGGCAGGTAGTACTCAATACCGGTCGAGGCGATACCGTCGCAAATATCCTGGTACACCGGGCACTGGCGGTGATCGACATCGAAACGGGCGTGCCAGCGGTCCCGGAAGCCGCGAATACCCGCTTCGTCGAGGGGGTATTCCCGGCCGGGCAGCAGATTGATGCTGTCAAAAGGCTCGATGCTGCGCTGGGTTTCCGGGTCAAAGCTGCGCAGGGTGTCGATTTCTTCGTCAAACAGGTCAATCCGGTAGGGAACGCGGCTGCCCATGGGAAATAAATCGAGCAGCGCGCCGCGCAGGGTGTATTCGCCGTGCTCATAAACGGTATCTACATGGCGGTAGCCGCTTTTCTCCAGCGAGCGCCGCATTGCCTGCAGATCCAGAACCTGGCCTTTGGCCAGGCGCAGGCTGTGACCGCGTATGTAGTCCAGCGGCGGCAAGCGGTGCAGCAGGGTGGTAACCGGTACCACCAGCACGCCCCGACGCATGGTGGGCAGCTCTGCCAGGCAGCGCAGCCGCTCGGAGATGATGTCCTGATGGGGAGAGAAAAGGTCGTAGGGCAGGGTTTCCCAGTCCGGCAACAGGTGTACATCAAGGTCCTGGGCGAAGAAACGCAGCTCCTGCTCCATGCGGTAGGCGGTGGCGGTATTGTCGGTGATCAGCACCACTGGGCCATTGTACTGGCTGGCAATTTCGGCGACTGCCAGACTCTGGGCGGCGGCGTGGGCCGAGCCGAGCCGCAATTTGCGTCCGGCGCGTATCTGGAGATCGAGACCTGTAGTCAGCACGTGTAGCGGAATCCGTTGAAAGTGTCAGGGTGTCGTTGGGCGGGCCGCATTTTAGCCCGAGCGTCGCATAATTTCACAGAATGCTGTTGATTGCCGGGGTGAATGCCTTGTCAGCCGTGGCCTGCAAAGGGTGGAATCGAGCGAATGTTGTCAGCAAACCTGATGATCTGGTTGAACTCAGGGCCCGGAATAAAGATAATACGCGCACATTTTTCCGCGCAATCAACAGGGTACCCCGCAGTGACCGAGAGAAAACGTGCACGTCCGGCTGACTATTTCGCTGATTGGAAGGAGCGAGAGGCACTAGCTGAGGGAATGATTCCCCTGGTAGGCAAGCTCTACCGCAACCATAACGTGAAAACGTATATCTACGGTCAGGCCTTGGTAAACCAATCCGTACTGGAAATCATGCAAGCGCATCGCGTGGTTCGCCAGGTCGAGCAGAACGAACTCTCCGAATTTGAAACCTTCCCTGTGATCAAGGCGCTGGCGGATCTGGATCTGGGTACGGCCCATATCGACGCCGGTCGCATTGCCGTTGGTTATGAAACCGAAGGCAGGTCTCAAGGTATCTCGGTAGAAGAGTACGTTAAAAGCCAGGTATCGGACCTGATCGGAGCGTCAGCAGAGCCAAGCCGTGAATCCCGCGATGTGGTGCTGTACGGCTTTGGTCGAATCGGTCGTCTGATGGCGCGCTTGCTGATTGAAAAGGCAGGTGGCGGTGAGAACCTGCGTTTGAAAGCAGTTGTTGTTCGCCCCAGTGGTAAAGAAGACGATCTGGTCAAGCGCGCCAGTCTACTGCAGCGAGACTCGGTGCACGGCCAGTTCAAGGGCACCATTCGCGTTGATCAGGAGCGCAGTTCCTTTGTTGCCAACGGCAATGAGATCAAGGTGATTTATGCGGGTTCGCCGCAGGAAATTGATTACACCGAATACGGCATCAAGGATGCTATTGTTGTCGACAACACCGGCAAATGGCGTGACCGCGACGGGCTCTCCCAGCATCTGGCCTGCCCGGGTGTCAGCAAGGTTATTCTCACGGCGCCAGGCAAGGGCGACCTGAAAAATATCGTGTTTGGCATCAACGATGGTGAAATCAGCGATGACGACGCGATTATTTCTGCGGCCAGCTGCACCACCAACGCCATTGCACCACCGCTGAAGGCGCTCGACGACGAGTTCAAAGTGGTCAATGGTCACGTCGAGACTGTCCACGCCTACACCAACGACCAGAACCTGATTGATAACTACCACAGCGCCAAGCGCCGTGGTCGCAGCGCACCACTGAATATGGTACTCACCGAAACCGGTGCGGCCAAAGCAGTGGGCAAGGTATTGCCCCAGATGCAGGGCAAGCTGACGGGTAACGCCATCAGGGTTCCAACGCCAAACGTTTCCATGGCGATCATGAAACTGACCCTTGGCCGCGAAACCACCGTTGATGAAGTGAATGAGTACATGCGCAAGGTTGCGCTGCATTCACCGCTGCGCAAGCAAATCGATTACTCAAACTCGCCAGAGGTGGTTTCCAGCGATTTCGTTGGATCGCGCCATGCCTGTATCTACGATAGTGAGGCAACCATTGTGAATGGTAGCTCAGCTGTGATCTATTGCTGGTACGATAACGAATTCGGTTACAGCTGCCAGGTTCACCGGATTCTGGAAAAAATGGCTGGTGTGGATTACGCCATCTATCCCAAAGAGAGTTAGTACATGCGTGCGGTGGGTTGGGGAGCTCACCGCGTAGCAAAGGCTCTCCGGCAAGTTTGCAGTACAGTGGTTCACGGCTGTGCTGCGGAGTGTCGTCCCCTCTAACGGTTGATTCGCGCAGCGGGTCAATGGCTTTCGCATTAACAAGAGTGCTAGGCAGGCTGATGATCAAGATTAGTAAGGGTCTGGATTTGCCCATTACCGGTGCCCCGGCTCAGCAGATAGATGCTGGCCCGAAAGTACGCACGGTAGCGGTGGTCGGTTTCGACTACGTGGGTATGAAGCCGACGATGGAAGTGTCGGTTGGTGATCGGGTTAAAACCGGTCAGTTGCTGTTCACCGACAAGAAAACCGCAGGGGTGCGCTTTACCGCGCCTGCCACCGGTGTTGTTTCTGCGATCAATCGCGGCGAGCGCCGGGTGTTGCAGTCTGTGGTCATCGATGTTGAAGAAGACGATTTTGTCGATTTTGGCAAGGTTGAGGCTTCCCAGCTCGACTCTCTTGACGAGCAGGCTGTTCGCAGCAAACTGATTGAGTCCGGCCTGTGGACGGCGCTGCGCACTCGTCCTTTCAGCAAAACACCGGCGATCGACAGCCAGGCGACAGCGATTTTCGTCAATGCGATGGACACCCGGCCGCTGGCCGGTGATCCGCAGGTCGTTATTGCCGAGCAGCGCGATGCTTTCGTCAGCGGCCTGAAAGTTCTTTCCCGCCTGAACAGCAACCTGACGGTCTGCAAGGCGCCGGGCGCCGATATCCCCGACGCGCCGTCGGTCAAGGTTGAAGAATTTGCCGGTCCGCACCCGGCGGGCCTCCCCGGTACTCACGTTCACTTCCTGATGGGGGCGTCTTCCAAAAAGATAGCCTGGACCGTGGACTACCAGGATGTGATCGCGATCGGCCAGCTGTTTACGACGGGCCAGCTGTGGACCGAGCGCGTGGTTGCGCTGGCTGGTCCCCAGGTGGAAGAGCCCCGCCTGCTGCGAACTCGGATCGGCGCACACCTGGATGAGTTGGTCGCCGGACAGATAAAGCCGGAAGATAACCGCGTTATTTCCGGTTCCGTGCTGGGCGGGCGCAGTGCGCGTGGCCCGGTTGCCTATCTCGGCCGCTTCCACAATCAGGTCAGCGTATTGAAAGAGGGCACTGAGCGCGAATTCATGGGCTGGCTGTCGCCAGGTGCTCAGAAACACTCGACCCTGAAAATCTACCTGTCTCAGTTTGCGCCCCAACGTCTGTTTAACTTCAACACCAATACCAACGGCAGCGAGCGAGCCATGGTGCCAGTGGGCGTGTATGAAAATATCATGCCGCTGGATGTACTCCCGACCCAGCTGCTGCGTGCACTGATTGTCGGTGACACCCAGATGGCCCAGTCGCTTGGCGCACTGGAACTGGACGAAGAAGATCTCGCTCTGTGCACCTACGTGTGCCCGGGCAAATATGAATATGGTCCGATCCTGCGTGAGAATCTCACGCGTATCGAGCACGAGGGTTAATGATGGGGCTGCGAAAATTACTCGATTCGATGGAGCCGCACTTTCATAAGGGCGGCCGCTACGAAAAGTGGTACGCCCTCTATGAGGCGGTTGATACCATTTTCTATTCACCGGCATCGACAACCAAAACCACGGCACATGTGCGCGACGGCATCGACCTGAAACGCATTATGATCACGGTCTGGTTCTGTACCTTCCCGGCGATGTTTTTTGGCATGTGGAACCTTGGCTATCAGGCCAATTCTGTATTGCTGGAGACCGGTGCGGCGATGAATGCCGACTGGCGCACACCGCTGATTTCTGCACTCGCGGGTAACGATCCGGCAAACCTGTGGGATAACTTCTGGTACGGCTTCTGGTACTTTGCGCCGATCTATTTCGTGACCTTTGTGGTGGGCGGCTTCTGGGAAGTCCTGTTCGCCATTAAACGCGGCCACGAAGTCAATGAAGGCTTTTTTGTAACCTCCATACTGTTCGCGCTGACCTGTCCGCCCAGCATCCCGCTGTGGATGGTGGCACTGGGCATCAGTTTTGGTGTTGTGGTTGGCAAAGAAGTGTTTGGCGGTACCGGCAAAAACTTCCTGAACCCGGCGCTGACCGGGCGGGCCTTCCTGTTCTTCGCCTACCCGGCGAGCATGAGTGGCGATGCGGTCTGGACGGCAGTGGACGGCTTCACTGGAGCAACGGCACTATCGATTGCGGCCAGTGACGGTGTCGGCGCCTTGGAACAGAGCATGAGCTGGTGGAATGCCTTTGTTGGCCTGATGCCGGGCTCGATAGGTGAAACCTCAACACTGGCCATCTTTATCGGCGGTGCTTTCCTGTTGTGGACCCGCATTGCTTCCTGGCGCATTGTCGCCGGTGTGATGATCGGCATGGTGGCGCTTTCAACCCTGTTTAACACCATTGATTCCACCAACCCGATGTTCAGTCTGCCCTGGCACTGGCATATGGTTGTCGGCGGCTTTGCCTTCGGCATGATTTTTATGGCTACGGATCCGGTTTCGGCGTCCATGACCAACACCGGCAAGTGGATCTTTGGTGCACTGATCGGTGTGATGGTGGTGCTGATTCGTGTGGTCAACCCGGCCTTCCCGGAGGGTATGATGCTCGCGATTCTGTTCGCTAACCTGTTTTCACCGCTGATCGACCACTTCGTTGTCGAAGCAAATATCAAACGGAGGCTCGCGCGTGGCTAGTAACGATACGATCAAGAAAACGCTGCTGGTCGCCGTCGCTCTCTGTATCGTCTGCTCGCTGGTGGTTTCCAGTGCGGCGGTACTGCTGAAGCCGGCGCAGGTCAAAAACAAGGCGCTGGACCGAAAGAGCAATATTCTGGCAGCTGCCGGTATGCTTGAGCCGGGCCAGAGCGATGCAGAAATTGAAGAGATCTACGCTTCAAAAATCACGCCGCGTATTGTCGACCTGAAAAGTGGCAGGTATACCGACGAGTTCAGTCCGGAAGGTTTTGAGCAGAAGAAAATTGCCAAGAACCCGAAAACCTCAATCGATCTCAGCGATGCCGAAGATCAGGCGAATATTTCCCGTCGCGAGAACTTCAGCATTGTCTATCTGGTAGAGAACAATGGTCAACTCGACAAGATCATTCTGCCGGTGCACGGCTATGGCCTGTGGTCGACCTTGTACGGTTTTCTGGCGCTGGAGTCTGACCTCAATACCGTCGCCGGTTTCGGTTTCTACGAGCACGGCGAGACACCGGGGCTTGGTGGTGAAGTCGATAACCCCAAATGGAAGAACCAGTGGCAAGGCAAGGAAGTCTACGACGACGGTGAAGTCGCGCTGGGCGTAGTGAAAGGTTCGGTTGACCCTGACAAAGAAGGTTCCGAGCACAAGGTCGACGGTTTGTCTGGTGCAACCTTGACCAGTAACGGTGTCACCAACCTAGTGCATTTCTGGATGGGTGAAATGGGATACAAACAGTTTCTGGCTAACTTGAAGTCAGGGGAGGCGTAATCGTGTCGATGAAGGAAACCCTTACCGGGCCGGTATTCAACAACAACCCGATTGCCTTGCAGATTTTGGGTATTTGCAGCGCGCTGGCGGTTACCTCCAGCATGAAAGTCACACTGGTTATGTGTGTATCGGTTATCGCCGTTACCGCCTTTTCCAGCATGGCTGTTTCAAGCATCCGCCATCACATACCCAGCAGCATCCGGATCATCGTGCAGATGGTTATCATTGCCTCGCTGGTTATTGTGGTCGATCAGGTGCTCAAGGCCTATTTCTTTACCATCAGTAAACAGCTGTCGGTCTTTGTCGGTCTGATCATCACCAACTGTATCGTCATGGGGCGGGCAGAAGGTTTTGCGATGAAGAATGGCCCAATCGCCAGTTTTGTTGACGGCGTGGGCAACGGTCTTGGCTACAGCGTTGTGCTGTTGTTTGTGGCCTTCTTCCGCGAATTGCTGGGCTCCGGCAGCCTGTTCGGCATCCAGCTTCTGGAAACGGTGAACAATGGCGGCTGGTATGTTCCTAACGGACTGATGCTGCTGCCGCCCAGTGCTTTCTTCCTGATTGGTTTCTTCATCTGGGCGCTGCGAGCCTGGAAAAAAGAGCAGGTGGAAGAAGCCGAATTCAAGATCTGCTCCAATACCCGCACACAGGAGGCCGTGTAAATGGAATACTATCTGAGCCTCTTTATTCGCTCGGTCTTTATCGAGAACATGGCCCTGGCCTTCTTCCTGGGCATGTGTACCTTCCTGGCTATCTCGAAAAAGATTCAGGCGGCCCTCGGTCTTGGCATTGCGGTTATCGTGGTGCTGACCATAACAGTGCCGGTGAACAACCTGATCTATACCTACCTGCTGGCTGACGGTGCGCTGGCCTGGGCTGGCTTGCCTGACGTGGATCTGAGCTTTCTCGGTCTGCTGAGTTACATCGGCGTTATCGCCGCCATTGTTCAGATCATGGAAATGTTTCTCGACAAGTATGTACCGGCTCTCTACAGCGCGCTGGGTGTGTTCCTGCCGCTGATCACCGTGAACTGCGCCATCATGGGTGCCTCACTGTTTATGGTAGAGCGTGACTACAACCTGGGTGAGTCTGTTGTGTACGGCGCTGGCGCCGGCACCGGTTGGGCGCTGGCGATTGTGGCGCTGGCGGGGATTCGCGAGAAAATGAAATACAGTGATGTGCCAGAAGGTCTTCGCGGCCTCGGTATTACCTTTATTACTGTTGGCTTGATGTCGTTGGGCTTTATGTCCTTCGGCGGCATCGATCTGTAACCGGGGAGACTGACGTAGTATGAATACAGTAATCATTCTCGGTGTCACCATGTTCACGGCGGTTGTTCTCTCGCTGGTGGCGGTGATTCTGTTTGCCCGCTCCAGGCTGGTGAGCTCGGGCAACGTGAATATCGAGATCAACGGTGAAAAAACCATCACGGTGCCGGCGGGCGACAAGCTGCTGGGTACGCTGGGATCCAACGGCCTGTTTCTGGCCTCGGCCTGTGGTGGCGGCGGTAGCTGCGCCCAGTGCAAGTGCATCGTCGAGGAAGGCGGTGGCTCCATGCTGCCGACCGAAGAAGCGCACTTTACCCCGCGCGAAGCCCGTCAAGGCTGGCGCCTGTCCTGTCAGACCCCGGTCAAACAGGATATGAAAATCGAAATCCCGGAAGAGGTTTTCGGTGTCAAGCAGTGGGAATGCACCGTTGAGTCCAACCCCAATGTGGCGACCTTTATCAAAGAGCTGACCCTGCGTCTGCCGGAAGGTGAGAACGTGGATTTCCGCGCCGGCGGTTATGTGCAGCTCGAGTGTCCGCCACACGTGGTGAAGTACAAGGACTTCGATATTCAGGAAGAATACCTGGACGACTGGAAGAAGTTCGGCTTTCTGGATCTGGAATCGAAGTGCAACGAAACCACCATCCGCGCTTACTCCATGGCGAACTACCCTGAAGAAAAAGGTCTCGTTAAATTCAACATTCGCTGTGCCACGCCGCACCCGAGTGATCTGACGGTACCGCCCGGTATTATGTCCTCCTGGGTTTTTAACCTGAAGCCGGGCGACAAGGTTAAGGTTTACGGCCCGTTTGGCGAGTTCTTCGCCAAGGACACGGATGCGGAAATGATCTTTATCGGTGGTGGTGCCGGTATGGCTCCGATGCGCTCGCATATTTTCGATCAGCTCAAGCGCCTCAGCAGCAAGCGCAAGATCTCCTTCTGGTACGGCGCGCGCTCCATGCGCGAAGCCTTCTACGTGGAAGAGTTCGACAAGCTGGCTGAAGAGAACGAGAACTTCAAATGGCATCTGGCCCTGTCTGATCCACTTCCCGAAGATAACTGGAACGGCCTGACCGGCTTTATTCACCAGGTACTGTACGACAACTACCTGCGTGACCATCCGGCACCCGAAGATTGCGAGTACTACATGTGTGGTCCGCCGATGATGAACGCGGCCTGTATCAAGATGCTGGAGGACCTCGGCGTTGAGAAAGACAACATCCTGCTGGATGACTTTGGTGGCTGATATTTTTAAAGCAATGTTTACAAGGGCAGCCCTCGGGCTGCTCTTTTTCGTTTTGGTTGGCTGTGACGGCTCACCCAAAGTGGTCAAGCTGGAAGGCGCGACCATGGGCACGCGCTACACGGTGACGCTGTTGCCGCCGCGAGGTTTCGATGAGAAGCAGGTGCAAAAGGAGTTGGATGCCCTGCTGGCTGTATTTAATCAAATTGCCTCGACCTATGAGCCACAGTCTGAGGTAAACGCACTGTCTGCGATGACCCTCGATGAGTGGCAGGACATCAGTCAGACCCTGTCGGAAATGCTTCTGATCAGCCTGGAAGTGAATTGGCTGACAGGCGGCGCCTTCGACGTGACCGTATCGCCGCTGGTGGAGTTGTGGGGCTTTGGTGCCGAGCAGCGACCGCAGCGGGTGCCGGAAGTCTCAGCGATAGAGGCTGCCTTGGCAGAAACGGGCTTTCGGCATATCCAACTGGATCTGACCGAGCCGCGTATCAAACTCAAACGGCCGGTGATGGTCGATCTGTCGGGCATCGCCAAGGGCTATGGCGTCGATATGGTGGCAGAATGGCTGGAACGCCAGCAGGTGGCCGATTATCTGGTCGAGATTGGCGGTGAAATCCGGGCGGCGGGCAACAGCCCCCGCGGTGATGACTGGCGTGTCGGCATCGAAAAGCCTGAAGGCTTCAGTGGTGGCGTTCAGCAGGCGATCCGGGTCAGCGGCTATGGCCTGGCAACCTCCGGCGACTACCGCAATTATTTTGAAGAACAGGGTGTGCGCTACTCGCACACGCTGGACCCTAAAAGCGGTTACCCGATCTCCCACACGACGGCCTCGGTAACGGTCGTGGCGGAAACGGCGGGTTACGCCGACGCCCTTGCCACCGGCTTTCTGGTGCTAGGCGCTGAAAAAGCGCTGCGACTCGCCGAAACCCACGGCCTGGCGGTATTTGTAATCGAGAAGGGCGACAACGGGTTTGTTTCACGCTGGAGTAGTGCATTTGAACCCTACCTCGATTAAGGCGTATGGTAGGGCAGAGGTGATGTTATGAAGATGCTGTTAGTTACATTTCTGGTGATGCTGTTTCTGATGGCCATCATGGCGATCGGAGTGTTGATGGGGCGCAAGCCCATCAAGGGTTCCTGCGGTGGCGTCGCCAATGCTTTGAATGAGCCGGATTACGTCTGCGACCTCTGCGGCAATGATCCGAACAAGTGCGAAGAGGAAAGCGGCAAGGCTGCAAAAGCCGCAGCCCAGAGCAGCAACTTCTACGACGCCGGCTAAGGCCGCGCTTACGCCCGGAGGCCGCTTGGGTTAATATCGAGACAAAGGCCTTCCGGGAGTGTTCTATACCATGCGGTACTATGCGCTGGAAAAGCTGATCAATCTCCACGACGGTTACCGCAAAACCTTCAAGATTGATGACCACCATCTGCTGCTGGTGCAGGAGGAGGGGGAGCGCTTTCTTGTGGAGTCTTTCTGCCCACATCGGGAACACAGCTTGCTCGAAGCCACCATTTTTGGCGATACCATTACCTGTCCCCACCATCACTATCAGTTCAATTTGAGCAGTGGCGCGGTACTGGCGTCCACCGAAGAGGCCTGCCGCCGCTTGCGGGTGTATTCTCTGGTCGAAGAGGCCAGAGAGGTGGGAGTCATGCTGTAATATTCCCCTCGCCAAGCAACTGTAAACCGGATAGGCTGCCGTTATTTCTCAGCCGTAGTGCAGCCCCTTAGTCTTATGTCTTTCCTCCGTTTTGCTCTCCTGTTTTTTGTTCTCGCTTTGCTGGCCAATGCCGGGCACAGCGCCCCGGCCGACAAGATAAATTCCTTGGCGCTGACGGGCGCATTGCATGCCCCGGCGACAGTCGCCCGGGTTTACGAGATCAGTCCGGGGCCCCACTGGGACGAAGCGCGGCTGGCTGCATTGCGGCATGCGATTATCAATAGCGCCACCCACGGCCTGGAACCCGGTGCCTATCATGGTGTGTTGTTGGATTCCCCAAATCTCAGCCCGGCAGAGCGGGACATGTATGCGACCGACGCCTATCTGGCGCTGGCGGGCCATCTACTGGGCGGGATGGTCAACCCGCTAACGCTTGAGCCCACTTGGACCGCGAAAGGACGGGAGCGTGATCTCGCGCTCTACTTTCTGGAACAGCAGGATGCGGACAGCATTAGCCGATCGCTGGAAGCGCTGGCGCCATCGCAACCTCGTTATCACCGTCTCAGAGAGGCGCTGGTTCGCTATGAAATGATCGCGCGCGAGGGCGGTTGGCCCCCGATTGCAAAGGGGCCGGCCTTGAAGCCCGGTGATCGCTCTGAGCGCGTTATTGCCTTGCGCAAAAGGCTCCTGCTGGGCGGTGATATTGAGGGTGGTGATGACTCTCCGGATCTCTACGACAACGCTCTGGCAGAGGCAGTGCGGGTCTTTCAACGTCGTGCCAATCTGGAGCCCGATGGTATCGTCGGACCTGTGACACTGCGGAAGCTGAACCTCAGTGCGGAGCAGCGGGTGTGGCAGATCAAGGTTAATCTCGAACGCTGGCGCTGGTTGCCGGAAGACCTCGGTCGGCGGCACATTCGGGTCAATATCGCCGACTATCGGCTCGAAACCCACGAGGGGGCCGAGATAACAGAGATCTACGATGTGGTGGTCGGGCGGCCCTATCGGCAG
>PAKT01000015.1 GCA_002710725.1 Spongiibacteraceae bacterium
AAGCATCTGAAGCAGCACTTTCGCGAAACGCGACCCGATGTGTTTATCGGTATCGACTCGCCGGATTTCACGCTTAATATCGAGGCGGACCTGAAAAGCGCGGGCATCAAGACTGTGCACTATGTCAGTCCCTCGGTGTGGGCCTGGCGGCAGGGCAGAATCAAAACCATCGCCCGTGCGGTGGATTTAATGCTGACGCTGCTGCCTTTTGAGGCGGCTTTCTACGAGGCCAATCAGGTGCCCGTGCGCTTTGTGGGCCACCCCCTCGCCGATGAGTTTCCGCTGGAAGATCAGCGTATTTCCGCGCGGGAAACACTCGGGCTGACTAATAGCGAGCTGATTCTGGCGGTACTGCCCGGCAGCCGCGGCGGCGAAGTGGGGCATCTGGCCCCGACCTTCCTGGATACCATCGATTGGCTGTTGGAGCGGCTGCCCGACTTGAAGGTTTTGATTCCCGCCGCCAGTCCCGAGCGTCGCGAGCAGCTGGAAAAGCTGTTGGCAAATCGCAGCACGAGCGCGCAGTTGCTGGACGGCCAGTCGCGAGAGGTGATGGCGGCGGCCGATGTGGTATTGATGGCGTCGGGCACCACCACGCTGGAAGCCATGCTGCTCAAGCGACCGATGGTGGTGGCTTACCGAATGGGGAGTTTGAGCTACAAAATCCTGTCCCGCCTGGTAAAAACACCGCATATCTCCCTGCCGAACCTGTTGGCGGCCAAGGCCCTGGTGCCGGAAATTATTCAGGATGATGTGCGCCCGGATGTACTCGGCCCGCTGTTGCTGGAACGCTTGCAGGGTGGTTCTGAGGTGGATGAGCTCAAAGCCCGTTTTGCGCAGATGCATCGCGATATTGCGCTCAATGCCAGTGACAGTGCCGCCGAGGCGGTTTGGCAATTGGCAGAGGCAAGTGCCCATGGCTGATCTTTTCGACAGCTTCGAGTTTCCCGAACTGACCGCCGGCGTTGACGAGGTAGGGCGCGGCCCTTTGGCCGGAGACGTGGTTACGGCCGCCGTGATTCTCGATCCGGCGCGGCCCATTGTCGGCTTGAATGACTCCAAAAAACTCTCCGAAAAAAAGCGTCTTTCCCTGTTTGATGAAATTCGGAACAAGGCGCTCAGCTACAGTATTGCCCGCGCCTCCATAGACGAAATAGACAGCCTCAATATCCTGCAGGCCAGCCTGTTGGCGATGAAACGCGCGGTTGAGGCTCTGCCAACCCAGCCCCAATACGTGCTGGTAGACGGTAACAAGCTGCCCAAATGGCATTACCCCGCCCAGGCGGTGGTGAAGGGCGACAGCCTGCACGCCTGCATTGCGGCCGCCTCAATTCTGGCAAAGGTCACCCGCGATGCGGAAATGGATGCCCTGGCTGTGCAGTATCCCGACTATGGTTTTGCCAGCCACAAGGGGTATCCTACCAAGGTGCATCTGGATGCCCTGCGCGAACACGGCATAACGCCTTTTCATCGCCGTTCCTACGCGCCGGTGCGAAAAATAGTCGAGGAGCTTTCATGACCGGGTTTGTTCACCTGCGGTTACATTCCGAATATTCCCTGTCCGATGGCATAGTGCGGATCAAACCGCTGATAAAAAGCGTTAGCGATCTCGGTATGCCGGCGGTGGCGCTGACCGATCGCTGTAATTTCTACGCCCTGATCAAGTTTCACAAGGCCTGTTACAGCGCCGGCATCAAGCCGATTTACGGCGCTGATTTCTTTCTTCGAGACGAGCACGACCCGGATCACATAAGCCAGATAGTGCTGCTGGCGCGAAACAACGATGGCTACGCCAATATGCGGGTGTTGATATCCCGCGCCTACCAGGAAGGTCAGCAGCAGGGGAAGGCCTATCTGCATCGTCAGTGGCTGCGCGAGCACAGCGAAGGGCTTATTGTGCTGTCCGGGGGCCGCGAAGGCGACGTGGGGCAATACCTGTTGTCCGGCAAGCGCGATCAGGCTGCCGAAGTTCTGCGCGGCTGGATGGCAGACTTCCCTGACTGTTTTTACCTTGAATTGCAGCGCACCCATCGGGAGTACGAAGAAGACTATCTGCACGCGGCCGTTGAACTGGCAGCGGAGTTGAGCTGCCCTGTGGTCGCAACCAACGATGTTCAGTTTCTGAAAGCCGAGGAATACGAGGCCCACGAAACCCGGGTGTGTATCTCCGACGGCAGAACCCTGGATGACCCACGCCGAGCGCGGCGCTACAGTGCCGATCAATACCTGCGCTCACCGGAGGAAATGGCGGAGCTGTTTTCCGACATTCCAGAGGCGCTGGAAAACACGGTCGAAATTGCCAAGCGCTGCAATGTCGAAATTGAGCTGGGTACCTACTACCTGCCGGAATACCCGATTCCCGAGGGCATGACTCAGGACGAGTTTTTCCGCAAGCTGTCCCACAAGGGTTTGGATGAGCGACTGGAGTTTCTGTTCGATACCAGTTCACCCGATTTTCCCGCCATCGAAAAGGAATACCGGGAGCGGCTCGACTTTGAGCTGAACATCATTCTGCAGATGGGCTTTCCCGGTTACTTCCTGATCGTGATGGACTTTATCCAGTGGGCGAAGGATCACGGTATTCCGGTGGGGCCGGGGCGGGGCTCCGGTGCCGGCTCGCTGGTGGCTTACGCCTTAAAAATTACCGACCTCGACCCGATTGAATACGACCTGCTGTTCGAGCGCTTCCTGAACCCCGAGCGGGTTTCTATGCCCGACTTTGACGTCGACTTCTGTATGGAAGGCCGCGACCGGGTGATTTCCTACGTGGCCGATCACTACGGCCGGGAGGCGGTCAGCCAGATCATCACCTTCGGGACTATGGCGGCGAAGGCGGTGGTGCGCGACGTGGCGCGAGTACAGGGCAAGCCCTATATGGTGGGCGACAAACTGTCCAAGCTCATACCCTTTGAAGTGGGCATGACGCTGGAGAAGGCCTACGAGCAGGAAGAGCAACTGCGCCAGTATCTCGAAGAAGATGAGGCGGGCCAGGAAATCTGGGACATGGCCCAGAAGCTGGAAGGCATCACCCGGGGCGTAGGCAAGCACGCCGGGGGCGTGGTGATCGCGCCCTCCAGATTGACAGATTTCTCGCCGCTGTATTGTGACGACGCCGGTGGCGGTCTGGTTACCCAGTACGACAAAAACGATGTGGAAGAAGCGGGGCTGGTCAAGTTCGACTTTCTCGGCCTGCGCACCCTGACCATCATCGACTGGGCGCTGGAGATCATTAACGGCAAACGGGCAAAGGTGAGCGAGGAAGCGCTCGACATCATGGCGATTCCGCTGGAAGACCCGGATACCTTTACCCTGCTGAAAAGGGCCGAGACCACGGCGGTCTTCCAGCTCGAATCCCGAGGCATGAAAGACCTGATCAAGCGTCTGCTGCCGGACCGCTTTGAAGACATCATCGCACTGGTGGCCCTGTTCCGTCCCGGGCCACTGCAGTCGGGTATGGTTGATGACTTTATCAACCGCAAGCACGGCCGCGAGCAGCCGTCTTATCCTCACCCGCAATACCAACATGACTGCTTGAAGCCGATTCTGGAGCCTACCTACGGGATCATCCTGTACCAGGAACAGGTTATGCAGATCGCCCAGGAAATGGGCGGTTACTCACTCGGCGGCGCTGACTTGTTGCGCCGGGCGATGGGTAAGAAAAAACCCGAAGAAATGGCCAAGCAGCGAGAGTTGTTTATGGCCGGTGCCGCTGAAAAGGGTTTTGATAAAAACCTCGCCTCCAATATTTTCGATTTGATGGAAAAGTTTGCGGGCTACGGTTTCAACAAATCGCACTCGGCGGCCTACGCACTGGTTTCTTACCAGACAGCGTGGCTGAAGGCGCATTACCCAGCGGAGTTCATGGCGGCAGTCATGAGTTCGGAACTGGATAACACCGACAAGATCGTTACCTTCATCGAAGAATGCCGGGCGATGAAGCTGCCACTGAAACTGCCGGATGTGAATCAGGGCGAGTACAAGTTTACGGTTAACGACGACGGCGAAATCATCTACGGCCTCGGCGCGATTAAAGGCCTCGGTGAAGGCCCGGTAGAGAACCTGATTGCGGCGCGCAAGCAGGGCGGCCCCTTCAAAAACCTGTTCGACTTCTGTACCCGAACCGATCCGCGCAAGGCCAATAAGCGGGCGCTGGAAGCCCTGATTCGCGCCGGAGCCTTTGATTCACTCGGTGAGGATCGCGCGGTATTGATGGCGAGCTTGCCGGAGGCGGTAAAAGGCGCCGAGCAAACGGCCAAAAACGAAGAGGCGGGCATGCTCGACATGTTCGGCGAGACCCTGGCCGCCGACGAGCGCGATGTATACGAAGATTTTCGCAATGTGCGCCGCTGGAATACGCGTGAGCGCTTGCAGGGTGAAAAAGATACCCTTGGCCTCTATGTTACCGGGCACCCAATTGACGACTATGAGGCCGAAATTCGGCAGTTTGTGCCCAAGCGCATTGTCGACCTGAAACCTGACAATCAGACCAGTAAGGTTGCCGGACTGGTGGTGGGCATGCGGGTCATCAAAACCCGGCGCGGCGATATGGCCGTGGTGACTCTCGATGACCGCAGCGCGAGAATCGATGCGGCACTGTATTCGGAGGTCTTTCAGCAGGCCCGCGAGAAGCTGGGCAAAGACCAGATACTGGTGGTTGAGGGCAAGGTGTCTCACGACGACTTTACCGGTGGTCTGAGAATGGCCGCCGATACGCTGGTTACCCTGGATGAGGCCCGAGAAATCCGGGCCAAGCGCCTGCGGCTGAAGCTGTCCTCGGAGCAGATGGCAGAGCAGTTTATCCAGCGGGTGAAATCCCATCTGCAGCACGCCAGAGGCGGTTCCTGCCCGGTGGTGATCGCCTATCGCCGGGAGGAATGCAGCGCGGATATTCGCCTGGGCGAGGAGTGGCAGGTGCGGCCCAGCGATGAATTGATTGTTCGATTGCGTGATGACTGCGGCATTAATAACGTGGTCATCGATTACGAATAAAGTATAATGCTGTGCTCTTACGCATTGTTTTTAAAGAAAAAATAAGTGTTCGGTGTTAACTCTCCGGGCGCTCAACAGAGACAGGCCAGTAATGAACCCGAATTACCTAGACTTTGAACAGCCCATCGCTGAACTGGAAACCAAGATCCAGGAATTGCAGCTGGTGGGCAATGACAACGATCTCAACATTACTGAAGAAATCACCAAGCTGCGGGAAAAGAGCACCAAGCTCACCGAGAAGATTTTCAGTTCCCTGACCTCGTGGGACATCGTAAGAGTGGCGCGTCACCCCATGCGTCCTTACTCCCTGGATTACATCAACCGCATTTTTGAGGATTTCGACGAACTGCACGGCGATCGCCGTTTTGGTGACGACAAGGCCATCATCGGCGGTATCGCCCGGCTGGGTGGCAAGCCGGTAATGGTGATCGGTCAGGAGAAAGGCCGCGGCGTGCAGGAAAAGGTCAAACGCAATTTCGGCATGCCCAAGCCTGAGGGTTACCGCAAGGCCCTGCGTCTGATGGAGCTGGCCGAGCGATTTAACTTGCCGGTCATCACTCTGATTGACACCCCCGGAGCCTATCCCGGTATCGATAGTGAAGAGCGGGGTATCAGTGAAGCCATCGCCCAGAATCTGGCGGTTATGTCGCGCCTTAAAACCCAGATTATCTGTGTAGTGGTGGGTGAGGGCAGCTCCGGTGGCGCGATCGGTATCGGTGTCGGTGACCATCTGGCCATGCTGCAGTATTCCACTTACTTTGTTATCTCACCGGAAGGCTGCGCCAACATTATCTGGAAAACCAGTGAGAAGGCGCCGGATGCCGCTGAGGCTATGGGGGTTACTTCCACCGTACTGGAAGAGCTGGGTATTGTGGATTCCACGATTCCCGAGCCGCTGGGCGGCGCCCACCGCGATATCGACCTGATGGCCGAACGCCTGAAGAAACACCTGCTGGAACAGCTGCAGGATCTGCAATCCCAGCCTATGGACGATGTGCTGGCGCGCCGCTACGAGCGCCTGATGTCCTACGGTAACAGCTAAGGCTGCACGCCGGGTTCAGCATGGAATCCGTTCTTCTCGAACTGCTTGAGCCTTACCTCGACCGCCCGCGTTGGGTGGTCGCCTTCAGTGGTGGGCTCGACTCCACGGTTTTACTTCATGCTTTAAACGCTTTGCCCGAGCGCCCCTCGTTGCATGCCCTGCATATTCATCACGGCCTGCAGGCCGAAGCCGATGACTGGCAGCGCCGCTGCGAAGGTTTTGCCAAATCGCAGGGCATTACCTTTCATGCTTTAGCGGTTTCCGTCGACGATAGGGCCAGCGTAGAAGAAGCGGCCCGCCGGGCGCGCTATGAGGCCTTTGATTCCTTTCTTGAGGCTGGCGATGTACTGCTGCAGGCTCACCACCTCGATGATCAGGCCGAAACCCTGCTGCTCAGACTGTTTCGCGGCACCGGGCTTGAAGGCTTGAAGGGTATGCCCCGCGAGCGCGAACTGGGTGGCGCCTTGCTGGTGCGGCCGTTGCTGGGTTTGTCGCGCAGCGAGCTGGAAGACTATGCCCGCCAGCATCAGCTCGACTGGATTGAAGACCCCAGCAACCGCGACACCAGTTTTGATCGCAATTACCTGCGCCACAAAATACTGCCTCAGGTAGAAGCGCGCTGGCCTGCTTATCGCAATACCCTCGCACGACTTGCCGGGCTGGCGGCTACTGCGCTCCCCGAAGATTCCATCAGCAACCTGACCTTCCACACCCGCATAAGCGCGTGGACAGCACTGGATCTGGAAGCTCTGCGCAGTCTGGATGAAGGTGATCGCAATGCGGCCCTGCGGCAGTGGTTGTCTCAAGCCGGGCTGACGCCCTCGCTGGCCCAGTTGCAGGCCTTGCAAAAATCCATGCTCTGGTCTTCTCCCGACGCCGAGCCGGTGTTCGAACTGGGTGAGTTTCAGGTGCGCCGCTTTAAAGAAGCCCAGTATATCACCCAGCTCAAGCCCTTCGATGAGAAGCTGGAATTGCCCTGGGATGGGGGCTCCGTATTGGAATTGCCAGGTAGCGGCAAGTTAAGCGCCGTTGGTGAAGAGCAGCCCGAGCGATTTACCATTCGCTTTCGGCGCGGCGGCGAGCGCTGTCAGCCCGCCGGACGCGCCCATTCACAGCGCCTGAAAAAACTCCTACAGGAAGCGAGCGTCCCCCCCTGGCGGCGAGACCGACTGCCCTTGATTTATCTGGATGGTGAACTCGCCGCCGTCGCCGACCTCTGGATTTGTGCTGACTTTGCCGAAAGGCTGAGCGGTTGGCGTTTTGTGTGGGAATCTGAGGGTTGAACCCTGCTATAATCTCGCGCCCCGTCTTCCGTATTTTGCCCACCGCTAATAGTTGAGTAATTTACTAGGTTTTGTCACAATACACCCCTGAGAACAGTCTCGGTCCACGCTGCTACAGTGGCTTGGAGCGGGGCCCCCTCATTACTGTAGTTATTTGATTTTCATAGAAATTTTGAGTCCAGGATTATGTCGCAAAGCGAACAGGCCCAAATTGATACCCTGCTGAAAAACGACTACGAGGCCGGTTTTTACACCTCGGTTGAGTCGGATACCCTGCCTCCGGGCTTGGATGAAGACGTTATCCGCTTCATTTCCAACAAGAAGGGCGAGCCCGACTGGATGCTGGAATGGCGTCTGGAGGCCTATCGCGGCTGGCTGGAGATGGTCGAGCCCGAGTGGGCCCATGTGCGCTACCCCAAGGTCGACTTTCAGGCCCTTTCGTACTTTTCGGCCCCCAAGAGCATGGCGGACAAGCCCAAAAGCCTGGATGAGGTAGATCCCGAGCTGCTGCGCACCTACGAAAAGCTCGGTATTCCCCTGCATGAGCAGGAAATGCTGGCCGGTGTTGCGGTTGATGCGGTGTTTGATTCTGTTTCGGTAGGCACCACCTTCCGCGCCAAGCTGTTCGAAGCTGGCGTGATTTTCTGCTCTATTTCCGAGGCGGTGCATGAGTACCCGGAACTGGTTAAGAAGTACCTGGGCTCTGTGGTGCCGCGCAAAGATAACTTCTATGCAGCCCTGAACAGCGCCGTGTTCAGTGATGGCTCCTTTGTTTATATCCCCAAGGGCGTGCGTTGCCCGATGGAGCTGTCCACCTATTTCCGTATCAACGAAGCCAAAACCGGCCAGTTCGAGCGCACCCTGATTGTGGCCGAAGAGGGCAGCCATGTGAGCTATCTCGAAGGCTGCACCGCGCCCATGCGTGATGAGAATCAGCTGCACGCGGCGGTGGTTGAGCTGGTGGCGCTGGACAACGCCCAGATCAAATACTCCACGGTGCAGAACTGGTATCCCGGCGACAAGGAAGGCAAGGGCGGTATCTACAACTTTGTAACCAAACGCGGCGTGTGTCACGACAGTGCCAAGATTTCCTGGACCCAGGTGGAAACCGGTTCTGCAGTGACCTGGAAGTACCCGAGTGTGGTGCTGCGCGGCGACAACAGTGTGGGTGAGTTTTACTCAGTCGCCCTGACCAATAATCACCAGCAGGCCGATACCGGCACCAAGATGATTCACATGGGCAAAAACACGCGCTCGACCATCATCTCCAAGGGTATCTCTGCCGGTCAGAGTCAGAACGCCTATCGCGGTCTGGTGCGCATGAGTCAGCGCGCCGAAGGTGCCCGCAACTACACCCAGTGTGATTCGCTGCTGATTGGCGATCGCTGCGGCGCCCATACCTTCCCCTATATCGAGAGCCGCAATCCCAGTGCAGTCGTGGAGCACGAGGCGACCACCTCCAAGGTGAGTGAGGATCAGCTGTATCTGTGTCAGCAGCGCGGACTGGACGCCGAAAAAGCGGTTTCGCTGATCGTTAACGGGTTCTGTAAGGAAGTCTTCAAAGAGCTGCCCATGGAGTTTGCGGTTGAAGCCGGCAAGCTGCTCGAGGTGAGCCTGGAAGGCTCGGTAGGTTAAAACGCATTCGTCTTTGCGGTGCGGCCAGATAGGGCCGCACCAGAAAAATTGTTGGAGAGTATCAGTTAATGTTGTCTGTCAAAGAATTACGCGCCAGTGTCGGCGACAAGGAAATTCTGAAAGGTCTCAGCCTTGAAGTGAAAGCGGGTGAAGTGCACGCCATTATGGGGCCGAACGGTTCCGGTAAAAGCACCCTCGGTCATGTGCTGGCGGGCCGGGAAAACTACCAGGCTATTGGCGGTAGTGTCGAGTTTGATGGCAAGAACCTGCTGGATATGGACACCGAAGAGCGCGCCCGTGAAGGCCTGTTTCTGGCCTTCCAGTACCCGGTGGAAATTCCTGGCGTAAGCAATATGGAGTTTCTGAAAACCGCGGTTGACGCGGTGCGCGCACATCGCGGACAGGAAGCGATCGATTCAGTCCAGTTTATGAAACTGGCGCGAGAAAAGTGCAAAGCCGTGAACCTGGATGATCAATTCCTCAAACGCGGTGTGAACGAAGGCTTCTCCGGCGGCGAAAAGAAACGCAACGAGCTGATGCAGATGATGCTGCTCGAACCCAAGCTCTGCATTATGGATGAAACCGACTCCGGTCTGGATATCGATGCCTTGCAGGTGGTTGCCGAAGGCGTGAATGCCATGCGCAATGAAGACCGCGCGATAGTGCTGGTAACCCACTATCAGCGTTTGCTCGATTTCATTAAGCCGGATTTTGTTCACGTACTGTCCGGCGGCAGGATTATCAAGTCCGGCGACCATTCGCTGGCGCTGGAGCTGGAAGAGAAAGGCTACGGCTGGATCACCAAAGAGGTCGCGTAATGACAGCGTTTACCCAACAAGCGGCGGAATTGACGCCAGCGGGTCTCGACTGGCTGGCCGAGTTTAATCAGCGTGGTCGCGAGCGCTGGAAGGTGACGCCTTTTCCGACGCGCAAAACCGAAAACTGGAAGTACACCAGCCTGCAGGCGCTGGCCGACGGCAGCTACCTGCGCTGGCCTCAGGCAAGTGGTGCAGAATTGAGCGAGCAGGTAGATGCCATTCAAGGTCTCGATGCCTGTGCCCTGATCTTTGTGAACGGTGTGTTTTCCGAAAGCCTGTCCTGCAACAAACTGCCGGACAGCGTCGAAGTAGTGCGTTTTTCCCAAGCTGACGAATCCCAGCAGCAGGCGATACTGAGCAAACTGGGCACTATAGCCGACAGTGAAAAACATCTGTTTGCCGCCCTGAATGACAGCTGGCTGCAGGAGGGTGTTTACCTGCATGTGGCGAAAAATGCCCAGGTGAAAACACCGATTTATATCCATCACATCACCACCCCGGAAGCGCAGAGCTTTGCGGTCAACCAGCGCTTGCTGGTGCACCTGGAAACGTCAGCCGAAGCGACGGTGGTGGAGCACTTCAGCAGCACCGATGAGGCTCAGAACTGCTTTAGCAATGCAGTCACCGAGCTGCAGCTGGATGCCAATGCGCGCTTGACTCACTACCACCTGCACCTTGAGGAAGAAAACACGCTTCATATTGGCGGCGTGCATGTGAACCTGGATCGCGACGCCACCCTCAACAGCTTTATGGTGAGCCTGGGCGCCAACCTGCAGCGCACCGATGTGGTGGTTTACCACCGCGGCGAGGGCGCGCACTGTGGTTTAAATGGTATTTACATGCCGAACCACAAGCACACGGTGGACTTTCATACCTGCATTGAACACGCGGTGCCCAACTGCACGACGCACGAAGTGTTTCGCGGCATTATTGGCGATCACGGCAAGGCGGTATTTAACGGTCGCATCCATATTCACGAGGATGCCCAGAAAACCGTGGCCGATCTCAGCAACAAGAACCTGCTGACCAGTCACAATGCGGAAGTGGATACCAAGCCTGAGCTGGAAATCTATGCCGATGATGTGAAATGCAGTCACGGTGCCACCATTGCCCAGCTGGAAGAAAAGGCCCTGTACTATCTGCAGAGCCGGGGCGTGGATCGCGAGCGCGCCGAGATTATGCTGAGCTTTGGCTTTATCAATGAACTGTTGGAACAGCTGGCGCATATTCCAGTACGCGACTACCTGACGCCGCTGGTATCCGAGCTCTTTGAGAAAAAATTCGATCGGGCGAGGGCGGCTGCATGAACGCGGTGGCGCCTGCTATTACAGGCTTTGACGCCAAAGCTCTGCGCGGCGATTTTCCCGCGCTGCAGCAGGAGGTCAATGGCCAGCCGCTGATCTATCTCGACAATGCGGCGACCACGCAGAAGCCGCAGGCGGTGATAGATGCGCTGGTCAACTACTACGCCCGGGATAATTCCAACGTGCATCGCGGCGCTCACGCGCTCAGTGATCGCGCCACCGTGGCCTTCGAAAACGCCCGCAATAAAGTCGTGCAGTTTATCAATGCCGGCAGCAGCAAAGAGGTCTTGTGGACCCGCGGTACCACGGAAAGCATCAATCTGGTGGCAAGCAGTTACGCGCGCAGTGTACTGAAAACAGGCGACCGGATTCTGGTTTCCGCTATGGAGCACCACTCCAATATCGTGCCCTGGCAACTCGTCGCTGAGGCTTGCGGTGCTGAGGTCGTGCCGATTCCCGTATCGGACGCGGGTGAGCTGGATATTGAGGCTTATAAGAGTCTGCTTGATGAGCGGGTGAAACTGGTGGCTGTAGGTCATGTGTCTAATGCGCTGGGTACGGTCAACCCGATCAAGCTGATCATCGATCTGGCTCACAGTGCCGGCGCCAAGGTTTTGATCGACGGTGCCCAGGGCGTGCCCCATTTTGACGTGGATGTTCAGGCGCTGGATTGCGATTTCTACGCCTTCTCCGGGCACAAGATGTATGGCCCCACGGGAACCGGTGTGCTCTACGGCAAAGAGGCCTTGCTGGAACAAATGCCGCCATACCACGGCGGCGGTGAAATGATTAAAACCGTCAGTTTTGAGGGCACCACCTTTAACGACCTGCCCTTTAAATTTGAAGCGGGCACCCCGAATATTGGTGGGGCCGTCGGTTTAGCAGCAGCGGTGGACTATCTGCAGGGGCTGGATCGTGCCGCGCTGGCGGCCCACGAAAGAGCGCTGATGCAATATGCCCACGATAAGGCCGCGGCCTTTGAGGGCCTGAAGCGCATTGGCTGCGCGAAGACCATTGCGGGAGCCTTTTCCTTTTTGCTGGAAGGCGTGCATCCGGCGGATGTTGGCATGCTGCTGGATCAGCAGGGGATTGCAGTTCGCACCGGCGATCACTGCGCCCAGCCGATCATGAAACAGTTTGGTATTCCCGGCACCGTGCGCGCCTCCTTCGCCCTCTATAACACCTTTGAGGATGTGGACGCCCTGTTTGCCGGACTCGAAAAAGCCAAAACCTTTTTGCTTTGAGTTGCTCTAAGTCGGAATTGGTTGGAGTGAAATTATGAGCGTAGAAACCTATACACCCGAACAGGCCCTGACCGTCACCGAGGCGGCCCAGGAGCATTTTCGCAAGCAGCTGGCTGATAAGGCCGGCGCCATCCGTCTGTCGGTCAAGGAAAGCGGCTGCACCGGTTACAAGTACGTGATCGATATTGTCGAGCAGAAAGAGGCCGACGATGTCGCCCTTACCCTGGATAACGGGATCACCTTGTTTGTGGCAACCGATGCCATGGGCATGATGCGTGGCACCCAGATTGACTATACCCGCGAGGGGCTGAATCGCACGCTGAAATTCATCAATCCGAATGTATCCGATGAGTGTGGCTGCGGCGAAAGCTTCAACGTCAACTGAAGCGCGGTTAAGAGAGAAAGCACATGGAACGCAGAATGGTGACAACCGTCACCGATTGTCCGGGACGCATCGTACCGGTAGGCACGCCGATCACCATCCCCAAGGACAATTTCGTCACCATCACCCAGGCTTTGGGCGGCAACTACACCGTGACCTATAACGGCAATATGGTGCGAGTTGATGGCACCGATGCGGCGGCGCTCGGGCTGGAGCCTGAGGTGCTCAGCTTCGAGCAGCCTGACGGTGACGACATTGTTGAAGAGCAGGTCTGGGATGCCCTGCGCACCGTATTTGATCCGGAAATTCCGGTGGACTTGGTCAACCTTGGTTTGATTTACAAGGTCGAGATCGACCAGAGCGCAAAAAGCGTGTACATCGAAATGACATTAACGGCGCCCGGCTGCGGCATGGGTCCGGTGTTGGTGGGTGATGTGGAATACCGTGTTGCCCAGGTGCCCAATGTTGAATCGGTCAAGGTTGAGCTGGTATTCGATCCGCCCTGGAGCCGGGAGATGATGTCGGAAGAGGCTCAGCTGGAAACGGGGATGTTTTACTGATGGATGCGCGTGTGAGTGAAAATCCCTTTGGTCGCAGTATCTCGGCAGATGACATCGTCGATACCCTCGGTTTTTTTGACAGCTGGGAAGATCGTTACAAATACATTATCGATCTGGGCAAGGAATTGCCCGCGATGCCCGACGAGCTCAAAACCGAAGACCGTTTGATTCGTGGCTGTCAGAGTCAGGTTTGGCTCGAAACCGAGCAGAACGGCGACAGCTTTGAATTTCAGGCTGACAGTGATGCTTTTATCGTAAAGGGTTTGCTGGGTGTGATTCTGGCGGCTTACAACAACAAATCAGGTGGCGAAATCCTGGAGTTTGATATCGAGCAGTATTTCGAGCAGCTCGATCTGCTGCGTCATCTCAGCCCGACCCGTGGCAATGGTCTGCGCGCGATGGTGCAGCGCATTCGCGAGATTGCGGGAGCCTGAGTATGAGCTTGGAGAATATCCGCATCGTACTGGTTAACACTTCGCATCCGGGCAATATCGGCGCGGTGGCGCGGGCCATGAAAAACATGTGTGTCAGTGATCTGGCCTTGGTAGCACCAAAGAAGTTTCCCCACGATGAGGCCACCTGGCGTGCGTCCAATGCGACTGATGTACTCGACAGCGCCACGGTGTTTGACTCGCTGGAAGAGGCGATTGCCGATTGCGGTCTGGTCATTGGCACCAGTGCGCGGGGCCGTCGTATTCCCTGGCCCCTGCTGGATCCGCGTCACTGTGCAAAGCAGGCCTATGGCGAGGCGGTAAAGCATAAAGTCGCACTGGTGTTTGGCCGCGAGGATCGCGGTCTGACTAACGAAGAGCTGCAACTCTGTAACCTGCACGTCAATATCCCGGCCAACGAGGAATACAGTTCGCTGAATCTGGCGATGGCGGTTCAAGTGCTGTGTTATGAATTGCGAATGACAGCACTCGACGGTGAGCTCAGCGGTAACCCGCTGGAAGAGTGGGATCAGCCGCCAGCGACTGCCGATGCGCTGGAGCGCTATATGGAGCATCTGGAGGAAACCCTGCTGGAACTGGGCTTTCTGAAGGCCGATGCACCAAAGCAACTGATGACCCGACTGCGTCGTCTTTATACGCGGGCGCGGCCGGATGAAATGGAAGTGAATATTCTGCGCGGTATTCTCACGTCCACGCAGTACCAGATTCGGCAACACAAAGGTGTCGGGTCTGTGGCGGATGAAAACGGCGCTGCTTAATTGGAAAGCTCGTGATTCAGGTAATCACGAGGGGAGGTCATAGAGAGCATGCGATTGACCACAAAAGGCCGCTATGCGGTCACGGCGATGCTGGACCTTGCGCTGCACAGCGGTCAGGGGCCGGTAAGTCTGTCTGAGATTTCCTCACGTCAGCATATTTCCCTGTCCTATCTGGAGCAGTTGTTTGCCAAGTTGCGCCGACGTGGCCTTGTGAAGAGTATTCGCGGCCCCGGTGGCGGTTACTGTTTGGATAAGGCCACCGAAGAAACCTTTGTGGCGGATATCATTGATGCGGTGGATGAAAGCGTCGATGCCACCAACTGCTCCGGTGAAGCGAACTGCCAGGAAGGGGAGGTCTGCCTTACCCATCACCTGTGGAGTGACCTGAGCGATCAGATCCATAACTTCCTCAGCGGTATCAGTCTGGCCAGCCTGGTGGAGCGCCGTGAAATACAGCAGATCGCCAGTCGCCAGAATCTCCGCGAAGCCGATCAAATTGCCATGACCATGGTCGAGTAAGTTTATGCAGTCCCCGATCTACCTGGATTATGCGGCCACGACACCGGTCGACCCGCGCGTCGCGGAGAAAATGGCCGCGTGCCTGACGCTGGAGGGCAACTTTGGCAATCCGGCCTCGCGCTCACATCTGCTTGGCTGGAAGGCCGAAGAAGCGGTTGAAAACGGCCGGCGCCAGGTGGCTGACCTGATCGGTGCGGACAGCCGCGAGATTGTCTGGACCTCCGGTGCTACTGAGGCCAATAACCTGGCTCTAAAAGGGGTTGCCGAGGCTTACGCGGAACGCGGCAAGCATATTATTAGCTCGCGCATCGAACACAAAGCAGTGCTGGATACCTGCGAGTATCTGGCCGGCAAGGGTTTTGAGATTGCCTATCTTGAGCCCGATGCTCAGGGTGTTATCAGTCCGGACGGGGTAGCGGCAGCGCTGCGTGACGACACCGTGCTGGTCAGTCTGATGCACGTTAACAATGAGCTTGGCGCGATTAACGATATCGCTGCGATCGGTTCGCTGCTGGCAGGGCATCAGGCTTTCTTTCATGTGGATGCGGCCCAGAGTGTCGGCAAATTGCCGATTAATCTGGCTGAATTGAACGTAGATCTGATGTCGATTTCGGCCCATAAGTGCTATGGCCCCAAGGGCATCGGCGCGCTGTATGTAAAGCGCCGCAGTCAATGTCATCTCACGCCCCAGATTCACGGCGGTGGTCACGAGCGGGGTATGCGCTCGGGCACTTTGCCGACTCACCAGATCGTGGGCTTTGGAGAAGCCTGTGCGCTGGCGGTCGAGTCGATCGAGGACGAGCAACATCGGCTGGCAGGGCTTCGGGAGCAGTTTCTCGGTGCGCTGAGTGAGCTGGAAGGCATCACTGTTAATGGCAGCGGCTGGCCCGGTATCACCAATGTCAGTTTCGCTGATGTTGATGGCGAATCGCTGTTGATGTCTCTGCGCAATCTGGCGGTTTCCACCGGCTCCGCCTGCGCCTCGGCCACGCTGGAGCCCAGTTACGTGCTGCGTGCCATTGGGGTGGAAGAGCGCCTGGCGCTGAGTTCGGTACGCTTCAGTTTTGGCCGCTATACCACCGCTGAGGAGTTGGTCGATGCGGCATCTCAGGTGCTTGAGGCGGTCAGTCGTCTGCGCGGCGCCCAGCGACAGACCGGCTAGGCGGCATTCACCTGCTGACTTCCCGCCATTCGGGGTCGGGCGGCATATTCATTTCACTCAGATAAGCTTATAATTAGCGGATTTTGTGAACGGACCAGCGACCGACGCTGGTTTTTTTAAATACTTTGTTTTTATTGGAGAAATTGACTGATGGCTGTGGAACGTACTCTGTCCATTGTGAAACCTGATGCGGTAGCAAAAAATGTTGTTGGCGAGATCTACAGCCGCTTTGAAAAGGCGGGCTTGCGCATCGTTGCCGCTAAAATGCTGCGCCTGAGCCGCGCCCAGGCCGAAGGTTTCTACGCCGAACACAAGGGTCGTCCGTTTTTCCCTGCACTGGTTGATTTCATGACCTCTGGCCCGGTCACTGTTCAGGTACTGGAAGGTGAGAACGCGATTGCCAAAAACCGCGAGCTGATGGGTGCAACCAACCCCAAAGAAGCCGAGCCGGGCACTATCCGCGCTGATTTTGCCGAATCGATCGATGCCAATGCTGCCCACGGCTCTGATTCTGCCGCTTCTGCCGAGCGCGAGATTGCCTACTTCTTCGCTGCCAGCGAAATCTGTGACCGCGACTGAGCGCCCCTGAAACCATGAGTGAGTCTGCGAGCCCTGTGTATGGACAGTCGCAACCAGTTAACCTGCTGGGGATGAGCCGCGCCCAGCTCGCAGACTTTATGGTGTCGCTGGGCGAGAAACCCTTTCGCGCCCAGCAGCTTTTGAAGTGGATGCACCATCGCGGTGTGGATGATTTCGAGCAGATGACGGATATGGGCAAGGCGCTAAGAGCCAAGCTCAAGGATGTCGCCGAGATTCGCCCACCGGAAATTCTGAAGCAACTGGATTCCAAAGACGGTACCCGCAAGTGGGCTATCGGTGTTGGCGGCGGCAACGTTGTTGAAACCGTTCTGATTCCCGATGGGGATCGCGCTACGCTGTGTGTTTCCTCGCAGGTGGGCTGCAGTCTGGATTGCAGTTTCTGCTCCACCGGCAAGCAGGGCTTTCAGCGCGATTTGACTGCCGCTGAGATCATCGGCCAGGTGTGGCAGGCGATTAAATCCTATGACGGTTTCGGTGCCAAAAAACGCATCGTTACCAACGTGGTGATGATGGGCATGGGCGAGCCGCTGCTCAATTTTGACAATGTGGTGGCTGCAACCGATCTGATGATGGACGATTTTGGCTACGGCCTGTCCAAACGTCGGGTGACCCTGAGTACCTCGGGTGTTGTACCCAAGCTCTACGAACTGGCGAAAGTCTCGCAGGTATCACTGGCCGTCTCTCTGCACGCGCCCAATGACGCACTGCGCAACGAACTGGTGCCCATCAATAAACGCTATCCCATAGCCGAGCTGCTTGAGGCCTGTCGACATTACATCAGCTGCCAGCCCGATATTCACCGGGTGGTAACGGTTGAGTACACTTTGATTGCGGGTGTTAACGACCAGCCTGAGCACGCCCATGAACTGGCGACTCTGCTGAAAGACTTCCCCTGCAAGATTAACCTGATTCCCTTTAATCCGTTTTCACTGTCGGATTATGAACGCCCAAGCAAAAATGCAACGCGTCGCTTCTGGGAAATCCTCACCCAGGCAGATTTCGTAACCACCGTGCGAACCACGCGGGGTGATGATATTGATGCCGCCTGCGGGCAGTTGGCGGGTTTGGTGGTGGATCGCACCCGCCGTGCGGCCCGTCACCTGTCGCGTCGTGAAAATTCTGAAGCACAAATAATAAGCGTGGTGAATAAACTATGATGTCGTGCTTGCGAGCAATTGGCCTGCTGGTCTCCGTGTTCATGCTGACTGCCTGCGTGACCACCACCGAGTCACCTTACAGCGAGAAGAAAGACGAAGAACGGGCGCTGGAATTGTCGGCCCAGTTGGCCCGTACCTATATCAGCCGCGGTGAATGGGAGTCGGCCAAGCGCCATCTGCGCTACGCCATCGAAACCGACCCTAAAAATGTTGAGGCCCATGAGGGGCTGGCCCTGGTGTTCCAGAACACGGGTGAACTGGAGTTGGCAGAAGAACATTATCGCAAAGCGCTGCGCTATGGCCCAAAGAATACCCGGGTTCGCAACAATTACGCGGCTTTTCTGTTCAGCATGGATCGGCAGAAAGAGGCGGCAAGCGAATTTGAACGGGTTGTTGAAGACGTACTTTATGAAGGGCGACTGAACGCCTTTCTCAACCTGGCGCTGAGTTATGAAAAGCTGGGGCGGATAGACGATGCGAGCAGGACCTTTCGTCGCGCCTATTTGATGGACAACAAATCGACGCCGGCTTTGTTGGGCTTGGCGCGCACTCAGTATGCCTTGGGCGATTATCCGAAGGCGCAGGTTTACTATGACGAGTTTCAGAAGCACGTAAGCAAACAGAGTGCGGCAAGTCTTTTGCTGGGTATTAAACTGGCTGATCAATTCGGCGACAAAAATACTCATGCCAGCTATGCCCTGGCCCTGAAGAACCTGTACCCGAAGTCACGCGAATATCTTGAATATCGCGCCTACATGGAACAGACACGGCCCTAGGAGAAAATAGTGAGCGAGCAAGACCCCGGTTTAAGTTTGCGAGAGGCCCGTGAAGCTGCGGGCTTGAGCCAGAAAGACGTGGCTGACAGCCTGAATCTGCTGGTGAGCAATGTCGAAGCCATAGAAGCCAATAATTTCCGCCACATGAATGCGGATATTTTTGTGCGCGGCTATATTCGGAGCTATGCGCGCTTTCTGAATCTTGAGCCACAGCCGTTGCTGGACGCGGCGGAGCGACAGTTGCGGGATAAAAGCCCGTCTGCCGACAATGAAATCCAGCCCAAGGCGATGTCGCCGATCAAACCGCAGCACAAGATTCTCGCGGCTCTGGTGATTGCCGGCGTGCTTTGGGCAATAGCGGTTGTTGTGATGGCCCCGGATGCAGAAGCAGATGCGGGACAAGCGGCAATCACTGAGGCGCACGAGGCCTGAATATGATGCACGAATCTCCTATAGTACGACGCAAATCGCGGCAGATCATGGTGGGGAACGTACCGGTGGGTGGCGATGCACCGATATCGGTGCAGAGCATGACCAATACCGAAACCTGCGATGTTGCCGCCACGGTTGCCCAGATTAAACAGCTGGAGGCAGTGTGCGCGGATATCGTCAGGGTGTCTGTGCCCTCTATGGAGGCGGCCGAGGCCTTTCGTGAAATTCGCAAGCAGGTTGAGGTGCCGCTGGTAGCGGACATTCACTTTGACTACAAGATCGCGCTGAAAGTGGCGCAATACGGTGTCGATTGTCTGCGGATCAATCCCGGCAATATCGGCCGCGAAGACCGGGTTCGGGCGGTTATTGATGCCGCCCGCGACAACAATATTCCCATTCGTATTGGTGTCAATGCCGGCTCACTCGAAAAAGATCTGCAGCGCAAGTACGGCGAACCGACTGCCGATGCGCTGGTTGAGTCCGCTATGCGGCATGTGGATATCCTCGATAGATTCGATTTTCAGGATTTTAAAGTCAGTGTAAAAGCCTCCGACGTGTTTCTGGCCGTCGGTGCCTATCGCAAGCTGGCGACACTGATCGAGCAGCCCTTGCATTTGGGAATAACGGAAGCAGGGGCGCTGCGCGGTGGCACCGTTAAGAGTTCGGTAGGTTTGGGGATGCTGCTGATGGACGGCATCGGCGATACCATTCGCGTCTCGCTCGCCGCCGACCCGGTTGAGGAAATCAAAGTTGGCTACGAGATTTTGAAAAGTCTCAAGCTGCGCTCCAAGGGCATTAATTTTATTGCCTGCCCCAGCTGTTCGCGTCAGAACTTTGACGTGATCGGCACCATGAATGAGCTGGAGGCCCGGCTGGAAGATGTGACCACACCGGTTAATGTGGCGGTGATCGGCTGCTTTGTGAACGGTCCCGGCGAGTCCAAGGAAGTGGAGATCGGTGTGACCGGTGCCAGCCCAAGCAATATGATTTATATCGATGGCAAGACAGACCACAAAGTGCAAAGTGGCGAGCTAATCGATCATCTCGAAAGCCTGATTCGCGAGCGGGTTGCGAAAAAACAGGCGGAAGAAAACGATATTATTGCGCGCCAGGCCTGAGCGCCGGCGCAGACAAGGATTCAGCACGTTGGCAAAAATTCAATCGATTCGCGGCATGAACGATCTTCTGCCGGATGATTCTCCCCTCTGGCAATATCTGGAAGGCAAGCTTCAGAACCTGCTTGCACGCTACGGCTACAGTGAAATCCGCTTTCCGATTCTGGAGCAGACCGAACTGTTCAAGCGCTCTATCGGTGAAGTCACGGATATTGTCGAGAAAGAGATGTACACCTTTGAAGATCGCAATGGCGACAGCCTGACCTTGCGGCCCGAAGGTACGGCGTCCTGTGTGCGCGCCTGTGAACAACACGGTCTGCTTTACAATCAGGTTCAGCGCCTGTGGTACACCGGGCCCATGTTCCGCCACGAGCGCCCCCAGAAAGGGCGTTTGCGCCAGTTTCATCAGGTGGGTGTTGAAGCCTTTGGCATGGTCGGCCCGGATATTGATGCCGAGCTGATTGCCCTGAGTGCCCGTTTCTGGAAGGAGCTCGGTATCACCGAAGGTCTGACACTGGAACTCAACACTTTGGGCAGCAGCGACAGTCGCAAGTCATTTCGGGAAGCGCTGGTGGCCTACCTGTCGCCCCTGAACGATCAGCTGGACGAAGACAGTCAGCGCCGATTGGCTACCAACCCGCTGCGCATTCTCGACAGCAAAAATGAACAGACCCAGGCCTTGCTGGCCGACGCTCCGGTGTTTGATGATTTTCTGGATGATGACTCGCGCGTCCATTTTGCCGGTCTGTGTGAGCGCCTGGATGCGCTGGGAATTGCCTATGTACGCAATCCGAAACTGGTTCGCGGCCTAGATTATTACGGCCTGACTGTATTCGAGTGGACCACCAATCTGCTCGGTGCCCAAGGTACGGTGTGTGCCGGCGGTCGCTATGATGGTCTGGTTGAGCAGCTGGGAGGCAAAGCCACGCCTGCGGTCGGTTTTGCCATGGGGCTGGAGCGTTTGTGTCTGTTGCTGGAAGCAAGCGAAAATTTGCCGGAGAAAACAGCCCTGGCTGATGTCTATCTGGTAAGCTCTGGCAGCCGGGCTGAGGTCGAGGCGCTTAAGCTGGCGGAGAGCCTGCGCGAGAGCCTTTCCCTGCGGGTGCTTACCCATTGCGGTGGCGGCAGTTTCAAGAGTCAGTTCAAGAAAGCCGATCGTTCCGGTGCGCGCGTCGCGTTGGTTATTGGTGAGAGCGAAGCTGAGCAGGGTGTGGTACAGGTTAAGTGGCTGCGTGAAGAGCGTGAGCAACAGCAACTGGCCATGGCCGATGTGGTGAGCGAACTGGCCGCTCAGCTCGATTAAACAAGTTAAATTAAAACAAGAGAATTTGTAGAGGTATAAGCGTGGAATCCTATCGCACGGATGAAGAACAGGTCGAGGCCCTCAAGTCTTGGTGGGCAGAAAATGGCAAGTCCATCGCGCTGGGTGTGGTGGTTGCGATCGCAGCTGTATTTGGCTGGCAGGGCTGGCAAAAACAGCAGGAAACGCGTCTGGCAGAAGCTTCAGCCAACTATCAGAACCTGCTGGAAGCGGATTCGGCCGCTGAAAGCGACGGCACGAAAGTGACCACGGCCCGGCATTTGGCCGAGACCCTGAAAGCCGATTACCCGGGCACCACCTATGCCATTTTCGGTGCCATGTACAAAGCCAAGTACGCCGCTCAGAGCAGTCAATGGGATGAGGCGGAAACAGAACTGCGCTGGGTGCTGGAACAAAAGCCCAGTGAGCCTATGATGCTGCAGGCCAAGGTGCGTCTGGCGCACGTTCTGCTTGCCCAGAAACGCTACGAAGATGCGCAACAGGTATTAGCCGGTTCCGAGCTTGGCAGCTATGCCGCCCTGATTGCGGAAACCCGTGGCGATATTCTGCTGGCTCAAGGTGATAACAGTGGTGCGCTGGCGGCTTACGAGCAGGCCAAGGCAGAGCTGGCTGCACTGGACAATGCCTCACCGAACCCCCTGCTGGACATGAAAATCAACGACCTGCAGCAAGTGCAGGACGGAGCCGCTGAGGAATGATGAAACTCAACCGACTACTGCTGCCGCTGGCCGCCGTATTACTCACTGCCTGTGCAGGTACGCCAGAAGAAAATGATCCGGCCGAGCTCACGGACTTTGTCACCGAGCGGGATCTGATTCGAATCTGGTCCGATCAGGTGGGCGATGGTCAGGGCAAGGGCCTATACCAGCTCCGGCCCGCAGTAGAAGGCGACACACTGTATATCGCCTCCGCCGATGGTGAAGTTCAGGCCCGCGATATCAGCAACGGTGATATTCGCTGGAAGCAGAAACTCGAGCAGACCGTCAGCGGCGGCGTCGGTGTGGATTACGAGCGCCTGTACCTCGGTACGACTGAAGGCGTTGTGATTGCCTTCGACCTGATGGGCGAAGAGTTGTGGCGTACTCAGTTGAGCGGTGAGGTTCTGGCACCGCCGGCGAGCGACGACGAGATTGTCATTGTGCAAACCTATGACGGCCAACTGTTCGCGCTGGATGCCGTTACCGGTGAAAAACGCTGGGCCTTCTCAGCCTCAGTGCCGCGTCTGACCCTGCGTGGAACCTCGACGCCGTTGATTGATGGGCCGCTGGTATTTGCCGGCCTGGCCAACGGTCGTGTGGTGGCGCTCGACAAGGAAACCGGCGAGCTGCGCTGGGAGCAGCGCGTATCGGTGCCCAAAGGCAGTACGGAAATCGAGCGTTTGTCAGATGTCGACGGTGAGCTGTTGCTCGATAGCGGCATTCTCTATGCGGCGGGCTATCAGGGCAATCTGGTGGCAATAGACGTGCGCAGTGGCCGCACCCTTTGGCAACGTGAGCTGTCCAGCTACACCGGGCCGGTCGAAGGCTACGGCAATATCTACGTGGCCGATGCCGATGGCAGTATTCATGCCTTCGAGAAGAACGGCCAGGGCGTAATCTGGACGCAGACGGTTCTGACACGTCGTAAACTGTCGGCGCCAGCCATTCTCTCGGGCAGTCTGGTGGTGGGTGACTTTGAAGGTTACCTCCATTTTGTCTCCCAGGTGGATGGGCATCTGGTGTCACGGGTTCAGCTGGACGACAGCGGTGTGCGTGCGCCGATGGTTACTGCTGACGACAAACTCTTCGTGTTCAGCAACGAAGGCCGTTTGGCCGCCTACAGTTTTGAACGTGACAGTTACCGGGTGAAACGCCGCACGTTTGGCCCGAAACGCTAGCAGTAGGCAATAATGAGCATGATTCCGGTGGTTGCGTTGGTGGGGCGTCCGAATGTGGGCAAGTCCACCCTGTTTAACAGATTGACCCGCAGCCGCGATGCGCTGGTGGCGGATTTTCCGGGGCTGACTCGCGACCGCAAATACGGTGAGGTCACCCACGGTCGCAACCGTTTTATTGCCATTGATACCGGCGGTATTACCGGTGACGAAGAGGGCATCGACAGCGTCATGGCCGAACAGTCGCAGGCGGCGATTGAAGAGGCCGATGCGGTGCTCTTTTTGCTGGATGCGAAAGCCGGCTTGACCCCCTCTGACTATGCACTGGCGAGTAAATTTCGCAGCAGTAATAAGCCTTTCTACTATGTCGTGAACAAGGTTGACGGTGTTGACCCCAACACCGCGATGGCCGAGTTCTACGAGCTTGGTGTAGAGCATTTCTATCCGATTACGGCCACCCAGGGGCGCGGTGTGCGTCAGCTGCTGGATGAGCTGGTCTCGACCTTTCCGCCGGTGGAAGAGGAAGCGGCGGAAGAGGATCAGTACAAGAGTACCCGTATCGCCATTATCGGCCGCCCCAATGTCGGCAAGTCGACCCTGGTCAATCGCCTGCTCGGTGAAGAGCGGGTGGTGGTTTTTGACCAGCCCGGCACCACGCGCGACAGTATCTACATCGATTACGAGCGCGATGGCGAACCCTATACTCTTATTGATACCGCCGGTGTCCGACGCCGCAAGAATGTAAAGGAAGTGGTGGAGAAGTTCTCCATCGTTAAAACCCTGAAAGCGATCGACGACGCCAATGTGACGATCCTGGTGATGGACGCCCGCGAAGGGGTTGTCGATCAGGATTTGCATCTGCTGGGGCAGGTGGTGGAATCCGGCCGCGCGCTGGTGCTGGCGGTAAACAAGTGGGACGGGCTTGAGCCCGACCATAAAGAACGGGTCAAATTTGAGCTGGAGCGCCGGCTGCAGTTTATCGACTACGCGGAAGTGCATTTCATTTCGGCGCTGCACGGTACCGGCGTAGGACACCTCTACGACTCCGTCAACAAGGCCTACCATTCGGCGACAGACAAAATGTCGACCCGCCAGCTCACGACCATTCTGGAGGGCGCCGTATTCGATCACGCGCCGCCCATGATCAATGGCCGCCGCATCAAATTGCGTTACGCCCACGCCGGTGGCCAGAATCCGCCCATCATCGTGATTCACGGCAACCAGACCGACAAGGTGCCGGCGAGCTACCAGCGTTACCTGGAAAAAACCTTTCGCAAGCATCTGGATATGGTCGGAACCCCGATTCGCATCGAATTCCGCACCAGCGAGAACCCTTACGAGGGCAAGAAAAACAAGCTCACCTCGCGCCAGGTCAATCGCAAGAAGCGTTTGATGAAGTTTGTGAAAAAGCGGGATGCAAAGAAGAAGCGGGGGAAGTAGTATGGTGCCGATTCAGACAGCTGAACGCTTGACGGGAGACGGGAGACGCAAAAGCGGCTGTGCTGCGCGAAGTGGTGCCCTATGCGAAGTGGCGAAGGCTTGGCGTCTCCCGTCTCCCGTCTAGCTGCACGCGACGCATTATGTCAAAACCCGATCTCGACAACCCCGATCGCATTCGCCAGTTTGTTGAAGCCTTCTACGACAAGCTGCTGGTCGACGAACGCCTGGCGCCTATCTTCCTGGATGTAGCTAACGTCGATATCCGAGAGCACTTCCCGCGCATTCAGGCTTACTGGGAAAAGCTGTTGCTCGGCGAAAACAACTATAAACGCCACACCATGAATATCCACCGCCAGCTTCATGATAAGCGTGAACTGCGCAGTGCTGACTTTGATCAGTGGCTCGCCTATTTCGAGGAAACTGTTGACGAGCACTTTGCCGGTGATAAGGCCGAGCGCGCCAAGCGTGTGGCGGGGCAGATTGCCCGGAATATGCATAAGGCGCTTGAGAAAGAAAGCGGGAAGCGGTTGTAGCGGGCGACGCTGGCGGGGAGACGCTGGACGGGAGACGCTGGACGGGAGACGGGAGATGCCAAGACAGGCTGCTTCGCAGCACACGCAGCATCGCGCGGCGAAGCCGCACTCGCTTTTGCGTCTCCCGTCTCCCGTCCAGCGTCTCCCACCCCCCTGATCGGATTTGTCACACGAATAGGCCACATTCTGTCATTGAGTTATCCCCCTCGCTGCTCAATACTGATCCCATCGTCGGCGGCTGCCGATAATGTTAAAAAAATGTAATTTTTTCAGTGGATTAGAAGCGTCTAATGCGTTTCTGATCATTGTTATTTCTAGCCAGTAAGCAAGGAGACAGGCCTATGTCCGCTCAAGCGGAAGTTCTGCAACAGGCGTTTACCCTCGGCTTTACCTACACCCGCACCACCGGTCTGGTGGTGGGCCGCTTTCTGACGGCCCTGCGCGATCGCAAGATCGTTGGTATCAAGGGAAGCGACGGCAAGGTGATTGTACCGCCGATGGAATACGATCCGGTCACCGCTGAGGCACTCAGTGAATTCGTGGACCTGCCAGACACCGGTGTGGTGAAAACCTGGGCCTGGGTCAAGCACCCGCGCGGCAAGCACCACCTGGACAAGCCCTTTGCCTGGGCGCAGATCCAGATCGATGGTTCCGACATTCCGATGATTCACATGGTAGATGCCGGTGACGAGTCGAAAATGAGCACCGGAATGAAAGTGAAAGTGCGCTGGGCTGAGGAAACCAAGGGTTTCATCACTGATATCGCCTGCTTTGAGCCAGCTTGAGGAGACTGCCATGAGTGACGCAAACAAAGAGGCGCTCGAGCCGATTACCGGCATTGAATCGCCCGTCTATCTCGACTACAACTTTACCGCTGGTCAAGCTACTGCCCGCTTCCTGACCAAGGTCAAGGAAGGCAAGCTGGTAGGCCAGCGCTGCCCGTCCTGTCGCAATGTATATATTCCCCCGCGCGGTGCCTGTGCCGCCTGTGGTGTAGCGACCAACGAAGAAGTGGAACTGCCGCACAAGGCGACGGTTCAGTCCTTCACCATCGTCTATATTCCGATTCCGGGTAACCCCATCAAACCACCCTATGTTATCGCGAATCTGGTGGTCGACGGCGCCAATATTTCCTTTCTGCACCTTCTCAGTGAGTGCAAGAACGAAGATGTGCGCATTGGCATGCGTGTAGAGGCCAAGTGGAAAGACCCGAGTGAGTGGGGCTTTGCCATGGAAAATATCCAATACTTCGCACCCATCGACGAACCCGATGTGCCTGCGGAAGAAATCGGGAGACTGAAAGATGCGTGATATAGCGATTGTCTCTTTCGTGCAGTCGGATTGCGTTCGCGACGCCGGTGCACGCAATGAAGTTGAACTGATCATGCCGGTTGTTCGCAAAGTGCTGGACAATGTCGGCCTGGAAAGTGCGCAGAATGTGGATTTTACCTGTTCCGGTTCCTGTGACTATCTGCAGGGCGCGGCTTTTGCCTTTGTTCTGGGTGTTGACGCCCTGGGTGCGGTACCGCCGATCAAGGAAAGCCACGTTGAAATGGATGCGGCCTGGGCCCTGTATGAGGCTGTGCTGAAGATTCAAAGTGGTCAGGCAGAATCTGCTTTGCTGTACGGTTTCGGTAAATCGTCACCGGGTGAATTGCCCATCGTATTGTCGCAGCAGCTCGACCCCTACTATCTGGCACCTCTGTGGCTGGATACGGTATCAAGTGCTGCTCTGCAGGCGCGAGCGATGCTCGACAGCGGTGAGATCACTGAGCGTGAGATGGCTGAGGTTGTTGCCCGCTCGCGAAAGAATGCGAAATCCAACCCCCACGCCCAGCTGAAAGGCGACGTGAGTGCGGATGAGCTGCTGAACGAGCCGACCTATCTGTCTCCGCTGCGCAAGCACGACTGCTGCCCGGTCTCCGATGGCGCGTGTGCCATGGTTATCGCCACCGTTGAACAGGCGAAAAAGTGGGGCAAGCCTTATGCGGTACTGAAGGGTATCGATCATCGCATCGAGAGCGCCCATTTCGGTGCTCGCGACCTGACCAAATCGCCTTCCACTGAAGCGGCTGCCAAGGCAGCGGGTGTGGCCAATGGTCCGATAGACATTGCTGAAATTTATGCACCGTTCAGCCATCAGGAAATCATCCTGAAGAAAGCACTGGGCCTGGGTGATGACACTGTGATCAACCCCTCGGGCGGGGTGCTCGCCGGCAACCTGATGATGGCCTCTGGCCTGTCGCGTATCGGCGAAGTCGCCATGCGCATCATCAATGGCGAATGCAAACGTGGTGTAGCGCACGCGACCTCGGGTCACGCGCTGCAACAGAATCTGGTCGCGGTATTGGAGGGAGCATAATGGCTGAATTAGCTGCGGTTGTCGGTATTGGCCAGACCAAATACCAAACCAAACACAAAGACGTTTCTATTGCCGGACTGGTGCGCGATGCGGCCTTCAAGGCCCTGCAGGACGCCGAACTGACCTGGGACGATATCGATGCGGTTATTGTCGGTAAAGCTCCGGACATGTTCGAAGGCATGGTCATGCCCGAACTGTACCTGACCGATGCGCTTGGCTGTAATGGTAAGCCCATGCTGCGGGTACACACGGCGGGTTCGGTTGGCGGTTCAACCGCCATTGTTGCGGCGTCTTACGTACAAAGTGGCATGTTCAAACGCATTCTGACCGTGACTTACGAGAAGCAGTCAGAGTCCAACGCGATGTGGGCACTGTCTAACGCCCAACCGTTTTCGCCACACTTGAATGCGGGCGCCGGTGGTTTTTTCGCGCCGATCATCCGTGAGTATATGCGTCGCACCCAAGCATCTCCCGAGGCTGGTATCAAGGTTGCGGTTAAAGACCGTCTGCACGGTGCGCGCAATCCGCTGGCGCATTTGCAGCTGCCCAACATCACCATGAAGGAAGTGGAAGAGAGCCCCATGCTCTGGGAGCCCTTGCGTTTTCTCGAGTCCTGCCCGTCGTCCGACGGTGCCTGTGCGCTGGTTATTTCCAACGAAGAGCTGGCCAAACAGTCACCGAAGAAGCCGGCCTGGATTCGCGGTACCGCCATGCGCTCGGAGCCGACCATGTATGCCGGCCGCGAAGAAGTCAGCCCGCGTGCGGGTATCGATTGTGCCAAGGATGTTTACGCCCAGGCGGGCGTTACCAATCCGCGCAAGGACTTCGACTGTGCTGAAGTGTACGTGCCGTTTTCCTGGTACGAGCCCATGTGGCTGGAGAACCTCGGCTTTGCCGAAAAAGGCGAAGGCTGGAAAATGACCCTGGAAGGGGCCACGTCGCTGGATGACAACGGTGATATCCCCTGGAACTGCTCCGGTGGTGTACTATCCAGTAACCCCATCGGTGCCTCGGGCATGATCCGCTTTGCGGAAGCGGCCCGGCAGGTGCGCGGCGATGCCGGCGACCATCAGGTTGACGGTGCCAAACTGGCCCTGGGCCACGCCTACGGCGGGGGGGCTCAGTTCTTCGCCATGTGGGTTGTCGGTTCAGAGAAAGCGTAACAAAAACGCTGAATTCACCGGCCACGATAGTGGCCGGTGTCATTTAACGGGAAGGGAAAAATGCAATTCAATCTGGCAGATATGTTTGAAGTTGTGGCGGACAAAGTGCCCGAGCGCGAGGCGCTGGTTTGTGGAGCACACCGTACCACGTTTGGTGATCTGGATAAGCGTGCAAACCGCATGGCGCACTACCTGCGATCGCAGGGTGTGAAAAGCGGTGACCATGTTGGCCTGTACATGTACAACTGCAACGAATACATGGAAGCCATGCTGGCCTGCTTCAAAATTCGCGCGGTGCCGATCAACGTCAACTATCGTTATGTCAAAGATGAACTGCTGTATATTTTTGATAACGCGGACATGGTGGCTTGCGTGCATCATCGCGAGTTCGCGCCCCATATCGCCGAGATTCGAAGTGCGGCCCCGGACCTGAAAACCTTTGTTGCTGTTGATGACGACAGTGGCGCTGACCTCAATACCATCGGTGCGGTGGAATACGAATCGGTGATGGCCGGTCAGAGTGATCAGCGTGATTTCGAAGAGCGCTCCGGCGACGACTATTTCATTCTCTACACCGGTGGCACAACCGGCATGCCCAAGGGCGTGATGTGGCCCCATAAAAATGTTTTCTTCGCGGCCATGGGCGGCGGTGGTCACTTTTCGCCGAACGGGCCTTGTGAGAAGCCCGAAGACATTGAAACCCGCGTTGCCGAGAACCCCTTGTGTGGTATCGCGCTGGCTCCGCTGATGCACGGTGCCTCCTGGTGGTATGCCTGTATTCAGCTGTTGGCCGGCAACAAGCTGGTGCTGAATGATCAGCATTCACTGAATGCAGAACACGTATGGGAAGTTTGCGAACGCGAAAAGGTTAACGCCGTGCAGATTGTTGGTGACGCGATGGCGATTCCGCTGCTGGATGCGCTGGACGCGAATCCTGATCGCTGGGACCTCGGATCCATTTTCAACGTCGGCTCCGGTGGTGCAGTCTTTTCGGAAGCCAAGCAGGAAGGTTTCAAGAAGCATTTCCCGAACGTTTTCATCACCAACAGCTTTGGTTCATCGGAAGGTGGCCAGATGGGTATGGACAACGGTCAGAAAAAATCCGAATCGGGTCTGGGCAATGTAACGCGCACCGACTACATGGACGTGATCATCGATGATGAGACACCCCGCCGTCACGCCAAGCCCGGTGAAACCGGTATCTTTGCCCGCTCGGGTTACATTCCAGTCGGGTATTACAACGACCCGGAAAAAACCGCCAAAACCTTCGTAGAGGTCGACGGCAAAACCTGGTTGCTGACCGGTGATGCGGCAAAACTGGAAGAAGATACTTCCATCACTGTATTTGGTCGCGGCTCCAACTGTATTAACAGCGGCGGCGAGAAGATTTTTCCGGAAGAAGTGGAGAATGCACTCAAGGCTCACGAGGGCATTTTCGACGCCCTGGTTGTTGCAACGCCCGATGAGCGTTGGGGCAGCAAAGTGACCGCCGTACTGCAACTGCGTGAAGGCGTGAGCCTGACAGTCAAAGACGTGCAGGATCACTGCCGCAACCACATAGCGGGCTATAAAGTGCCACGTGCGGTCCATGTGACGGCGGATATTCCGCGCGCGCCGAGTGGCAAGCCGGATTATAAAACGGCGAAAGCCTTTGCGCTGAGCGGTGAGGGTGAGCTCGGTTAAACGTCGGACGTCAGACGTTTAACATCAGCGGCGGGCGCCGCTTTGCGGCGCGATGCTGCGAAAGCGGCGAAGCCGCGGCTCTTGCGTCCGACGTCTGACGTCCGACGTTTAACCGAGCTCACCCTCACCGCTCAGCGCAAAGGCTTTCGCCGTTTTATAATCCGGCTTGCC
>PAKT01000016.1 GCA_002710725.1 Spongiibacteraceae bacterium
AAACACCATCAGCTCGACGAACCGGGAACACCGGCATCGATGGCACCGGGCGTTTCAGTACGGGGAATCACCGTTTCTGTCAGCAGTGCCAGCGTGGAGCGCTGCTCGGCCGACAGAAAATCTACCTTTTTATCTATATAGTCTGGCGCCGTGGCGAGATAGACGCGCTGCTCTTCGGTCAGCGAAAATCCCGCCTGCGCCGCAGTGGCTCCAGTAATCAACAGAGCTGCGCATTCCAGAAACTGTCGACGATTCATTCTGCTCTCCGAAAGATAGATTTCAGGGCCTGCCACCACGGCAGGGCCACCAGCAAGCCCGCCAACACACTTGCAGGCACATGGTAAGGCCACTCACCAAAAAAATAGCCCCCAGCTCGAAACACGCTGTAGCCATAGTAGACGGGACCAACACCGGTCAGGTGGTAAAGCTCGTAGAACAGCCAGGCCGTCGGCTCAAGACACCAAATAAGAAAGATTGCCGCGACGGCACCGAGAATCAAGCGCCGGCCAGTTATGCGCAGCCTGTTTTTATTCATATCCCGCTCGCTGCTGTAAACGCAAAGTAAACGTTTACATTAATGCCCGATTCCGGGACTGTCAAGCCGTGTGTTGCATGCCGCGCTCCGAGGGCGCGATCAAAGCTCCAAAGGGTCGTTGGCCAGCAGCAAAACCATTGCCGCACCCACAAACGCGACATGCTGCTGCTCACCCACCGGCCTGACCAGACTAACCAGGCCGTCTCCACTGCGGTCAATCAGGGCCAAGGTGGTATCACCCCGGCGGATTTCATAGCTGACTGTCGTTGGCGAGGCTCCGATATTCGACGACTGACTACCCACTACCTGGAAATCTGCGCCCTGTATACGCAGAGTGCCTCGCATTGGCACCGGCTCTTCGTTATGCAAGTCCAACTGCCACTGCGGCCAAAGCTCGCTTACGCCTTTTGCCATGCAGTTCAGCGAGGCACTATAGGCGACATTCTCTGACATCGAGAAGGTATTGGTTCCGTCACCCCGACTGACGCCCGTTTCCTGGCTCTCGCTGTACAAACGCTGTCTGCAGCGCAAATCGGCCAGCACACCGTCTGACCCGGTCAGGCGCACTTGCAGTTCGGATTCGTTGCTTTGGATGACCGTGCCGTGATGCAGGTGATGTCCGCGGCTGTCATCACTGCCGATGGCAACCTGAACATCTGACGTACTCGTACTCGGCAGTGAATTCCACAGCGACTGGGCCGCCAGATCACCGCGAAACGGTCCAACATCTATCGGCTGTTTACGCAGGCGCGCCCAACTGCCGGCACCGCTGACCGCGTAGCGTTCGACATCAGCACCCACCCAGTCGAGAGGCTCCAGTGCCTTTTGATGAACAACAGAACAGCCGGAAAGAACAAAGAAAACAGCAAAACATAGGGCTTTACAGCGCCCGACCACAGAGAGGGGCCGGGCGAGAGGCTGGGCAATGAAAGGCATGGCAGTACTCGCAAACGAGGCAGGTAAGTCGCGCTACTATGCTCTAGATTTCGGTTTTAGCCAATCCCGAATTACGCCCTATTCCACACCGAGTATGGCTCTGAGTTCGGTGAATTCTTCCACCCCCGCCAGACCCCATTCGCGACCCACTCCAGATTGCTTGAAGCCACCAAAGGGCGCCTGCAAATCGGGGCCGGCACCATTGAGCAGCACCTGTCCGGCGCGAATGTGCCGGCCGACTTCCTTGGCGCGATCAATCGATCCGCCATAAACATAGGCCGCCAGACCGTATTCGGTGTCGTTCGCCATTTCGATGGCGTGGGCTTCATCGCGATAGGGAATCAAGGTCAGCACCGGGCCGAACACTTCCTGCCGAGCAATGGTTGCCTTGTTATCAGCCACCGAGAAAATGGTTGGCTTGACGAAGAAGCCCTTGTCCAGACCGTCCGGTCGACCAGTGCCGCCCACCAGTTTTTTCGCGCCCTCGGCTTCAGCGCGCTCGATCAGCGACTGCACGCGCTCAAACTGACGGCCATTGGCCAGGGGGCCGGTGGTCGTACTTTCATCCTGGGGGTCGCCAACCTTGATATTGTCCAGCGCGGCAACGGCAAGCCTTTCCACCTCCGCCAGCCTGGACTCGGGCACCAGCATGCGCGACGGCGCATTACAGCTCTGCCCACTGTTGTTCATCAGATGCATAACCCCCTTGGTCACGGCCGCTTCCAGTGGCGCATCGTCCAGCAGGATATTCGGTGACTTGCCGCCCAGTTCGAGCGATACGCGCTTGATGGTATCCGCTGCACTCCGCGAGACAGACGCGCCCGCTGCAGTGGAACCGGTCAGGGAGACAACATCCACCTCCGGGTGAGAGGCCATATGGGGCCCGATCTCCGGGCCGCTGCCCCACACCAGATTAAAGACACCGGGCGGCACACCAGCCGCCTCCATGATTTCACCAAAAATCTGACCCGAAAGCGCCGCATATTCCGAGGGTTTCAATACCATGGTGCAACCGGCCAGCAGCGCAGGCGCGACCTTGCAGGAGATCTGGTTCAGCGGCCAGTTCCAGGGGGTGATCAGGGCGCAGACGCCGGCCGCCTCGCGGCTGACAAGGGCGCCGCCGCGGCGGGTTTCCCATTCAATTTCATCGGCCAGGGCGATGGCCGTTTGAAAATGCCCCATACCAATCGGCACCTGGGCCGTTTTCGCAATACGCTCCAGCGGTGCGCCCATTTCCGCGCTGACCGCCTGCGCCAGATCATCGAAGCGCTTTTCGTATTCGGCAAGGATCGCTTTTAACAGATCAACACGACTCTGCAGCGTAGACGAGGCAAAGGCCGGAAAGGCCTTGCGCGCCGCCTGCACCGCCTTATCAACATCCGCGGTGCCGCCAAAATGCAGCTCACCGATAAGCTCCTCAGTGGCGGGGTTGACGATTGGATGTGTTGAGCTGACAGCAACTGAGGGAACCCAGGAACCGTCGATAAAATGATTCTGAATGGTGTGCATGGTTAAGTAAGCCCCTGCTTATTTAATATTCGCCAGACACTAGCGCCCGGCGAAGCGTTACGCAATCACTATTCCCGCGCTCCTAGGTCACAGAGCTGTGCCAGGATCAGTGATCAAACTCATCTAACACTGCCAGCGCTTCATCCAACATTTCAATCCAGTAATCCTCGTATTTCAGGCCCGCTTTCAGTACGACATAGCGCAGAGCCGCCGCGCGATCCGCTGGCGACTTGCTGAAATCCTTTGCCTCAAATTCACGGTACAAAGCTCGTTTGGCCAGATGCTGTTTGCGCTGGGCTCGCAGCGAATCCGCCAGCCCCGCCGGGCCAACCACGCCTTCTGCCCGTAAACGCACCATCATCGGATCGCGCAACGGCGCTGGGTCGCCGCCCTCGCCCACCCAGCGCTTCAGCTCCTTGCGGCCTTGGGGCAAGACCCGGTGGATTTTTTTAACGCCGCGCGCATTTTCCTCCGGCGTGGATTCAATCAAGCCCTCAGCCTCCATCCGCGACAGCTCCCGGTAGATCTGCTGGTGGGTGGCGTTCCAGAAGTAGGCGATAGAGCGGTCGAAACGTTTGGCCAGCTCTAGGCCCGAGGCGGGCTTTTCGAGCAACGCGGTCAGCAGGGCGTGACGAAGGGACATAACGTGAATCCAGAACCGATAGTTGCCGACAAGTCTGCCGCATTCAATTTTATTTGCAACCAGTTGCAACTTAAGGCAGGATTAATTGCAACCAGTTGCACAAAACTTTGAATCGGTAGATCACATGACACATTACCCCCATCTCACACGCCCACTCGATCTGGGCTTTACCACTCTACGCAACCCTGTATTGATGGGCTCCATGCACGTGGGGCTGGAAGAGGCTGAACACGGTTTTGAGCGAATGGCCGCGTTTTACGCCGAGCGCGCCCGCGGCGAAGTGGGCCTTATGGTTACCGGTGGCATAGCGCCCAATGAACGCGGTGTGCCTTTACCCGGCGGCGCCAAGCTCACCAGTGAAGCAGAAGCGGACGAGCACCGTATCATTACCTCTGCTGTGCACGCAGCCGATGGCAAAATCGCCATGCAGATCCTGCACTTTGGCCGCTATGCCTATCACAACGAGCTGGTTGCGCCGAGCGCAGTGCGCGCCCCCATCAATGCCGCCACACCCCACGCCCTGACAGACGCCGAAATCGAGCAAACCATCGATGACTATGTAAACTGCGCCGCCCTTTCCCAGTACGCGGGCTACGACGGCGTCGAAATCATGGGCTCCGAGGGCTACCTGATTAATGAGTTTATCGCCCAGCGCACTAACCACCGCGATGATCGCTGGGGTGGTGACTACACCAACCGCATCCGCTTTCCGGTTGAGATCGTCCGGCGGGTGCGTGAACGGGTGGGCCCCAATTTCATTATCATCTATCGCCTGTCCATGATTGATCTGGTCGAAGGTGGTTCCAGCTGGGAAGAAGTTGTCGCGCTGGCACACGCTATCGAAGCAGCCGGCGCCACCATTCTCAACACCGGCATCGGCTGGCACGAGGCACGGGTACCCACTATTGCCACCAAAGTACCCCGAGGGGCCTTTGGCTGGGTGACCAAACGCTTGATGGGTGAGGTGAATATTCCGCTGGTCACCAGCAACCGCATCAACACGCCGGAGGTGGCCGAGCAACTGCTCGCCGAGGGCTATGCCAATATGGTGTCGATGGCGCGACCGTTTCTGGCCGACTCGCAATTTGTCGTTAAAGCGCGTCAGGGCCGGGCCGACGAGATCAACACCTGCATCGGCTGCAATCAGGCCTGCCTCGATCACACCTTCTCTGGCAAAATCACTTCCTGTTTGGTGAACCCACGCGCCTGCCACGAAACCGAACTCTTAATAGAACCCACTACCCAACAAAAACACGTGGCCGTAATCGGCGCCGGCCCGGCCGGTCTTAGCTGCGCCGTCACCGCCGCCGAGCGCGGCCACAAGGTCACCCTGTTTGAAGCCGACGCGGAAATAGGCGGCCAGTTTAATATTGCCAAACGCATTCCCGGCAAAGACGAATTCAATGAAACCCTGCGCTACTTCGGTCGCCAGATTGAAATCCACGGCGTGGACCTGCGCCTCAATACCCGCGTCAGTGCAGAGCAACTGCTGCAGGACAATTTCGATGAGGTGGTAATCGCCACCGGCATCGTACCGCGCACTCCCGACATTCCCGGCGTAAACCACCCGAAAGTACTGAGCTACCTGGACGTGCTCCGCAGAGACGCCGAGGTCGGGGAAAGTGTGGCGATTGTCGGCGCCGGCGGTATCGGCTTCGATGTCGCCGAATTCCTAGCCCACGAGGATCAGGAAGGCAGTTACACAGAGACCTTTTTTCGGGAATGGGGTGTCGATACTGACTACAAAACACCCGGCGGACTGAAACGCGCCGAGATGGCACCGGCCAAGCGCAGCCTGCACCTGCTGCAGCGCAAAACCAGCAAAGTTGGCGCGCAACTGGGCACCACCACCGGCTGGATTCACCGCAATTCCCTGAAAACCCGCGGTGTGCAGATGCTGGCCGGCGTCCAGTATCGGGCCATCGATGACCAGGGCCTGCATATTGAAACGGCGGAAGGTGAGACCACCCTTGAAGTGGATACCATTGTCATTTGCGCCGGACAGGAACCCGAGCGCACACTGGCACACGAGCTGGAAGCCGCCGGCTGTAAAGTTCATTTGATTGGTGGTGCCGATGTTGCCACAGAGCTCGACGCCAAGCGTGCCATCAAGCAAGGCACCACCCTTGCCGCAAGCCTTTAACCTGAGGAGACCGCCATGACCGAAGCCCCTGCGAACCTTCACCCGGCCGTTGCTGAATCACTGGCCGCCTGGCACAAAATGGTTGAGACCGTTGATCTCAAAGCGCTGGAAAAAATTGTGCACCCGGATGCGACCTTTCGCTCACCCATGTCGATCAATCCCTACAGCCCCGCGCCGGCGCTGATTCTCGCCTTAAGCACAGTCATTACGGTATTTGAGGACTTTACCTACTACCGCCAGTTTGCCAGCGAGGACGGACTGAATGTTGTGCTGGAGTTCAGCGCCAAGGTCGGCGACAAAACCGTCAAGGGTATCGATATGATCCAGTTTGACGAACAGGGCTTGATCACCGATTTCGAGGTAATGATTCGCCCCTTAAACGGCCTGCAGGCGCTGGGCGCCGCAATGGGCGCCAAGCTCGGCGAGAAGATGCCTTCCTACAAGGTGAAAAGTTAGGCTTCAAAGATGCCCGGCGTGAAACGCAATGTGCTCTGCAATAAACGTGGCGATAAAAAAGTAGCTGTGATCGTAACCTTCCCGGTAGCGAACATCGGCTTTATCACCAAGTTTGTTCAGGGTTTCGATAAGGCGCTCCGTTTTTAGCTGCTCCTCCAGAAAGCCATCGGCACTGCCCTGATCCACTTTCAGTGGTGCCAGTCTGGCGCCCTCTTCCAGCAGCGCCACCGCGTCGTGAGCCCGCCAACTGGCCCGGTCTTCACCAAGATAACGACCCAAAGCCTTTTCTCCCCACGGGCACTCACTCGGCGCACAAATGGGCGCAAAGGCCGATACCGAGCGATACTTCTCAGGGTTTTTCAGGGCAATGGTAAGCGCGCCGTGCCCACCCATCGAATGACCAAAGATGCCACTGCGCGCCACATCCACCGGAAAATATTCAGCAATTAACGTTGGCAGCTCGTCGACGATGTAGTCATACATCCGATAGTGCTGGCTCCAGGGCGCCTCGGTGGCGTTGACATAAAAGCCCGCGCCAAGGCCGAAGTCATAGGCACCGTCCGGATCGTCCGGCACCCCTTCGCCGCGCGGGCTGGTGTCGGGCGCAACAATGGCAATGCCATGCTCGGCCGCCGCCTGCTGGGCTCCTGCTTTGGTCACAAAGTTTTCATCCGTACAGGTCAAGCCGGACAGCCAGTAAAGCAACGGCACCGAGCCCTGCTCGGCCTGTGGCGGCAGGTAAATCGAAAAGTGCATATCGCAATCAAGGCTTGCGGATGTGTGTTTGTATCGCAGCTGCCGCCCTTCAAAACAGCGAACGTCTGAAACCTTCTCCAGCGCACTCATCAGTACAGCACCACCGAGCGAATGCTTTCACCGGCATGCATCAGGTCGAAAGCCTTGTTGATATCTTCCAGGCCCATGGTGTGAGTAATCATGTCGTCGATATTGATGCGCCCGTCCATGTACCAGTCAACGATGCGCGGCACATCGGTGCGGCCGCGAGCGCCGCCAAAGGCAGTACCTTTCCAGGAACGACCCGTTACCAGCTGGAAGGGGCGCGTGGAAATTTCCTGCCCGGCGCCGGCCACACCGATAATGTAGGATTCACCCCAACCCTTGTGACAGCACTCCAGTGCCTGACGCATCGTGTTCACGTTACCGATACATTCAAAACTGTAGTCCGCGCCGCCGTCGGTCAGCTGGCTAATGGCATCCACCACATTCTCAACCTCTTTCGGATTGATGAAGTCGGTCATGCCAAACTTGCGCCCCAGCGCTTCCTTGGCCGGGTTCAGGTCGATGCCGATAATTTTCCCGGCGCCAACCATTTTCGCCCCCTGAATCACATTGAGGCCGATCCCGCCAAGGCCGAACACCACTACATTGGCACCCGCCTCCACCTTCGCCTCGAACGCAACCGCACCCACGCCGGTGGTCACACCACAGCCGATGTAACAGACCTTATCGAAGGGCGCGTCTTCGCGGATTTTCGCCAGCGCAATTTCGGGCAGCACGGTGTAGTTTGAGAACGTAGAGCAGCCCATATAATGCAGTACCGGCTTGCCTTCAAAACTGAAACGGCTACTGCCATCAGGCATAACACCCTGCCCCTGGGTACTACGGATGGACTGGCAAAGGTTGGTCTTGGGGTTCAGGCAGAATTTGCAGGTACGACATTCGGGCGTGTAGAGGGGGATAACATGGTCCCCCGGCTTGAGGCCTTTTACACCCGGCCCCACCTCAACCACAACACCGGCGCCTTCGTGGCCCAGAATCGCCGGAAAAACCCCTTCCGGATCATCACCGCTGAGGGTAAAGGCATCGGTGTGGCAAACGCCGCTGGCCTTGATCTCAACCAGCACCTCCCCCTCTTTGGGGCCGGCCAGATCCACTTCTACAATTTCCAGGGGTTTTCCTGCCTGAAAGGCAACCGCAGCGCGTGTTTTCATTGGGCTCTCTCTGTACTCACTATGGTGATTGGCGACTATATTCTGCTATGAGACAAATGATAGTTTAGCCACCATGAAATCATGGTTGTCACGCTAGAACAATCGAAGTTGCCCTGTTGAACCCCTAGGGGGCCGGCGATTATCGGGACACCTGCCCGTGTCCTCGGTAACCCGGCGGTAATGAACGCATGCAAAAACCGGGCGTAGCATTGGGCAGCCACTACAATAAAAGCTGCGGGCGCTCTACCAGCGGCATGACAAGCAGAGGATCAGCACTATGCGGCAACAGACTATCGACAACGACTACATCCACCGCCCCGACAATCGCAAGCTGGATCACCTGCCGGGAGACTACGGCAAGCCGCTGATTGGCTATACCTTTGCCATGCTGAAAGACCCCTTTTCGGTGTTTGCCGACATGCGAGCACGCTATGGGGATGTGTATCGCTTCAACACTACCTTCCAGCGCATGTTGATTGTCTCGCACCCCGACTACATCAAGCTGCTGACTCTCGACCCGGAACAAATCTTTTCGCCGCGTATGGGCTATCACGGCCCGTTGAAAGATTTCTTCAAAGGCGGCCTGTTGATGCGCGACTTCGGCGAACACCGGGTTCACCGTCGCATCATGCAAACGGCCTTCAAGACTGACTCCATGCGCCGTTATGTGGAACAGATGAATCCGATCATCGCCAGCCAGGCAAGCGATTGGTCACAACAGAATGACTTCCGCTTTTATCCCAACATCAAAAAGCTGCTGCTGGATATTGGTGCCAATGTGTTCCTCGGTCTGGATATGGGCGCCGACGAAACCGTAAAACTCAATCAGAGCTTCCTCGATATGATGGCCGGCTCCCTCGCACTGATCCGCAAGGACTGGCCCGGCCTAGGTCTGGTCTACCGCAAGGGCATGAACGGCCGTCGCGAACTGGAGCGCTTCTTCATCGATCTGGTGCCGAAACGGCGAGCCGTGGACGGCACCGATATGGCCAGCTATTTCGCCAAGGAAACTGACGACAACGGCGAGCTGTTCAGTGACGAAGTCGTCGCCCAGCATCTGATCTTTCTGCTTCTCGCCGCCCACGATACCACCACGTCTGTGCTGACCATGACCTGCTCTTTCCTCGCCCATCACACCGATTGGCAGGATCGAGTGCGGGAGGAGCTGGCCTCGGCTGCCGACAAGGGTCTTGCCTACGATGATCTGCCAACCCTGACGCATACCGAAAACCTGTTCAAGGAAGTGCTTCGCCTGCACCCCCCTGTTCCACAGTTTGCCCGCCGCACCGTGAAAGACACCGAAATCGGCGGTCACCACGTGCCGGCCGATACGCTCCTGCAGGCACCGGTGCTTTACATTCAGCGCATGGAAGAGTTCTGGACCGACCCGCACAACTTCGATCCGGATCGCTTTGCGGAAGGTCGCGAAGAGCACAAGAAACACCCTTTCCAGTGGGCGCCCTTTGGCGGTGGCGCTCACAAGTGCATTGGCCTGCACTTCGCAAATATGCTGTTTAAATGCGTGCTCGGTGAAGTGCTGACCCGCTATCGGCTCGAATTCCCGGAAGGATATGAATACCCGAGCCCGATACAGCACTTCCCCTTTGCCAAACCGGTCGACGATTTGCCGCTACGGTTGGTGCCGCTGCGTTAATACCGGCCTCACGGCATCCACGGTTTGGCTCGTGATGGAGAGTGACATCCGATGAGTACAACAAAGCTCAGCTTTTGCCGTATGTGCCTGGGCCACTGCGGCATGGTTGCCACTATCGATGACGACGGCCGACTGGCTGAATTGCAGGGCGACCACGACGATGGGCAGACCTTGGGTTTTGCCTGCTTCAAAGGGCTCAAGTCGCCGGAAGCGCACAACAGCCCCAAGCGTATTCTGCACCCCCTCAAGCGTCAGCCGGACGGCAGCTTCAAACGAATATCGCTCGATCAGGCGCTGACAGAAATACAGCACAAGCTGTCTGTACTGCTGTCTGAAAAGGGCCCGGAATCAATTGCCGGCTACAAAGGCGGCGGTGCGTTTTTTACCGCCTCGTCGTCAATGATGCTGAACAGTTTTCTGGCTGCCATCAAATCACCGAAGGCCTTTTCAACCCTCACCATTGACCAGTCAGCCAAAGCGGTGGCGGCCGGCCGCATTGGCATCTGGCCGGCGGGCAAAACACCCTTTCATCGCGGAGACGTCCTGTTGGTGGTGGGCGGCAACCCGCTGGTATCGGTCTCAACCAATGGCTTTGATCTGCGCAACCCGGTCAAACGGCTGAAGCAGGCCAAAGCCCGCGGTATGAAACTGATCGTTATCGACCCGAGAGAAAGCGAAACAGCCAAATTTGCCGACGTCTTCGTACAACCACTGCCCGGCGAGGACTGCGCCATACTCGCCTGCCTGCTCAATATCATTCTCGAAAACGGTTGGGAAGATAAAGCCTTCTGCCACGACCACGCTGCCCAGCTCATTGAGCTGCGCACGGCTGTCGCAGGCTTTACCCCCGATCAGGTCGCCGCGAGGGCCGGCGTCACACCGGATATTCTGGTCACTGCCGCGAAAACCTTTGCACACGATTCGCACTCCGGCGCAGCCATAGGCGCGACCGGGCCGGATATGGCGACCCACGGCAATCTGGCCGAACACCTGATCGAATGCCTGAACGTCGTTTGTGGTCGCTTTCTGCGAGAAGGGGAGTCCGTCAACCCGGGTTTTCTTGGCGAGAAGTATCCGAAGAAAGCCCAGGTGATTCCGCCACCCCGCTGGTGGGAATCCGGCTACAAAAGCCGGCTCGGCGATTTTGGTTTGCTCGAAGGCGAACTGCCCACCGGCACACTCGCCGACGAAATTCTGGAACCGGGAGACGGCCAGGTCAAAGCCTTGCTGGTGCACGGCGGCAACCCCGCCGCGTCTATTCCGGATCAGCATAAAATTGTCAGGGCACTTGAGTCGCTGGAGCTGCTGGTCACTATCGAGCCCTTTATGACAGCGACCGCCCGCCTCTCAGACTACATCCTGCCGCCAACCCTGCAGTATGAACGGCCCGACCTGCCGCTCTTCCTTTACGAAACCATGATCTACCCGGAGCCCTTCAGTCGCTATACACCCGCGCTGGTCGCCCCACCGGCTGACGCCGAAGTTGTCGACGACTGGAAAATCTTCTGGCGACTTGCCAAACAACTTGGCGTGGCGCTGAGTTATTTCGGCGGACCTCTGGACATGAGCCGCGAACCCAGCACGGACGATATACTTCGAATCTGCGCACGCAACGCCCCGGTCAGCTTCGACACACTCAAAGCCGCAGAGCGCGGCATACAAATTGACAGCAATGACCAGGTCGAAGCTGGCGACCCTGATCTTACCTCTCGCTTCCAGCTGCTGCCTTCCGATATTGCCGAAGAGCTTGCGGATGTTGCCACTACAGCCAGACCAGAAACGCTGCCCTATCGCCTTGCCGTTCGCAGGCTGCGGGACACCCTGAATTCGGCCGGCCGCGATATGCCCTCCGTGCGACAGCGGCAGCCATACAATCACGTCTACATGAATCCAACCGATATGCAGTGCGAGGACATCGCTGACGAAGAAATGCTGACGATCCGCTCCGAGCACGGACAGATTCAGGCGCGGGCAAAAGCCGATCCCGGCCTGCGATCTGGCGTTGTACAGATCAGTCACGGCTTTGGCGTGCTGCCGGATTCCACAAACTATGACGACAATGGCGTGAATACCAACCTGCTACTGTCGCTGGAATACCGGGAAACGATTAACGCAATGCCCAGAATGAGCGGAGTGCCGGTTGCTGTCTCGCGAACTGAAGCTTAAAAAGAAATCGTACTGACCCGCCACGGCAAAATGCTGTGGATTAGTTAAGACCGGTTAATTCTCGTTCGACTACCACCAACGTCGCAGCTCATGTTCTTAGTCGCCTAAAGGCTGAATCTGCGGCAAATTGTGAACGCTGCAAATTTGTCCGAAGCCTGCATTTGTTAAGTGCTTTACAATGCGCATCACCATGCGCACAATTATAAGCAGACTCACTCTCGCAGGACTGAATTGTGGAACCCCTATTTGACCGCAACGCCCCAAAAAAGCCCACAAACCTTAGCTTAAACAGTGACTTACTGAACAAGTGCAGGGCTTTGGATATCAATCTATCCGCTACGCTCGAGCAGGTTCTTGCCGAAAAGCTCGCAAAATCGGGTTCGGAGAAATGGGCCGAAGAAAACAAAAATGCCATACGAGCCTACAATAAATTTGTTGAGCAAAACGGCTGCTTCGGCGACGAATTCAGGGAGTTTTGATGGCTCAGTTTGATGTATTTATGAACCCGAGCTCAACTACCCGTAAAGCATTTCCCTATATTGTCGACATACAGAGTACGACAATTGAGGACATTGCCACGCGAATTGTGGTGCCCCTGGCAAGACGCCGTAGTTTGAACGAACAAGCCATGAAAAAGTTGACCCCTGAAATTCAGTATGAAGATGAAATTCTGATTTTGCTTGTACCTCAAATTGCCTCTATTCCCGCGAAGTATCTTAAAAATCCAATTGGCTCGCTAAATCACTTTCGCGATGAAATCGTCGCTGCCTTAGATTTTGCTATCACGGGCATTTAACGCCGCCAGCAGGCGCGGAAAAACCAGAGCGAAGCAACGGTTTTTGCGTCGCACTGGCTGGCCTTGTTATGAGCTGGTGCCGACACTGTCTTCGCCAGCGAAGCTATGAATCTCTGATACTGAACCGGCAAGCCTGGCTTCCAAGTATGGCCGATATTCCTCACTAGTATAAAAATCGTCAGCCGATTTCTTACTTGGGAACTCAACTAGAAGAATAACGTGAGGCTGATCGCAAGAGCCTTCGCTAACTTCTGTTTTGTGCGTTCGAGCAAGTATTTTTCCTCCAGCTTGCTCAATTATATCCGGCACATTCTCTTGATACGATTTGATCCAGTCAAATTCCGTAAAGTTAAGTTTTGCAAATATATAGTGTTTCATTCTTTACTCCTTCGGCTCATAACATTTTAATATCGAGCAAGCTCGGCTTGCCCGTTTGGGATTGTTTCTCATTTAGTGAATTCCCTTATTATATAAAGGCCTCCGAGTAAGTGTGTGCTAGCACATATCGACAAAGCGAGCATGCTCGGTTTCTCGGAACCATTGCCCTCCTATCAGGGTAAGTGGTTAACCTATTTTGCTGATATTTATACACATTTTTAGATCGCTACTCCAGAAACCTAGCCGCCTAGTCCGGCAAACCGAGCCATATAGCCGGATTTGCACTGATATGCGGTGCAACTGCTAAGTGCTTTACGTTGTTCGTGGCTCGATTTGGACCAGCATTTGGGCGGGACAACCCAGGTGAGCGAAGCGCGGTCGTGTGCGCCTCTATCATGAGGTCGAGGGATTGGTGGGGCATAAACCACGGTCCGCTTTGTATATTCCCGGCAATATTCTTGAGAGTCCCACTGCCTGGTTCGTGGCTGAATCGATTATCGAACTGCAGAGTAAAGCTACTTGTTGATGGCTGGGGGCTTGTAAACGGAAAATTGACCTTTGCGCTACGGCGATGGGAGGTGCTTCGGAAACGTGGACTTAAATAAAGAGCGCTACTGACTTACTGAGCGTATATTTCTCTT
>PAKT01000017.1 GCA_002710725.1 Spongiibacteraceae bacterium
GACTCTGATCGCACCGATTGCGATGGAAGAAGGTCTGCGCTTCGCGATTCGCGAAGGTGGCCGCACCGTAGGTGCGGGTGTTGTTGCCAAGATCGTTGATTAAACGATTTGGTTGAGAGCGTCGGTTCGCCGGCGTTGTAGGCCAGTAGTTCAATTGGTAGAGCACCGGTCTCCAAAACCGGGTGTTGGGGGTTCGAGTCCCTCCTGGCCTGCCATTTACAGCAAGACACCGCTTCGCGTTGCGTGAAGTGGTGTTTTTCGCTTAGCGAAAGGAAGTTTTTAGGATGAACGCAAAAGCGGAGCAAGGCGCCCGCTTGGACGGTTTGAAGTGGTTTGTTGTTGTTGTACTGGTTGTCGCAGGTGTTGCGGGCAATGTGTACTTCGGCGACGAATCCCTGCTTTATCGTGTATTGGCGCTGCTGGGTTTGGCGGTCGTTGCAGCTTATGTGGCTGTTCAGACGGCGAAAGGTGCTGCCTTCTGGAAGCTGGCCAAAGAGGCACGCACAGAAATCCGCAAGGTGGTGTGGCCAACGCGTCAGGAAAGTACCCAGACCACGCTGATGGTTGTGGCCTTTGTTATCCTGATGGCCCTGATTTTATGGGGTCTGGATACGCTGTTGAGCTGGCTGGCATCCCTGATAATTGGTTGAGGTAAGCATGGCAAAGCGTTGGTACGTGGTACACGCCTATTCGGGCTACGAAAAGAAAGTTGCCGGTGCGCTGAAAGAGCGTATTGAGCTTGCCGGTATGCAGGATCGCTTTGGCGATGTGCTGGTGCCTACTGAAGAAGTGGTTGAAATGCGCGGCGGCCAGAAGCGCAAGAGCGAGCGCAAGTTTTTCCCCGGCTACGTGCTGGTGGAGATGGAACTCGATGACGATACCTGGCACCTGGTAAAAGAAACCCCGCGTGTCATGGGTTTCATTGGCGGCAAGGCGGATCAGCCGGCGCCGATTACCGAAGCTGAGGCCAACGCCATACTGCAGCGCGTTGAGACCGGCGACAAGCCCAAGCCCAAGACTCTGTTTGAGCCGGGTGAAATGGTTCGGGTTATCGATGGGCCGTTTAACGACTTTAACGGTGTTGTCGAAGAAGTGAATTACGAAAAGAGCCGCCTGCGTGTGGCGGTTCTGATTTTCGGTCGGTCTACGCCGGTCGAGCTGGAATTTGGTCAGGTCGAAAAGAGCTAGCGCTGGACGCTGGACGGGAGATGGAAGACGCAAAAGCGGATGCGGCTTTGCCGCATAAAGCTGCGATAGCTGCGAAGCAGCCATCCTAGCGTCTCCCATCTCCCGTCCAGCATCAAGCAAAACAACCGGGGAGCCGTTGACCGGTCGCGAGACCGCGAGGCGTTACCACCCACAAGGAGTAAAACATGGCGAAGAAAGTACAGGCTTATATCAAGCTGCAAGTGCCTGCTGGTCAGGCCAACCCCAGTCCTCCTGTTGGCCCTGCACTGGGTCAGCACGGCGTGAACATCATGGAGTTCTGTAAAGCGTTTAACGCGGAAACCCAGGGCTTCGAGAATGGCATGCCAATTCCCGTTGTGATTACGGTATACAGCGATCGCAGCTTCACCTTCGTGAAGAAAACCCCGCCCGCAGCCTTCCTGCTGAAGAAAGCGGCTGGTATCAAGAAGGGTTCCGGCACCCCCAACACCAACAAGGTTGGCAAGGTAAACCGTGCTCAGCTCGAAGAAATTGCCACCATGAAAATGCCCGATCTGACAGCGGCTGACATGGATGCAGCGGTTCGCACCATAGCCGGTAGCGCGCGTGCTGCCGGTATTGAAGTGGAGGGTGTGTAAATGGCTAAGCTGACCAAGCGCCAGAAAGCGATTCGTGAAAAGATAGAAGCCGGCAAGCTCTACGCCATCGACGAGGCGGTAAGCCTGTTGAAGGAAGTATCAGCGGTCAAATTCCCGGAAACCATTGATGTGGCGATCAACCTTGGTGTTGATGCGCGTAAATCTGATCAGGTGGTTCGCGGTGCAACAACGCTGCCCCACGGCACCGGCAAAACCGTTCGTGTTGCCGTGTTTACCCAGGGCGACAATGCCGAGAAAGCCAAGGCTGCCGGTGCTGACATCGTCGGCATGGAAGATCTGGCTGAGCAGATTAAAGGCGGCATGATGGATTTCGACGTGGTTGTAGCATCTCCCGATGCCATGCGCGTTGTCGGTCAGCTGGGGCAGGTTCTTGGTCCCCGCGGCCTGATGCCCAACCCGAAAACCGGCACCGTGACTCCGGATGTGGAAACTGCGGTTAAAAACGCCAAGGCTGGTCAGGTGCGTTTCCGTACCGACAAAAACGGTATCATCCACGGCGCTGTGGGCAGCATCAGCTTTGAGCCCACTGCGATCAAGGAAAACATCGAAGCCCTGCTGGCTGACCTGAAAAAGGCGAAGCCTGCATCGAGCAAAGGCGTTTACCTGCAGAAGATCACCCTGTCCTCAACCATGGGTCCGGGCCTGTCGATCGATCACGGCAGCCTGAGCGTTTAAAGCATTTGCCGGTCGCCGCTCGCGGTGACCGGCGCAACATCTTTGTGGTCTTGGCAGACGACTGTGTCGAGCCAAAGGCCATCAAAGACCGTAGGTGGCGAGCTGAGAGGCGAGCCTTAATTTGCGTTTCGCGCAAGCGATTTACCGGCGCAGACCTACGCAGATGGTGGATTGGATTTGTTCACCAAAGAGTGGCGCGGCAGCAGTATCGCCAAGCCTTACGGTAAGTAGCTAGACAAATCCAGGAGATAATCCAAGTGGCATTAAGACTCGAAGACAAGAAAGCGATTGTAGCTGATGTTAACGAGACTGCCGCCAGTGCACTGTCCCTCGTCGTTGCGGATGCCCGCGGCTGCACGGTCAGTGAAATGACGGAGCTGCGCAAAGCAGCTCGCGAAGCCAATGTTAGCTTGCGCGTCGTGCGCAACACTCTGGCCAAGCGCGCTGTAGCCGGAACGGAATTTGAGTGTGCCGTAGAGTCCTTTGTTGGACCCTCGCTGTTGGCCTTCTCAATGGAAGATCCCGGTGCGGCAGCCCGTATCTTCAAAGATTTTGCCAAAGGGCATGATCAGTTTGAAGTAAAAGCACTAGCGGTAAGCGGCCAATTGCTGGCAGCCAGTCAATTGGACGTTCTGGCCAAACTGCCAACGCGCGACCAGGCACTCTCTATGTTGATGAGTGTGATGCAAGCGCCGGCAACCAAGCTGGTTCGTACAATGAACGAGGTTCCAGGCAAGCTGGTACGTACTCTCGCGGCGGTTCGCGATCAGAAAGAAGCTGCGTAAGCAGTTATCTAAATTTTTTCGACACAGTAAACAGGAGAGTTAATCATGGCTCTGTCAAAAGACGATATTTTGAATGCAATTGCTGAAATGAGCGTAATGGAAGTTGTTGAGCTCATCGAAGCGATGGAAGAGAAGTTCGGTGTAACTGCCGCTGCTGCCGTTGCTGCTGCTCCGGCCGCTGCCGCTGATGCTGGCGCTGCTGCTGAAGAGCAGACCGAATTTGACGTTGTTCTGGCTTCTGCCGGCGAGAAGAAAGTGAACGTTATCAAAGCCGTTCGCGCTCTGACCGGTCTTGGCCTGAAAGAAGCGAAAGAAATGGTAGATAGCGCTCCTGCTACTATCAAAGAAGGCGCTTCCAAAGACGAAGCCGAAGACGCTAAGAAGCAACTGGAAGAAGCCGGCGCGACTGTCGAGCTCAAGTAAGTTGCTGTTGGCACGCAACGCGCGCCAATTTACAGCAGGGCTGGTGGGTTTATCCCGCCGGCCTTTTGCTGTTTAAGGAATTTCGAACCGCTTTGGGCGGTTCCATGCGGCGGCACATTCGGAGTTGAGAATGTACCGCCGGGTAAAGACGCTGCGGCACCGGGTGGGTGCGCAGGTCAGGATATGATGCTGGGGAGTGCTGATGGCTTACTCGTACACTGAGAAAAAACGTATCCGCAAGGATTTTGGCAAAATGCCGTACGTCATGGACGTACCTTATCTCCTGGCGATTCAGTTGGACTCCTACCGGAAGTTCACCCAGGAAGGGACGCCTGCAAAAGAGCGTGGCGACCACGGTTTGCACGCGGCCTTTAAGTCCGTTTTTCCCATCGTCAGCTACTCCGGCAATGCCGCTCTCGAGTATGTAGAGTACAGCCTGGGCGAGCCGGCGTTTGATGTCAATGAATGCCAATTGCGCGGTGTTACTTACGCCGTGCCGCTGCGCGTAAAGGTTCGACTGATCATCTACGATAAAGAGTCGTCGAACAAAAGCATCAAGGATATTAAAGAGCAGGAAGTCTACATGGGGGAGATTCCCCTGATGACGGAAAACGGTACCTTTGTGGTTAACGGTACCGAGCGCGTTATCGTATCGCAGCTGCACCGTTCCCCGGGTGTGTTCTTCGATCACGACCGCGGCAAGACGCACAGCTCCGGCAAGTTGCTCTATTCTGCGCGGGTCATTCCCTACCGTGGTTCATGGCTCGACTTCGAGTTCGATCCGAAGGATCTGGTTTACGTCCGTATCGACCGTCGCCGCAAACTGCCTGCGACCATTCTGCTGCGTGCGCTGGGTTACTCGTCTGAAGAAATTCTGGACATGTTCTTCGACGTCAACACCTTCAAGGCCGACAAAGAAGGCAACTTCAAGATCGAACTGATCCCTGAGCGTCTGCGCGGGGAAATCGCGACCTTTGATATCTGCGACAAGAGCGGTGAAGTGATCGCCGAGTCCGGTCGTCGTATCACGGCGCGCCACATTCGCCAGATTCAGAAAGCCAAAATCACCGAGCTGGAAGTGCCGCGTGAGTACGTGATTGGTCGTTCTCTGGCAAAAGATATTATCGACGAAAAATCCGGCGAAGTACTGTTCCCCTGTAACGCCGAAATCACAGAAGAGATGCTCGAGGCTTTCGCCAAGTCGGGAACCGATACGGTTGAAACGCTTTACACCAACGAACTGGATTGCGGGCCTTTCGTCAGCGAAACCCTGCGGGCCGATTCTGCCAACAGTCAGCTCGAGGCGTTGGTTGAGATCTACCGCATGATGCGCCCCGGTGAGCCGCCGACCAAAGAATCTGCAGAGAATCTGTTCCAGAATCTGTTTTTCTCTGCCGAGCGCTACGACCTGTCCGCTGTTGGCCGCATGAAGTTCAACCGTCGTCTGGGCCGTGAAGAAATTGTCGGCGAAGGCACACTGAGTAAAGAAGACATTGTCGATGTCCTGAAAACGCTGATTGAAATCCGCAACGGTAAAGGCGTGGTCGATGACATCGATCACCTGGGTAACCGTCGCGTGCGCAGTGTCGGTGAAATGGCCGAGAACCAGTTCCGAGTCGGTCTGGTGCGGGTAGAGCGTGCGGTTAAAGAGCGTCTGTCGATGGCCGAAAGCGAAGGCCTGATGCCGCAGGATCTGATCAACGCCAAACCGGTCGCGGCGGCGGTGAAAGAGTTCTTTGGCTCGTCCCAGCTCAGCCAGTTTATGGACCAGAACAACCCGCTGTCGGAAATCACTCACAAGCGCCGCGTTTCTGCGCTTGGCCCGGGTGGCCTGACCCGCGAGCGCGCCGGCTTCGAAGTGCGCGACGTGCATCCGACCCACTACGGCCGTGTCTGCCCAATCGAGACGCCTGAAGGTCCGAACATCGGTCTGATCAACTCGCTGGCAACATACGCGCGTACCAACGAATACGGCTTCCTGGAAAGCCCCTACCGCAAGGTTATTGATGGTCAGGTTACCGACGAGATTGAGTTTCTGTCTGCGATCAACGAGGCCGAGTACGTAATCGCTCAGTCCTCTGCGAAAACGGACAAGAACAACAAGCTGGTCGACGATCTGGTCGCGGTTCGCTACCGCAACGAATTCACTGTTAAAGATCCGTCTGAAGTCGATTACATGGACGTGTCGCCCAAGCAGGTGGTGTCGGTTGCAGCCTCGCTGATCCCCTTCCTGGAACACGATGATGCGAACCGTGCACTCATGGGCTCGAACATGCAGCGCCAGGCGGTACCGACGCTGAAGGCTGACAAGCCTCTGGTCGGCACCGGCATGGAACGCTACGTTGCCAGAGACTCGGGTGTCTGTGTTGTCGCCCGCCGCGGTGGCGTCATCGACAGTGTCGATGCTGCCCGTATAGTCGTGCGTGTTAACGAAGACGAAGTGCAGTCAGGTCAGCCGCCGGTTGATATCTACAACCTGACCAAGTACACCCGCTCCAACCAGAACACTTGCATCAACCAGCGCTCCATCGTGAAAAGCGGTGAAAGTGTGGCTCGCGGTGACATTCTGGCAGACGGCCCGTCGGTCGATATGGGTGAGCTGGCCCTGGGTCAGAACATGCGCATCGCCTTCATGCCCTGGAACGGTTACAACTTCGAGGACTCCATCCTCGTTTCCGAGCGTGTGGTTAAAGAAGATCGCTTTACCACTATCCATATTCAGGAACTGACCTGTATCGCTCGCGATACCAAGCTGGGTTCTGAGGAAATCTCTGCCGACATCCCCAACGTGGGCGAGTCTGCACTGTCCAAACTGGACGAGTCCGGCATTGTCTACATTGGTGCCGAAGTGGGCGCCGGTGACATTCTGGTCGGTAAGGTGACGCCGAAAGGCGAGACCCAGCTGACGCCGGAAGAAAAACTGCTGCGTGCCATCTTTGGTGAGAAGGCGTCTGATGTGAAAGACACCTCCCTGCGCGTGCCGTCGGGCACCAAGGGCACCATCATCGACGTGCAGGTGTTTACTCGCGACGGTCTGGAAAAAGACAAGCGCGCTCAGGAAATCGAAAAGATGCAGCTCGACAAGTTCCGCAAGGACTTGAACGAAGAGTACCGCATTCTGGAAGAGGCCCTGTACGCCCGTCTGACCAGCTCACTGACTGGCCAGAAAGTTGTCAGCGGCGCCGGCCTGAAGAAAGGCACCGAGCTGACTGAAGAAGTCCTGGCCGGCCTCGACAAGGACGACTGGTTCAAACTGCGTCTGTCTGACGATAGCCTGAACAGCGCACTGGAAGACGCCAGCAACCAGCTGGACGCGCAGAAAGAATCGCTTGAGCGCCGTTTTGAAGACAAGAAGCGCAAGCTGGCTACCGGCGACGATCTGGCGCCGGGCGTGCTGAAAATCGTCAAGGTCTACCTGGCGATCAAGCGTCGCATCCAGCCGGGTGACAAGATGGCGGGTCGCCACGGTAACAAAGGTGTTATCTCGGTCATCATGCCGGAAGAAGACATGCCCTTCGACGAGAACGGTGTGCCGGTTGATATCGTGCTGAACCCGCTGGGTGTCCCGTCGCGGATGAACGTTGGTCAGATCCTCGAGACTCACCTGGGCCTTGCGGCCAAGGGGTTGGGCGAGAAGCTGAACAATATGATTCGCTCGCAGAAGGCTGTTGCCGAAATTCGCAACTTCCTGGAAGAGATCTACAACAAGAGCAGCAACGCTCTGCGTGTAGAAGACCTCAAGTCCTTCAGCGACGCAGACATCATTGAGCTGGCGCAAAACCTGCGCGGCGGTGTGCCGATGGCAACACCGGTGTTTGATGGTGCGGCGGAAAGCGAGATCAAGGAACTGCTGAAACTCGCCGACCTGCCCGACAGCGGTCAGATGGCATTGCGCGATGGCCGTAGCGGAATGGAATTCGATCGTCCGGTCACCGTCGGTTACATGTACATGCTCAAACTCAACCACCTGGTTGATGACAAAATGCATGCCCGTTCCACCGGCTCGTACAGCCTGGTTACCCAGCAGCCGCTGGGTGGTAAGGCGCAATTCGGTGGCCAGCGTTTCGGGGAGATGGAGGTGTGGGCACTCGAAGCCTACGGTGCCGCCTATACCCTGCAGGAGATGCTGACCGTCAAATCGGACGACGTGAACGGTCGTACCAAGATGTACAAAAACATTGTTGATGGCGACCAGCGCATGGAGCCGGGCATGCCCGAATCCTTCAATGTACTGGTTAAAGAAATTCGTTCTCTCGGTATCAATATCGATCTGGAAGCCGAATAAACATCAATCATTGAGTTGGCAAGGGGTGTCTGCGCGGGCAGGCACCTGTCTACAAAGACCCTTGCGGAGGAACGACCTTGAAAGACTTACTGAATCTGCTTAAGCAGGGACAAAACGACGAATTCGACACTATCCGGATCGGCCTGGCGTCGCCGGATATGATTCGTTCCTGGTCCTTTGGCGAAGTCAAAAAGCCGGAGACTATTAACTACCGTACCTTCAAGCCGGAGCGTGACGGCCTGTTCTGTGCCAAGATCTTTGGCCCGGTAAAGGACTACGAGTGCCTGTGTGGCAAATATAAGCGCCTCAAGCACCGCGGTGTCATCTGTGAAAAGTGTGGCGTTGAAGTCGCGCTGGCCAAAGTGCGTCGCGAGCGCATGGGTCACATCGAGCTGGCTTCACCGGTCGCTCACATCTGGTTTCTGAAATCACTGCCCAGCCGCATAGGTCTGCTGCTGGACATGACCCTGCGCGATATCGAGCGCATTCTGTACTTTGAATCCTATGTGGTGACCGACCCCGGTATGACCACGCTGGACAAGGGTCAGCTGTTGAGCGATGAGCAGTTCTTCGAAGCCATGGAAGAATTTGGCGACGAGTTCACTGCCAAGATGGGTGCCGAAGCCATCCAGCACCTGCTGATGGAATTGAACCTGGAAGCGGAAATCGCTCAGCTGCGCGAAGATATTCCTGCGACGAACTCTGAAACCAAGATCAAGAAGCTGTCCAAGCGCTTGAAGCTGATCGAGGCTCTGGCCGAGTCCGACAACAAGCCCGAGTGGATGGTTATGGAAGTGCTGCCGGTGCTGCCGCCGGATCTGCGCCCGCTGGTACCGCTGGACGGCGGTCGCTTCGCGACCTCCGATCTGAACGATCTGTACCGCCGCGTGATCAACCGCAACAACCGTCTGAAGCGCCTGCTGGACCTGAACGCGCCTGACATCATTGTGCGCAACGAAAAGCGGATGCTGCAGGAATCGGTTGACGCGCTGTTGGACAACGGTCGTCGCGGCCGCGCCATTACCGGCTCGAACAAGCGCCCGCTCAAGTCGCTGGCTGACATGATCAAGGGTAAGCAGGGTCGCTTCCGTCAGAACCTGCTCGGTAAGCGTGTCGACTACTCCGGCCGTTCCGTTATCGTGGTGGGGCCGACCCTGAAACTGCACCAGTGCGGTCTGCCCAAGAAAATGGCACTGGAGCTGTTCAAGCCCTTTATTTTCGGCAAGCTGGAAGCCCGTGGTCTGGCAACCACCATCAAAGCCGCCAAGAAAATGGTTGAGCGCGAACCCCCGGAAGTCTGGGACATCCTCGCCGAAGTTATCCGCGAGCACCCGGTACTGCTGAACCGTGCGCCGACCCTTCACCGTCTGGGCATTCAGGCCTTTGAGCCGGTACTGATTGAAGGTAAGGCCATTCAGCTGCACCCGCTGGTCTGTGCCGCCTACAACGCCGACTTTGACGGTGACCAGATGGCGGTACACGTACCGCTGACCATTGAAGCGCAGCTTGAAGCGCGCGCGCTGATGATGTCGACCAACAACATCCTGTCGCCCGCCTCTGGTGAGCCCATCATCGTACCGTCTCAGGACGTGGTGCTGGGTCTGTACTGGATGACTCGCGATCGCATCAATGCGCGCGGTGAAGGCATGGTTTTCGCCAACCCGGCAGAAGTGTCTCGCGCCTACGGTGCCGGCACCGTCGATCTGCAGGCACGCATCAAGTGTCGTATCGACCAGACGGTTATTGACGACGAGGGCGAAAAACAGAAGTCCACCATGATCGTGGATACCACGGTTGGTCGTGTCAATCTGTGGCGCATTGTGCCGGAAGGACTGCCCTTTGAGATGGTCAACAGGGCCATGACCAAGAAGGCGATCTCCGGCATCCTGAATGCCTGCTACCGTATCGTCGGTCTGAAGGCGACCGTTATCTTCGCTGACCAGCTGATGTACACCGGTTTTGAGTATTCAACCCGCTCCGGTTCTTCCATCGGCGTTAACGACTTTGAGATCCCGGCCGCCAAAGCCGAGATCGTCGACAGCGCTGAAGAAGAAGTCAAAGAGATCGAAAAGCAGTTCTCCTCCGGTCTGGTGACCGCGGGTGAGAAGTACAACAAGGTTATCGACATCTGGTCACGGGCCAACGATCTGGTCTCCAAGTCCATGATGGAAGGGCTGTCCAAGGAAACCGTCATCAACCGCGACGGGGAAGAAGAGCAGCAGGATTCCTTCAACTCGGTTTACATCTACGCCGACTCTGGTGCCCGGGGTTCCCCCGCGCAGATCCGTCAGCTCGCCGGTATGCGGGGTCTGATGGCCAAGCCGGACGGCTCGATCATCGAGACGCCGATTACCGCGAACTTCCGCGAAGGTCTGAACGTACTGCAGTACTTCATCTCGACCCACGGTGCGCGTAAAGGTCTGGCGGATACCGCTCTGAAAACCGCGAACTCCGGTTACCTGACCCGTCGACTGGTCGACGTGGCCCAGGATCTGGTGGTTACCGAGAACGACTGCGGCACCGACGAAGGTCTGCTGATGACCCCGGTTATCGAGGGTGGTGACATCATCGAAACCCTGGGTGATCGCGTACTGGGTCGTATCGTGGCGCGCGACGTCTTTATTGACGACACCGACGAGCTGGCGGTTGCCGCCGGCACCATGCTCGACGAGAAGTGGATCATTCAACTCGAAGAGATGGGTATCGACGAAATTGCCGTGCGCTCGCCCATTACCTGTGAGACCCGCCACGGTGTCTGCGCCATGTGTTACGGCCGCGACCTGGCCCGTGGTCATCAGGTGAATCCGGGTGAAGCGGTCGGGGTTATCGCTGCCCAGTCTATCGGTGAGCCCGGTACCCAGCTGACGATGCGGACCTTCCACATCGGTGGTGCGGCGTCGCGGGCAACGGCGGTCGACAGTATTCAGATCAAGGCTGACGGTAAGGTGCGTCTGCACAACCTCAAGACGGTTGAGCGCGAAGACGGCAACCTGGTAGCGGTAAGCCGCTCCGGTGAGCTGGCCATTGCCGACTCGGCCGGTCGTGAGCGCGAGCGCTACAAGCTGCCTTACGGCGCCATGATCAAGGTTAAGGACAAGGCGCTGGTTTCTGCCGGCGACATCGTTGCCACCTGGGATCCGCACACTCACCCGATCGTGACCGAAGTTGCCGGTCGCGTAAAACTGTCTGGCATGGAAGAGGGTATTACCATCAACCGCCAGACCGACGAACTGACCGGCCTGACCAACATCGTGGTGATGGACCCGGCCGAGCGTCCTGCGGCGGGTAAAGATATGCGCCCGGCGGTAACGCTGGTTGACGAGAAAGGCAATGAGCTGACCCTGGCCAACACCAATGTGCCGGCTCACTACTTCCTGGCGGCCAACTCCGTGGTTGAACTGGAAGATGGCAACGACGTAAAAGTCGGTGACATCATGGCGCGGATTCCGCAGGAATCGTCGAAAACCCGCGATATCACCGGTGGTCTGCCCCGCGTTGCCGACCTGTTCGAAGCGCGCAAGCCGAAAGAGCCGGCCATTCTGGCGGAAATCTCCGGTACCGTGAGCTTCGGTAAGGAAACCAAAGGCAAGCGTCGTCTGGTGATTACCCCCACCGACGGCAAGCCGTTGCCCGATGGCAGCGATCACTACGAAGTGCTGATCCCGAAATGGCGCCAGCTCACCGTGTTCGAGGGCGAGCAGGTCGAGAAGGGTGAAGTTGTTTCGGAAGGTCCGCTCAGCCCGCACGATATCCTGCGCCTGAAAGGTGTCGAGGATCTGGCCAAGTACATCGTCAACGAGATTCAGGACGTGTACCGCCTGCAGGGTGTAAAGATCAACGACAAGCATATCGAAGTTATCGTGCGTCAGATGCTGCGCAAGGTCACCATCACGGCCAACGGCGACTCGTCCTTTATCAAGGGTGAGCAGGCTGAATACGTGCGAGTGCTGGAAGAGAATGAGCGCCTGGAAGCCGAAGGCAAGATTCCGGCATCCTGCGAGCGCGAGCTGCTGGGCATCACCAAGGCCTCGCTGGCGACCGAATCCTTCATTTCTGCGGCCTCCTTCCAGGAGACAACCCGCGTTCTGACGGAAGCGGCGGTTACCGGCAAGCGCGACCACCTGCGCGGCCTGAAGGAAAACGTCGTGGTTGGGCGTCTGATTCCGGCGGGTACCGGTCTGACCTACCACGCGGAGCGCAAGCGCCGCAGCGAGGAAGAGGCGGTGACAACGGTTTCGGCGCAGGACGTGGAAGCGGCCCTGACTGAAGCCTTGAGCGGCGATAGCGAGTAAAGCAAGGCTTTGGCCTTGACGGGGGTGGGGCGCGTCATTACAATTCGCGCTCCACTTTTTAGGTGTCCCGTTCCTGCCTGCTGAACTTGGCGGGCGGACGAGAAACCGGGGTCTGCACCTTTTTGGGCAGGGTCCGATAAAACAGGTCTTCGCGATGAAGACTGAAAATACTGGAGTTATTTAATGGCAACGATCAACCAGTTGGTTCGTAAGCCGAGAAAGCGCAAAGCCCAAAAGAGCGACGTACCTGCGTTGCAGAGCTGCCCTCAGCGTCGTGGTGTGTGTACCCGTGTGTATACCACTACTCCTAAGAAGCCTAACTCTGCACTGCGTAAAGTCTGTCGTGTGCGCCTGACTAACGGTTATGAAGTCACCTCCTACATCGGCGGTGAAGGTCACAACCTGCAGGAGCACAGCGTGGTGCTGATCCGCGGCGGTCGTGTAAAAGACCTGCCCGGTGTTCGCTACCACACTGTTCGCGGCAGCCTTGACACCTCTGGTGTTAACGACCGTAAACAAGCGCGTTCAAAGTACGGAACCAAGCGGCCCAAGGGCTGATACTAGTATCTGCTAGTAACTGGTACCTGAAAAGGTACACACAATTTGTCGAGTGCAATTGCTCTGTCATGTTTCAACGATAGATTGCGCTCATAACCTTGAGTAAGGCCGAACCCCGAAAAGGAAAGTGTTCGGATTTACCTGAAGAGAAGGACTCAGAAGATGCCAAGACGTCGCGTCGCTGCAAAGCGCGAAATTCTGCCCGATCCCAAGTACGGGAACGTCACCCTCGCAAAATTCATGAACCACGTAATGGTCAGCGGTAAGAAGTCTGTTGCCGAGCGAATCATTTACGGCGCGCTGGATATTGTTAAAGAGCGCTCCAGCAAAGATCCGATCGAAGTTTTCGACGCGGCCCTGGAAAACATTGCACCGATGGTCGAGGTTAAGTCTCGCCGTGTTGGTGGTGCGACTTATCAGGTGCCGGTTGAGGTTCGTCCCAGCCGTCGCAACGCTCTGGCCATGCGCTGGTTGGTAGAGTACTCCCGCGGTCGCGGTGAAAAATCCATGCGTCAGCGTCTGGCTGGCGAGATCCTGGATGCGGCTGACGGTAAAGGTTCGGCAGTCAAGAAGCGTGAAGACGTACACCGTATGGCGGAAGCCAACAAAGCGTTCTCGCACTACCGCTTCTAAATCCATCCAGGTATTTGAGGATTTTATCGTGGCACGCAAAACTCCAATAGCTCGTTACCGTAATATCGGCATCTGCGCACACGTAGATGCGGGTAAGACAACCACGACTGAGCGTGTTTTGTTTTACACTGGACTGTCTCACAAAATCGGTGAGGTTCACGACGGTGCGGCCACCATGGACTGGATGGAGCAGGAGCAGGAGCGTGGTATAACCATCACTTCTGCGGCCACCACCTGTTTCTGGGCGGGCATGCAGCAGCAGTTTGAGCAGCACCGCATCAATATTATCGATACCCCCGGGCACGTTGACTTTACCATTGAGGTAGAGCGCTCCCTGCGGGTGTTGGACGGTGCGGTGGTTGTGCTGTGTGGCTCCTCCGGTGTTCAGCCTCAAACTGAGACGGTATGGCGTCAGGCCAACAAGTATGAAGTTCCGCGCATGGTTTTCGTCAACAAGATGGACCGTGCCGGCGCTGACTTTAAAAAGGTTGTCAGTCAGCTGCGCAAGCGTCTGGGTGCCAACGCTGTTCCCCTGCAGATGGCCATTGGCTCGGAAGACGAGTTCAAGGGTGTTGTCGACCTGATCAAGATGAAGGCCATCCTGTGGAACGAAGACGACATGGGTATGACCTTTGAATACGGTGATATCCCTGCGGACATGGTCGACGACTGCGCAGAAATGCGTGAATTTCTGGTTGAGTCTGCTGCAGAAGCCGACGATACGATCATGGAGAAGTACCTCGAAGGCAATCAGCTGACCGAGGAAGAGATCAAAGCGGGTATTCGCAAGCGCACGCTGGCCAATGAAATCGTTCCTGTGCTGGGCGGTTCGGCTTTTAAGAACAAGGGTGTGCAGGCGATGCTGGATGCGGTAATCGAATACCTGCCGGCGCCGACTGAAGTTAAGGCTATCGAAGGTACCGTTGACGGTCCTGGTGGAGAAGAGCTTGTCGCCACCCGTGAGGCCGATGACGATGCGCCCTTTGCGGCGCTGGCGTTCAAAATCGCTACCGATCCTTTTGTGGGTACGCTGACCTTCTTCCGTGTTTACTCCGGAAAGCTGGAAAGCGGTACCGCGGTATACAACTCGGTCAAGCACAAGAAAGAGCGCGTCGGTCGCATGGTGCAGATGCATTCCAACGATCGAAAAGAGATCAAGGAAGTGTTGGCTGGCGATATCGCCGCTGCGGTGGGCTTGAAAGACGTCACCACGGGTGACACCCTGTGCGACATTGAAAACAAGATCGTTCTTGAGCGAATGGAGTTCCCGGAGCCGGTTATCTCGGTGGCGGTAGAGCCCAAATCCAAGCCCGATCAGGAAAAAATGGGCATTGCCCTGGGCAAGTTGGCTCAGGAAGACCCCTCTTTCCGAGTCAAAACGGACGAAGAAACCGGTCAGACAATTATTTCCGGTATGGGTGAGCTTCACCTGGATATCATTGTTGACCGCATGCGTCGCGAATTCAGCGTTGAGGCGAATATCGGTAAGCCGCAGGTAGCCTACCGCGAGCGGATTCGCAATACCGTTGAAATTGAAGGCAAGTTTGTACGGCAGTCAGGTGGCCGCGGTCAGTATGGTCACGTCTGGATCAAATTTGAGCCGGGCGAAGACGAGAACGCGGAAGGCCTGGAGTTCGAGAATGCGATCGTCGGTGGTGTGGTTCCCAAGGAATACATTCCCGCTGTTCAGAAAGGTATCGAAGAGCAGATGCAGAACGGTGTTCTCGCCGGCTATCCGCTGCTCGGACTGAAGGCGACGCTGTACGATGGTTCGTACCACGATGTGGACTCGAACGAGATGGCGTTCAAAATCGCAGCTTCCATGGCGACCAAGCAGCTGGCCCAGAAAGGTGGTGCCGCCCTGCTTGAGCCGCTCATGAAGGTTGAGGTGGTAACGCCTGAAGAAAACATGGGTGACGTGGTGGGCGACCTTAACCGTCGTCGCGGCATGATCGCAGGTATGGACGAGGGTTCTTCCGGCAAGATTATCAATGCCGAAGTGCCGCTGGGTGAAATGTTCGGTTATGCGACCGACCTGCGCAGTGCCACCCAGGGTCGTGCAACCTACACCATGGAATTCTTGAAATATGCTGAGGCGCCGAACAATATCGCCGAAGAAATTATTTCCAAGAACAAGGTTGGTTAAATTTACTTTTTGAACTCTATTGCTAAGAGGAAATCATCGTGGCAAAGGAAAAATTTGAACGCACCAAACCCCACGTCAATGTGGGCACGATTGGTCACGTAGACCATGGTAAGACAACTCTGACAGCGGCGCTGACGCGCGTGTGTCACGAAGTTTGGGGTACAGGTTCTGCGGTAGCGTTTGATGGTATTGATAACGCACCGGAAGAGCGTGAGCGCGGTATTACCATTGCGACCTCGCACGTAGAGTATGACTCTCCTGCGCGTCACTA
>PAKT01000018.1 GCA_002710725.1 Spongiibacteraceae bacterium
CTCATGCTCCACATTGACCTAGATTGAGGATAACGTGTTGCGCTGACCTATTGAGACCACCCAAGCAAAAAGAAGTAACTCGCCCAGCAGGGCGAAACCCCTACTTAAACGTTACGACGAAAATAGATCTGTGCCAGATATGTTCGCTTCTCAGCGCCTCCAAGGGAGGAGATAAACAGCGGCGCTTCGTAGCGAGTTAGTTATCCAGCGTTTTTATAAACGCGTCAGATTCCGCGATGGATTTCTCCATCGACTTCAACAGTTGTTCCACATTGCTATTCACATTTTGATATTCACCCCGCAATGCACCAATCGCGGACGCATTCAAGTTGTGCTTCAAATACAGTGTATTGTCACGCAGGGCATTCAGTACCGGGGTCAGTGATTTCTCCGAGGCACGCATGGCGCGCATTACCTGCTCGTAGCCGCGCTGGGTTTCTTTCAGTTTGCGTTCGCTGTCGGCGCGCAGACGCTGGTTGGTGTATTGATCCAGCTCGTCGTCCCATTCGTCGAACAGGGCTTCGGCTACTGACTCTACCTTGTCGATGCGCTCGCTGATTTTTTCCGCCGCGGCTTCGCTATCATCGTAAGCAGATTGCAGTTTGTTGTATTGTTTTTCCAGTTCGCCGCCTTCGACGTTGATCACCGAGCGAAACTGCTCCAACGCACTGCGGAACTCTTGCTGCCCTTCGGCCTGGGCTTCCTGCACATCGACAATGCGGTCGGCGAGTATGTCGCGCTTGTGCACGCCGAACTGTTCCATGGTGTTGATGTAGGCGGTTTCACAGCCGCTGAACAAGGTCAGTGCCAGTACTGGCAAAAGAAGGCGAAGCATGTGGATTCCCCGTAAGACATTACTGGGTCAATACTAGCTTACCTGAGTGGGTATGTCAGAGGTCTTCGACGCTGATCACGGCGCTCAGGCTGTGGCGCTGGCCGGGCGACAGGCTGATACAGTCGCTGTCGGCGTTGGTGGTTTCCACGCAGACCATCTGGCGATAGCCCTCCGGGCTCATATCGCCGAGGCGCGCGGATTTTTCGATCCAGGGGTTCCACACCACGGCGCTGCTGGAACCGTGATTGTCGATGCGAATAAGACGCTTGAGGCCGGGGTCGTGGATGCAGATTGGCCTATCTACGTTTTGATAAACCCGGTCCAGTTCGCCGTTAAAGTGAATCGCACCGCGCTGCAGGCAGGCGCGGTTGTTGTTGACCGCATCGCGAAAGGGTTTGTCTTCCAGCCCGGTAATGGTGATGTCGGTGATATCAGAGATCGCAAAGTAACTGTGCAGGGCCGAGCTGATGGTGGCGGTCTCGGAGCCGCGATTGTCGCTTGTCAGTGAAAGCTGCAACTGGCTGTCGATAACAATGCGGAGCTGCAGGGACAGCTCATCGCCGGGGTAGGAGAGAACTATCTGCGCGCTGCTCTGATCGCTATCCAGACTATGCAGTTGCCACTGGGATTTGCGCACGGTGCCGTGGGCGGGCGCTTCGGCATCGCTGGGGTGGGGCCCAAACCAGGGCCAGCAGATGGGGATGCCACCGCGGATGGCTTTGCCGGGTTGAAAGTGCGCCTCGCTGCTCAGCCAGAGCAGATCATCTTCGCCGCGCGGCTGAAAGGACAGCACCTGTCCGCCGTAGAGGCTGACGGTGGCGGTGGCACAGTCGTGGTGAATATGCAGTAACAGGATACCGGCTTGCGGCTCGGTGAAATGCCAGAAGCCGTTGGCGGGAAACTGCTGTTTTAGGTCGTCTAGCTGGCTCATAAAACACACGGTTGCTTTATGGCCGCAGTATGCCGGGCTGCGCCGCCAGTGGCAACGCAGCCCGGAAATTGAGGGCTAGAAGTGTTGGCGGAACTCGATGCCGAAGCGGCGCGGATCGCCGTAGGTCTGGAAGAAGGTGGCGACAGAATCGGCCACCGCCGCAACACCGATATCGTAGCGCTCATCGAAGACGTTTTTCACCCAGAAGGCGGCGGTGCGATCGCCTTCATTGTTTTGCCACATCAGGCGAAAGTCGGTAACGCTATAGGCGGTTTGCCCGGCCTTTGACTTGTCCTGCTCGTAAACGGTGTGGGCACCGTCGTCGAGGCCGTAGTAAATGTCGCTTTTGTAGCTGAAGTCGAGGCGCGGTGTGATCACGCCAAAGTCGGCGTTGAAAGCGTACTGAATACCAAAGGCCGCGGTGGTTTCCGGTGAGACCGGGAAGGTTTCGTCGGTGCGGTCGATGCTCACTTGTCGGCCAAGGGCCGCTTCAAGCAGGTCGTTGTCGGTGAACTCGGTAAACGTGTAATCGTTGTGACTGGCAGACACATTGATCATCAGGCCGGGGCTGGGCATCCACTGCAGTTCCATTTCGATGCCCTGAATTTCTGAGGCGCCGGCGTTCTGGTAAATTACCACCAGATTGTTATTGGAGTCGGCGTCTACCTGAATCAGCTGCTGATTATCGAAGTCCATATCGTAGACCGCCATATTGAAGCGCAGCGAGCGACGAAAGGCTTCAAGCTTCAGACCCAGTTCGCGGTTTTCCACTTCTTCGGGTTCCACCTGCTGCAAACCGTCAACACCCTTGGGCTCAAAGAAGCCCGATTTAAAACCGCTGCTCCAGGTACCATAGACCATGAAGGTATCCCAGTACTCGGGCAGTACCTCTTCCGTAAACTGATAGGACAGGGAGGCCATCGGCGTGGTCTTTTTAAAGGTGTTGTCTTTTTCATCGACGCGGAAGGGCTCTGCCGCGTAGGGGAAGTCATTGATGCCATCGCCGTCCACATCGGGGAAGAAGCTCATGGCAACACCGACCGGGTCCTGGGCCCAGACACCATTAAAGACATAGAAGCCGCTGCCGGTGATAAAGTCCGGAGCGAAGCGTCCTGTACTGAGCAGGCGTTGCCCAACGGCGTTGCGATCGGTGCCCCGTACTTCAAGATCCGATTGCCGGCGCTCGGCGGTGTAGCGAATGCCCAGGGTCAGCTCCAGCTGTTCGGTCATATCCCAGGAGCCCTGGAAAAAATAGGCCTTGGTGAAATTGCGCAAGCTGAATTCCGAGTCCAGTGTCGGATCCACCAGAATGCCCACCAACGGTGGGTTGGTGCCGCCGGGCGGTGGCTGGAATGGGCGTTGCCCACCGAGGACCAGCGGCGCGGTGGTGATATCCAGGCCGTTCAGTGAATTGATCAGGGTGAAGGTTTCAGCGTTGGTTTCTTCCATGGCAAAAAAGCCGCTGGTATAGGTTACCGCGCCATCAAACAGGGTGCCGTTAAACTGCACTTCAAAACTGTAAGATTCTCGACCGCCGTCAAAGCGGGTAAAGGATTCGTTGAAGTTGCTCGGGCCGCCGTCCTGATCGGAACTGATCAGTGGGCCCTTGGTTTCGTCGCGGGCGCTGGCCACAACCTTCATGGAAAGAGTTTCGCTGAGCTCCCAGTCGAGTGTGGTCGCGGCGAGATAGGTATCCAGCTCCCGATCCATCATGTTGTTGGGGCCCATATTGCTTTTCAAATCGCCCAGTCGCTCGCGGGAGTTGCTCTCGCAATTCTCTCTGTATGCCGTTGGGTTTGAGGGGTCGGTGTCACCGGGCCACAGCAGATAGAGGCCGCGCACCAGCACCGCATCCTCGTTCATAAAGGTGCAGTAGGAACCGGGCAGGCGTTCGTCGATGCGGCTGGCGTAGAGCAGGGTATCGAGCAGCGCCGTGCTGCTGATTTCCCAGCGCAGCTGACCAAACAACGCTGTGCGGCCCTTGGAAGTGTTGGTTTCGCCCTGGGAGTCGTCCTCGAAAAAACCGTCATCCTGCAAATGGTTAAAGGAGATGCGGGCAAAAACATTGTCGCTCAAGGCGGTGTTGTAAGCGCCGCGCACCTGCACCCGCTCGTAATTACCGACCGAGCCAAACAGGTAGCCTTCAGTGTCGGCTTTGGGCTTTTCCAGCGTGAGAACAATAGCGCCGCCGGTGGTGTTTTTACCAAACAGGGTGCCCTGGGGGCCGCGCAGTACCTGGATGTTTTCAACGTCGACCGTATCCATCAGGTGACCGTCGGCGCGGGGCAGGAAGATATTGTCCAGATATACCCCCACGGTCGGGTCAACCCGCGCGAAGGCGGCGCGCTGGCCGATGCCGCGTATGTAGATCAGGTTGGAGACACTTTCGGTGATCTTGACACTGGGTACGCTTTTGGTCAGCTCACTGATATTGACGATGCCGCGTTCCTGCAGCTCCGCGCCGCTCAGGGCGGTCACCGCGATGGGCGTTTCCTGCAGGGATTCGCGCCTGCGCCGGGCTGTTACCAGCACTTCTTCCAGACTGGCACTGACTTTTTTGCCGGGACTGGCGGCAGGCGCCTGATCCTGAGCATGGGAAGGTGACGTAAGGGAGACGCACAGCGCTCCAGCCAAGATGGATAGCGGTTTCTTCATACTGCCCTCGTTATTATTAATTAGTTTTGAGGTGCTGCTGTCTTTTAACTATGAGGCCTTAGTTTGACCTTGGCAACCAGTACGGTGGTTTTTTGATCAATTTGGCGCAAACCCCGAGGATGCGGGCGGGTTGGGGATTGTGCATCGTACAAGTGGTGGGGATTGTGCATCGTACAAGTGGGTGAGGGTTATTTAGAGCTCGTCCCAAACTCAGGTAGAGATGGAAAATAAATCCAATCCTTCGCTGGGCAGATTCCATGCCGCGCCCGGAATCCCCTCACCCCGGCCCTCTCCCCAGGGAGAGGGGGCACATCGAACTGCCTACCGGATTCCCTCTCCCCGGGGAGCGGAGGCACATCGAACTGCCTACCGGATTCCCTCTCCCTGGGGAGAGGGGCAGGGTGAGGGGAGCGATCTGAGAAGAGCCCTACTTGAGCACACCACTCTGGCGCAGCTCCGCAATGGCCGCGTCGTCTTTTCTAAGCACTTCTCTCAACACCGCTTCGCTGTGTTCACCCAGTTTCGGGCCGGGCCAGCGGGTGGCGCCGGGCGTTTCAGACAGTTTGGGCGTGATGGCCGGAATATGGACGGTGTCCTCGCCCACAGGCACTTCTTCAAACAGCCCGCGCGCCTGAAAGTGGGGGTCGTTGAACATGTCTTCGACATTGTAGATGGGGCCAACCGGCACCCGGGCCTCCTCCAGTGTGGCGATAACCGTCTTGGAGGGCAGGCTGGAGCACCAGCTTGCCAGCACCTTGTCGATGGTTCGCTCGTGGATCACCCGCCCTGCGTTATCCGCCAGCTCCGGGTCGTTCGCCATGTCCTCGCGGCCAATGGCAATCATCAGGCGCTTGAAGATGGAGTCGCCATTGCCGCCAATCACCACAAACTTGCCGTCTTCGCAGCGGTAGGTGTTGGTGGGAACGATGCCGGTCACGGTGGTGCCGGAAGGCTGGCGGATAACCCCGGCACCGCTGTATTCGGGAACCACCCCTTCCAGCAGGTTGAACATGGATTCGTACAGGGCGACGTCTACCACCTGACCCGAGGCGCGGTTGCGCAGTTTGGCGGTCAGCGACATCAATATGCCAATCACCGCGTGCAGGGAGGCAATACTGTCGCCGATGCTGAGGTTAGGGCGCACCGGCGCTTCATCCGGGAAGCCGTTCAGAAAGCGGAAGCCGCTGATGCCTTCGCACACCGAGGCAAAGCCGGGTTTGGTGGAATAGGGGCCGGTCTGACCGTAGCCGGAAATGCGGGTGTAGATCAGGTCCGGGTTGGTGGCTTTCAAATCCTCGGGGCCCAGCCCCCAATTCTCCATCACACCGGGGCGAAAATTTTCGATTAATACGTCGCACTCGTTGGCCAGTTCTTTTACCAGTGCCCGGCCTTCCTCACTTTTGAGGTCGATCACGATGGACTGCTTGTTGCGGCCCAGGCTGTACCACCACAGGGCGGTATCGTCTTTGACGATACGCCAGCGACGGATCTGATCGCCTTCCGGGGGTTCGACCTTGATGATGTCGGCGCCAAAGTAGCCAAGGATGGAGGCGGTAAAGGGGCCGGCCAGCAACTGGCCCAGTTCCAGTACGCGAATGCCCGCCAGTGGGCCAGGATTGCTTTGTTCTGTCATGGGGTTCTCCTGTGAGCGCTGCAGTTTAATCAGAGCGTCCCAGGATGGCCACCGTTGCCGGCTTGAAACAGGATACCCCCAGGGGTATCTTGTTATTAACTGAAAAGCCCGAGTTAACGCCATGACAGACTGGTACGACAGAAAACACGAAATGCTGAATCGCCTGAAACGCGCTGAAGGTCAGCTGCGCGGTGTGCAGCGTCTGGTCGATGAAGAAGACGATTGCGAGAAAGTCGTGCAGCAACTGGCTGCAGTACGTAAGGCTTTGGACAAGGTGTTTTACAAGGCCGTGACCTGCGCGCTGGAACGTGAGCTGGAAGGGCAGCGCGTAGATATTGCGCGCATCGAAAAATACACCCAGCTTTTTGCCAAGTACGGTTGACCATGTTGGCACTCTTGTTTGGCGCGATCGTTGGCTTGGCGTTGGGGCTTACCGGAGGGGGCGGCTCGCTCTTTGCCATTCCCCTGCTGGTGTATGGTCTCGGTTATTCGATGGAGCGGGCCGTGCCGCTGTCACTGCTGGTGGTGGGGATTACGGCGGCGGTTGGTGTGCTGGCCGCAATACCGTCGAAGCGAATCTCCTTTAAACCGGCCTTGGTATTTGCTGTGGCGGGTATGCTCTTTACGCCATTCGGCATTCAACTGGCCATGCGCTGGCCGCAGTCGCTGGTTTTGACGCTGTTCGGGGTGCTGGCTTTGTTTATTGCCAGTTATATGTGGCGACGTTCGCTGCGTGCACCGGAAGAGGCCAAGGTGGTGAGGGCGTCCTTTGTGACGGAAAACGCTAACGCTTTGTGCCGATTGAGTGCCGATGGTCAGTTTCGCTTCAGCGGCCCCTGCGCGGTGGCTCTGTCCGTGGCGGGAGCGACGACCGGGTTTCTGTCCGGTCTGTTTGGTGTTGGCGGCGGCTTTTTAATTGTGCCGACGCTGATGTTTATCACGCAGCTGAGTATTCAATCGGCGGTGGCCACCTCGCTTTTGACCATTTCCGCCATTAGCGGGGGTGGTGTTTTCGCCGCGATGGCTCAGGGTGTGCGTTTTGACTGGATAACGGTCGCGCCTTTTGTCGGTGGCGGCGTGCTGGGTTTGAGCGTCGGGTTTGTGGTGGCCCGGCACCTTTCCGGCGCCCTGCTACAACGTATTTTTGCGGGGCTGATTATGGCTACTGCCCTGTTTGTCATCATTCGCAACACATCTGGAGGAGGGCTGGCATGATTTTTCGACAGTTGTTTGACGCTGAATCGGGAACCTATACCTATCTGTTGGCCTCCGAGGCCGAGCGCAACGCCTTGTTGATCGACCCGGTTGTTGAGCAGGTTGATCGCTATCTGCAGTTGCTGGCGGAGCTGCGGCTGACCCTGTGCTACGCACTGGATACTCATACCCATGCGGATCATATTACCGCGCTGGGAGAGTTACGCGAGAAAACCGGCTGCATTACGATCATGGGTGAATTCACCAAGGCGGACTGCGTTTCACGGCGAGTGGCCGACGGTGAAGAAATTGTGCTGGACGATATCCGTCTGCGCGCGCTGTTTACGCCGGGGCATACCAATGAGTCTTTCAGTTTTTATCTGGAGAGCGGCGGCGAGCGAGCGGTTTTTACCGGAGATTGCCTGTTGATTCGCGGCAGTGGGCGCACCGATTTTCAGGGTGGCGACCCGGCCAAAAGCTACGACTCGATTACCGGCACCCTGTTTGCCCTGCCCGATGATACCTTTGTGTATCCGGGCCACGACTACAAGGGCTGGACGCGCTCAACCATTGCTGAAGAAAAAGCCAATAATCCGCGCATCGCGGGTAAAAGCCGTGACGAGTATATCGAGATCATGAACGGGCTGGATTTGCCCGATCCGAAAATGATGGATATCGCCGTGCCGGCCAATCTGGCCTGCGGCCAAAGCCCTTTCAGGAGTTAAACCATGGAAACGACCTTTACCCCGATCGCTTCACTGGCGGGTGGAGTAATGATTGGCCTGGCGGCACTGATGCTGCTCTGGCTTAACGGCAAGGTAGCCGGTATTTCCGGTATTGTCGGTGCGGCGCTGAGCGATTACAGCCCGGCCTCGCGCTGGCGCTGGTTTTTTATCGTCGGTCTGCTTTCAGGCGGTGGCCTTGCCCTCTATCAGTGGGTCGGGACAAGCGAGATTGTCTTGCGGGCCTCGCTGCCGGTGCTGATTGCAGCCGGTCTGCTGGTGGGCTACGGCACCCGGCTGGGTTCCGGCTGCACCTCCGGCCACGGGGTGTGCGGTATTGGTCGCCTGTCGCCGCGCTCCATTGCGGCACCCTGTGTGTTTATGGCTGTGGCTGCGCTTACGGTGTTTGTGCAACGTCATGTGATGGGGGCGTGAAAATGAAAGAGTCGATTGCGGCCCTGCTGGCGGGTGTATTGTTTGGTATCGGGCTGGCGGTGTCCGGGATGCTGATTCCGGACAAGGTGCTGAACTTCCTCGATGTCGCCGGGCACTGGGACCCTAGTCTGGCGCTGGTGATGGGCGGCGCCCTGATGGTGACCATTCCCGGCTATTATCTGGTTACCCGCAAATCGCGGCCGGTACTGGCAGAGAGCTTCAGTCTGCCCTCGGCGACGGCAATTGATGGCCGCCTGCTGCTGGGTGCGGCGATGTTTGGCGCGGGCTGGGGGCTGAGCGGTTTGTGTCCGGCGCCGGCGCTGGTCAATATCACCACGGGGCTGGTTGATGTGCTGGTGTTTGTGGGCGCCATGCTGGCGGGAATGTTGCTGCACAAGCTGACCCAACGCGCTTGAAGCGGCCTTGCCCCGATGGCCGCAAACGGACTAGAGTAATCGGCCTCGGAATTAACGGATGCAGTCATGGCGCACAGGCCGACACTCAAACAGCTTAACTATCTTTGCGCGGTCGCCAAGCACCGACACTTCGGGCAGGCCGCCAAATCCTGCCATGTCTCCCAGCCCACCCTGAGTGCCGGTGTTGCCGAGCTTGAAGACAATCTGGGCGTCACATTGGTAGAGCGTGATAACAAAAGCGTGTTGCTCACCGATATCGGGCGGTCGATCGTGGCCCGCGCCCAGCGGATTCTGACCAATGTCGACGATCTGGTCGCGCTGGCGGAATCGGCCGGCAAGCCGTTTACCGGCAGCCTGCATCTCGGGGTGATTCCCACCATTGCCCCCTTCCTGTTGCCGCAGTTTCTGCCGCGCTTTCGCAAAAAATACCCGGACTGCCAGCTTTTTATTCGCGAAGACCTGTCGGGCAATCTGGTCGAGCGCCTGCGCGACGGTGAGCTGGATGTGGTGCTGTTCGCCTTACCCTATCCCAGTGACGGGCTGGAAGTTGAGCACCTGTTCAATGACGAATTTTTGCTGGCCTATTACGAGCAGCATCCGCTGGCCACGAAAACCCCACTGGTGAGCTCGGATCTGCAGGGGCGCGATGTACTCTTACTCGAAGATGGTCACTGCCTGCGCGATCATGCTCTGGAAGCCTGCCGCTTGAGCGAGCGCGATGTCACCGCGCCATACCAGGCCACCAGCCTCAATACCATCGTGCAGATGGTGGCGAACCAGATCGGTGTGACACTGCTGCCGAAAATGGCGCTGGACGGAAAAATACTGAGCGGGACTCAGGTAAAAACCCGTCCCTTTGACAAGGAAACCGTGCAGCGCTCCATCGGGCTGGCCTGGCGCAAACACAGCCCGCGCCGGGAGGAATTTCTGTTACTGGGTGAGTTTATCGGCCAGCAGAAGCGGTGATTGTTTAAACCCTTACCCTCGCGTACGGAATACTATACGCTGGCAGAACATTCTCGTTTTGTCACTTATCGGTAGCACGTTGATAGTTGGCTCAGCGCTCTCCGTATGAGGCCAACGCATGACAGAACTCCGTCTGAGTTACCAAACCGTCGAGTTTGGAAAAACCGATATCCACCTGTGCACACTGCGCAATACACAGGAATTCCACGACCCTGAAAGCATTGCCGAAAACCTCGGCATCAGTTCGGCCAGCTGGCCCTTGTTTGGCGTGCTGTGGCCGTCGAGCCTGGTGCTTGCCCATTTCATGATGGACTTCGAGACCGGCTCCAAACGGATACTGGAAGTGGGCTGTGGCATTGGTCTGTCCAGTCTGTTGTTAAACAAACAGCAGGCCGATATTACGGCCACCGATTATCACCCGGAAGTGAATGGATTTTTGCAGCGCAACGCAACGCTCAATAACGACAGGGCCATTCCGTTTGAGCAGTCAGACTGGGTCAGCTGCGATGACAGCCTGGGTTTGTTTGATCTGATTATTGGCAGCGACCTTTTATATGAAGACTCTCATGTTGAACTGTTGGCAGGATTTATTGACCGCCATGCCAAAGCGCACTGTGAAGTGATTATTGTGGATCCGGGCCGAGGCCGAAAGAACAAGCTGAAACAGCGTATGGAAAACTTTGGTTTTGCCGCGGCGCAACATAAACCGCTGCAGACCGATTATCTGGCAAAAGCGTTCAAGGGTCATATTCTGAGTTTTGTGCGTGGCGAGCCGGACAAGGCAGATCAGGCGATCGAATGAGCCTTACTCATCCTTGGCCCGCGGGCGGGTTTTCTGCAGGGTGTGGCTGATAATCCGCAGGCGCCTTTCCAGTTTGTCTTCCATCTGCACAATGCGCTGATTGATACCGTGATGGCTACTGCGGTAGTCGTGCAGTTTCTGCTGAAAGGGTTCACTGGTGTAAATCAACAGGGACAGGCCCAGGGTGAGGGTAAGCGCCCCCAGCGGAAACGGCGAAAAAACGATAAGCGTCCCGGTAATCACCAGCAACCAGGCGATGCTTAGCTGTATGTAATACCGGATTCTGGCGCTCACACTCACTTCCTGCGGTATGGGTGGCTCGTTAGCTCAGACAACAAGGTTTGCGTCGGCTGTAACGCTGACCACTATAGGGCATCCAAGTGCCTGTAGTCTTCGTAATACGGTTACTTTTCACGAATGGGTCACGAACTTGCGGTTTAATTTTTCTGTGTTCAGCGCGCCGCTGCTGCTATTGCTTGCCAATGGCGCGGCTGGTGCAACATCGTCAACAGCGCCAGCCCTTGAAGAAGTGGTGGTTTCGGCCACCCGCAGCGGCGATACGCTGGCGGATACGCCAATCTCGGTGACCATAACGGCCGATCTCGAGCTGCGGGAGACCGATATCACCGATCTGGAGGCCTTGTCGGACCGCCTGCCCAACGCCCAGTTGGCGATTACTCCCACCAACACCTTCCTGTTTGTCCGCGGGCTGGGCACGGGCAGCGTGCGCAGCGCCGAGCAGTCGGTCGGCTTCTTTGTGGACGGGGTCTTCCTGGGGCGCCCCCAGGTGGCCCTGTTTGATTTTCTGGATGTGCAGCAGGTGGAGATCCTGCGCGGGCCGCAGGGCGCTGTACTGGGCAAGAATACGGTCGCCGGCGCCGTCAATGTACAAACCGCGCCAGTGACCTGGGAGCCGGAGGGCTACGCCGAGTATCAGCGCGGCAGCGATGGTCGCCAGCGCCGTCGCGCGGCGCTCTCCGGTGCACTCAGTGACAGTTTTGCCGCCCGGGTGGCGGTGGCCGATGTCGACGAGGATGGCTTTCTGTTCAACACCACGCAGCAGCGCACCGATCTCTCGCGCCCGGGGCGCAGCGGCCGCATCAAGCTCGCCTGGACGCCGACGGACAATCAGCGCTATGGCCTGAGTGTTCAGCGGGCCGATATCCGGCAGCGCGGTGACAGTTTTGAGTTGAGCCGGGCCAATGAGGAGACGCTGACGCTGTATCGACAGTTTGACCCGGAAACCTCAGCCGATATCACCGACAACCGAACCCACACCGACAACCGCAATTCCGGTGCAAAGATCGAAGGGCGCGATCTGATCTTAAGCGCTGAATGGGAGCTGGATGTGGGTCGGCTGCGCTTTCTCGGCAGTCGCTCCCGCCAGGATACGGTGGCGGATTTCGATGTGGATATCAGCCCGGTGCCTTTTCTGACCTTCCCCTCGGACGAGCGCTATCGCCAGCAAAGCGCAGAACTGCGTTTTGACAAACTCTTCGGCTGGGGGGATGTCAGCAGCGGGCTCTATTACTTCCAGTCCGATCTGGACCTGCTGGCCGATATCAATGCTTTTGAAACCGGGCTGGGCGCGGTGCTGACGCCGCTGGCGGACAATGTCATCGGGGCGGGTTCCGGCTCGGTGATTACAGACCTCAGTGCGCTTTTGGCGACCACGCCGGCAGCGACCGACCCGGACATGGCGGCTACTGGCACCAGCCGCCATCGTCTCGTGCAGCGCCAGGAGACCTTGTCGGCCTTCAGTTCAGTACGCTGGGATTTTTGGGATATCTGGACGCTGCGTTTCGACGGTCGCTATACCGAAGAAACCAAAGAGGGTGATTTGGGTATTGAATTTTTCGGCGCCAGTGGCCCCCTCCTTGGCCAGGCACTGGGTGAGGAAGAATACCAGCTCAGCGCCACGCGTCGTGAATATGACTTTTCACCGCGCCTTTCGCTGCTCACGGATATTGCGCCCCAGTTAAGCAGTTATATAACCGTCGCCAGGGGCTTCAAATCCGGTGGCTTTAACAATCTGGCCGCAGTGCCGGAGCGCGCCGAATTTGATGAGGAAAACTCCACTACCTACGAGCTGGGTTTGCGTCTCAGCCCGATCAACGGCTTCAGCGGTGAGCTGGGCGTATTCCGAAGTGATTTCAAGAATCTGCAGGTTGCCGCGCTCGACGGCACCGAGTTTTTTGTAGGTAACGCCGCTCGCGCAGAAATTCAAGGCCTGGAGCTCTCTTCCCGCTGGCAGTCGAGCTGGGGTTTTTCCATCGCTCTGTCTCTGGGTTATCTCGACGCCGAATATGAGGACTACGACAATGCGCCCGCGCGTGCCGACTCCGATGAAGACAGTCAGGACCTCAGTGGTGAGGTATTGCAGCGGGCGCCAAAATACTCCGGCAGTGTGCAGCTGGGTTTTCAGGGTTTGTTGCCGACTTTTGAATTGCCCTTTGCGCTGGGCCTTGTCGCCGAGGGCGCCAGTGAACAGTTTTTGAATGTGGATCTCGACCCGATCGACAGCCAGCCGGACTTTATTCGCTACAGTGCCTTTGCCGGCGTTAGCAGTCCGGCCGGGCGCTGGAATTTTCGGGTCGTCGGGCGCAACCTGACAGATGAAGTTGTGCGCCGCGAGGCGGGCGATATCGCCATTGTTGGCGCGCATTTTGTGGGAGTCTTTCCGCCGAAAAGTCTGTCGGCAGAACTTGGTTTTCGCTTCTAGAAATGACGTTGTCGATTACGACAACAGGAGAAAGCAATTATGAAACGTTTGGCGCTGGGTTTTATCGCCCTGTTCTGTTGGAGCACGCTTATGGCCTTGCCGCGCACCGTTGAGCTCGACCAGACGACACTGACGGAGCAGCCGGTGGATGCGCTGTCAGCCAATTTTGTTGATCGCATTATTCACGATCTGCCGGTAGACAGGCATCTTGAGCTCTTCGAACAGCTCGACCCGGAAGCACTGGACAAAGCGCTCGATACTCAGCAGAAACAGCTGACCTTCTGGATCAATATCTACAATGGCTATACCCAGTACTTTCTGAAAACGGATCCTACGCTGTATCAGGAAGATCGCAGCGATTTTTTTGGCAAGGAGCAAATTGCGATAGCCGGCTATACGGTCAGTATGGAAGATATCGAGCACGGCGTATTGCGCCGTGGTGCGGTTGTGTTGTCACTGGGTTTTATACGCAACCTGAGCCTGCGCAAACCATTCATTCGCAAGTTTGCAGTAAACGAAGTGGACTACCGCATTCACTTTGCGCTCAATTGCGGCGCAAAAAGTTGCCCTCCGGTGGTGGCCTATCAAACCGAATGGGTAGATCGGCAACTGGATGACAGCAGTAAGGATTATCTGCAACTTCATGTGGAATATTTGCCGGACGATAATCGGGTTTATGCGCCGGCATTAATGAGCTGGTTCAAGGCAGATTTTGGTTCAGCCGATGATCAGCGCGCGATACTGAAAAAATACGGAACCATTCCCCAGGACAAGGACCCGAAAATCAAATATCTGGATTACGACTGGACAATGCAGATTGAAAATTATCGGGCTTATGTTTATTGAGCAGGGAGGCAACGCTAAGCGCTAACACTCTGTCATACCAATGACAGAGTGTTAGCTGAATCAGCGACCGCTAAATATCCTGCATCACTTTCTGCAAAACCGTCGTCGCGAAATTTTCAACGATCTGGTCTTCCTGCTGCTGCGCGACCATGATGCGGCTCATAATGTAGCCGTAGCGCAGGCCGGCATATATCCAATAGTATTTGTAGTGCTCGCCGCTGAAGCCTGAGGCCTTTTCCCAGCGCGCGACCGTGTCTTCATAACTCGGCAGGCCTTCCATGCGGGGAATGCCGAGACCGTCCGAAAAGAAGTAATCCAGGTAGTTCCACCAGGCCAGATCCTGCAGCGGGTTGCCGAGGGTGATCATCTCCCAGTCGAGTACGGCGGTAACGCTTTTGCAGTCTTCGGCAAACAGCATATTGCCGATGCGCGAGTCGCCCCAGCACAAACCGAATTCTTCTGTTTTGGGCTGGTTGTCTTTCAGCCATTGCATCACCGGGTCGCAGATCGGATGGGGCCGGCCTTCCATGGCCCACTTGCCGTAGTTCTCCCAGTAGGCGAGTTGTTGTTGCAGTGGATTTGCGCCGAGTTCGGGCCGCTCCAGAAAGTCAAAACCGAGGGCTTTGTAGTCGCGGCATTGACGGTGCAGGTTGGCCATGGTGTCGATGCCGGCGTTCCACAGGCTTTCCCGCTCCTGGGGCCCGATCTCGTTCAGCATCCAGCCGTCCATGCTGTAGGGAGGCATATCCGGGGGCACTCGACCCTCGGATTTTTTCATGATGTAAAAGCCGGTTCCCAGCAGTGAGGTATCCAGCTCCAAGCCCAGCAGACCCGGTGCCGGCACATTGGTTTTGCTGCCGACAATATCCATGGCCTTGTACTGGATCGACAGGTCGTACTCGGGGAATACCGGCCTTTCGATCTCGGGCTGCAGCCGGCCTACACATCCTTCCTGCAGTGTCTTGCCGTCTTTCTCGTATTCGATATCAAATAGCAGGGTGACATTGGACATGCCGGTGGTTTCGGGAATTTTCAGCTCCGGAATGCGGACCGGCCCGTCGGACTGCAGTTTTCGGGCAAACCACTGCTCGAGCTTTTTGCGGGTACCGTCGATGTCTTCAACCAGTGGTGTGGGGCGTTCGTTTTCCACGGGAGTCTCCTCGTCCGTCGCTGTTGTTATGTAAAGGTAGTAGGAGGCAGCTTAGCAACAAACTCTACGATCGTATAGTGAATGAATATTTAGCTTTCTTCGCCCTTCGGCTAAGGTGGGTGCATCAATAATAAAGAGAGTCTGATCATGCACTTATTGATAGCTGGATTACTGCTGTGGGCGGCGGTTCATTTTTCCATTCGCCTGCTTCCCGCGCCGCGCCAGCGGCTTATCGACACTCTGGGCAAGTGGCCCTATCAGGGCCTGTTTTCACTGCTGATGGTGGGTGCCATTGTGCTGCTGGCGCAGGGTTGGCAGCAGATGGGCGCGGGCCAGGCTCTGTGGCTTTTTGATTGGGCGCGACCGATCAGCCTGGTACTGATGGCGCTGGCGGCCTGTCTGTTTGTCGCGGCCAATGCGCCTACCGATATCAAACAGTTTCTGCGCCACCCCCAGTTGCTCAGCGTGGTGGTGTGGTCGGTGGCCCACCTGTTGGTAAACAGCGATCCGCGGTCCCTCCTGCTGTTCGGTGGTCTGGCCCTGTGGGCGCTGGCGGAAATTCCGCTGATCAATGCCCACGCAGGCGACTGGGTTAAGCCGGCCCCGGTGGGTGCGGGTAAAACCGCGGTGTCAGCGGTAATTGGCCTGGCGGTGTTTGCGGCGCTGCTCTACGGGCATCCGTGGCTGGCAGGGGTCGCGTTGCTGTAGCGGCCCGAAACCGCCCCGGGGGGTTAATCGCCCGGTTGCCAAACCAGATCAAGCTGGTCCAGCTCGCGGGTGAAGTTACCGTGGTAGACACCAAAGCGTTTGCTGCGGGCTTCCCGGTAGGCGGTTTTCACCGCCGCATTGGCGCTGGGGTAGGCGACTTCATCCCAGTCGATTTCCTCTTCCCGAAAAAACCCCACATCGGTGGCCTCATCGCCACAGGCGCAGTCTTCCGTAGTCACCGTAGCCCGCATGCCGATATACACCTCACTGATAAAATTGATTGAACCGATCATGTAAGGCGTGAAGGCTTCGGCGGGCAGACTGACACAGGTTCCCTCCCACAGCTCACGGGCCACAGCTTCGCGCAGGGTTTCGCCGCTTTCCATAAAACCGGCGGGAATGGCCCAGTGACCGGCGCGCGGCGGATTGCCGCGCTTCATCCACAGCAGTTTGTCGCCGCAACTGACAAAGGCCGCCACCAGAATCTTGGGGCCGGGGGGATAACTCAGATGTCCGGCGGCGCAGCGCACCGCCTCGCCTCGCCCCTGAATACTCTGTTCAGTAAGCGCTACACCGCACTCCGGGCAGTACTTCATACCAGTTTGGTTTGTTCGCCTTCGCTGCGCGCGATGATCACCGTCGCGCAACTGTCGCTGAACACGTTAACCGCGGTGCGCATCATATCCAGCACGCGGTCGGTAATCATCAGCAGGCCAATACCTTCCAGCGGCAGACCAATTACCCCGAGGATAATCGAGATCGCCACCAGACTGGCGGCGGGAATGCCGGCCACGCCAATCGAGGTGAGCAGGGCCACCATTACGATGGTGAACTGCTGGACAAAGCTCAGCTCTATGCCAAAAGCCTGGGCAATAAAGATGGCGGCGACGCATTCGTAAAGAGCAGTACCATCCATATTCACTGTGGCCCCCAGGGGCAGCACAAAGCCGCGCACCCGCTGGCTGACGCCAGCTTCTTCCATGCACTCCATGGTTACGGGCAGGGTGGCCGAACTGGAGGCGGTAGAAAATGCCGTAAGCATGGCCGGTGACATGGCCCGATAGTGTTTGGCGGGATTAATCCGACCCACGAATTTAAGCAGCAGCGGCATGGTGACAAAGGCGTGGATGGCGAGCGCGATCACCACCGTAAAAAAGAATACCAGCACCGGTTTAAAGCTGGCAAAGCCGGTATCGGCAACGGTCTTGGCGACCAGACCAAACACGCCGAGCGGTGCAAACTTCATCACCCACAGGGTGATCAGGGTCATGATATCCATCAGCCCGGTGAAAAACTCGCGAACCGTATCGGTCTGTTTCGACACGCTCTGGGACAGGAAATAACCAAACAGCAGGCTGAAAAAGATCAGACCCAGCATCTGCCCCTCGGCGGCGGCGGCAACAATATTGGGCGGCACCATGCGGATAAACACATCCACCACATCGGCCGTGCTTTTGCCTTCGACCTTGGCGAGCACCTCTTCAACCGAGCTGTCGCCAGTGAGGCCTGCAGCAAGATCGGAGCCGGTACCCGGCTGCAGCAGGTTGACCATCACCAGCCCGACCAGAATCGCCAGCAAACTGCTCATCATATAGAACAGCACGGTCTTGCCGCCCAGCTTGCCCAGGCCTTCGCCATCGCGGATATTGGCGATGCCGCTGATGATCGAGGCCGTGACCAATGGCACAATGATCATCTTCAGGGCATTGAGAAACAGGGTGCCGAGAAAGGCGTACACCGCGTAAAAAGTGAGGCCACCGATTCCGGCCTCGGTGCCGGTGATGGAGCCGATAACCACGGCGAGAACAATAGCGATGGCAATCTGCCAGTGAAGCGCGACTTTTTTCATAGTATTTTCAACAATATGCCTCGACACTACACTTTAACGTTCACGGCGCGCGGACGCCACCGCACAACTCACGGAGAGTTTAATGGAAATTAATCTGGGTATTTTGCTGACCCTGTTACTGATCGTAGTTCCCTTCTGGAAAATCTGCGAGAAGGCGGGCTACTCCGGCTGGCTGTCGCTGTTGGTGATGCTGCCCCTGATCAATATCGGTTTTCTGTTTTTTCTGGCCTTTTCGGACTGGCCTCGGGATCGAAACAAGCCCGCCGACTTCGGCAGCTAATATCTTACGCTGTGGCCAGTGCCTGCCACTGGCGAACGTGGGGCGGATTGTCGTCGAGCCAGCGCGCCTGTCCGTTCTCGACCAGCAGAATTTCCTCCCACTTGGCGCCCACCCCGTCGGCGCCGGCATGGGGTTCCACCAACCACAGGCCATCGTGGGCGCGGTGATCGGACGCTTTTGAGCTGTTCCACAGCGGGCTGCGCCGGCCCATACCCTTAGTGGCGAGACTGTCCTTCAGTTTGAACCAGCTCAGGCTGACCGCGTCAAAGCCCTGCATTCGCAGTGGTATGGGAAAACGCGGTGTTTTTATCGCCCGGTGCCCGAGCACTTCACCCGGATGCTTGGTGTGCACCGGCTCATAGCCCGCCGCTCGCATGGTGTGGGCGACATCGTCAGCAATGGCCTGAAAATGCTCGCTCCGGTTTAGCGCTGAGGGAACACTGTCCCGATACTGGGCCAGGTGGCGCATCATGGCGTCATGTTCTGCCTTGTCCCCAAAGCAGGTGCTGTAAGAGGTATCCACCATGTAGCCGGCGAACAGCGGCGCGGCGTCGAGAATGACACTGTCACCTTCGACCAGGGCCCGATCTCTGGGGAAGAAATGCCCCAGCGACCAGTCGCCGGGCAGGGCGGTGCGCTCGCCAAACAGCACTACCGGTAAATGAAAAAACGAATCGACACCGGCTTTGCGATAGCGTTTGACCAGTGTGTGGGCAATAGCCTTTTCGGTATCACCGGTGCGCAGTCGGGAGGCGGTGTCCTCGAGAATATCAAAGGACAGGCGCTGCAAATCGCGAAAGCGCTGTAACTGACGGGCAGAGAATCGCCGGGTTTTTATCAGCATGGGCGCGCCCTCTTCACAATCAAAATAACGCAGCTGTAATTTCGCCGCTTGCTGCCTCTGAGTATGCTTGATGCGATAACAAACTGACAGGAGGCTCTCAATGACGCAAGCGCTGGCCCCGGCTCCCGAGCGGATTACCGAAGACGACAACTTTATTGCCGAGGCGCTGAAGGATGCGTCGATTCCCACCCTGATGCTGTCGATGATCCATATGAGCGGTGACACCTCACTGTTGGATGGCTCGATTCGACCGATGGGGGTCTACCTCAACGAAGTGCAGGGCTATATGTCGGAAGAAGACAAGGCCGCAGTTCGGGAGCAGGCGCTTGAGCTTATAAAGCGCTATCGGGACAACGGCTGCCAGCCGGTACGCATCGATGATCACGAAACCATCCGCCGCATGATGAGCTTTCTGGTGGCCGAGGAAGTACCCGCCGACTATGTGCCGATGATGCTCGAGGAAATGGAGCTGGATGGCGATGCCCGGCAACTCGATTGGAGTGAGATTCCCGCCGAGCAGCGGGCCGATTTTCATGTAACGGTAATCGGTGGTGGCATGTCCGGTGTGCTGGCGGGCATTCGTCTGAAAGAGGCCGGTATTTCTTTTACTGTCATCGAAAAAAATGCGGGCGTCGGCGGCACCTGGTATGAAAACCGTTACCCCGGTTGCCGGGTGGATGTGGGCAATCATTTTTACTGCTATTCCTTTGCGCCGAACCACGATTGGACGGAATATTTTGCTCAGCAACCGGAACTGCAGAAATACTTCGAAGACTGTCTGGATCGCTTTGATCTTCGCGAGCATTTCCGCTTTAACACGGAAGTGGTGAAGGCGGAATACGATGAAGCTAACAAGCTGTGGCAGGTAACTACCCGGGACAAGCATGGTGCGGAACAGCGCCATGCAACCCAGGCGTTGATCAGTGCGGTGGGCCAGCTCAACCGGCCGAAGTTGCCGGATATAAAAGGTCGGGACAGTTTTAGTGGCACCGCGATGCATTCTGCCCAGTGGCGCTCTGATGTAGATTACAAAGGCAAGCGTGTCGCGGTCATTGGCACCGGCGCCAGTGCCTTTCAGCTGGTGCCAACCATTGCCGACGATGTCGCCGAACTGAAAGTGTATCAGCGCTCGGCGCCCTGGATGTTTCCCAACGTCGACTACCACCGCAAGGTGGAAAGTGGCGCTCAGTGGTGCATGAAGAAACTGCCTTTCTACTCGCGCTGGTATCGCTTTCTGCTGTTCTGGCCGGCCTGCGACGGCCTGCTGCCGAGCCTGAAAATTGATCCGGATTGGCCGCACCAGGACAAATCCATCAATGAAATGAACGAGATGGTGCGCGAAGTCTTCACCGACTGGATGAAACAGCAAGTGGGCGATGATGAAGAGCTGCTGGCCAAGGTTGTCCCCGACTATGTGCCGCTGGCCAAGCGCACCCTGCAGGACAACGGCAGCTGGCTGACCGCCCTGAAAAAACCGCAGGTGGAATTGCATACTGACGGCATTCGCGAGATCACTGAAAACGGCGTGGTGGATAACAACGGCAATCTGTTTGAAGCGGACATCATCGTTTACGCGACCGGTTTTTACGCTAACCGCTTTCTTTGGCCCATGGAGATTATCGGCCGCGAGGGCAAATCATTGCGTGAGCAGTGGGGTGAGGAGCCGGAAGCCTATCTCGGCATTACCGTGCCGAATTTCCCCAACCTGTTTTGTCTTTATGGTCCGGGCACCAATCTGGCCTTTGGTGGCAGTCTTATTTTCAACTCCGAATGCGAAGTGCGCTACACACTGTCTGCGTTGAAAACACTGCTCGTCGAAGGGCGGCGAGCCATGGATGTGAAACCGGAAGTGCACGAGGGCTATCAGCAGCGCCTGCAAAAGGAACTGTCAGAGATGGTCTGGTCTCACCCGACGGTGAAGCACAGCTGGTATCAAAACGATGCGGGTAAGGTGACGGTGCTCTCGCCCTGGCGCCTGCGCGATTTCTGGGAGTGGACCCGCTCGGTTAACCCGGAGGACTATCAGTTTTTGTAGCCTGATCAGGCGGTGGCTCGCAGGTAGTGTGAGGCGACTTCGGGAAATCGGGCGTCCGAGACATAGACCCCGCCACCCGGTAAGCGTTTGGCCTCTTTCTTCGCCTCACTGGCCAGTGCGCTAACGTCGTCAGCGCGCAGGCCACTAGAGAGCCTGGGTTTGACGAGGCCTATCGACAGGCTCATCAAAGGAAAAAAGCTCTGCCGTCCCCGGCGGTCCGGTGACCAGATACCGCGATTGCTCAGGGCAGCCGGGTCGTATAACTGGCGCACCTGAGCTTCAAACCGCGAACACATAGTGGCGCACAGCTCGGGTGCCGCCTCACTGCGCATCAGCAGAATAAAATCATCGCCGCCGATGTGGCCGACAAAATCCAGGTCGCAATCCACCGTTTCACTGAGCAGATTGGCCAGCAGCAGGATGGCCTTGTCGCCCAGCGCGTAACCGTAGACATCGTTGAAGGCTTTGAAGTCGTTCAGATCGCAATAGGCGACCCAGAACTCATCCTGCGCATTGATCAGAGTCTGCGCACGCTCGTTGATGGGAACATTGCCGGGCAGCTGGGTTAAGGGGTTGGCGTGGCGGGCACTGCTGATTTGCTGGTCGGTGATGGCACGCAGCAGGGCCGAGGTTTTTGCGATACCGCGATAGCGACCCTGCTGGGCGATAATCAGGTCCTGAATCAAGTCCTGTTGTACATCTTCAGTCAACAGATAGCTGACGTCCTCGAGCGGGGTGTTGAATTCCACCACAATAGGTTTGTCGTTCATAAACTGCACGACGGGTTTGCGGCCGTGGAGTTCCGGACCAAAGCGCTCGGAGAAAATTTCCAGCGCCTGTTGTCGGCTGATGATTCCGGTCGGGGTGTTGTGATGCAGGACTGGCAAACTGCTGATGCCCGCCTGGGCCTTGAACAATCTGACAACATCCTCCAGCCGCGTATGGACATCAATCGAGGGGAAGTCCTGAGCCAATGCGCCAATGACTTTTCGATTTGCCAGAGCTCGCTCGCGCATGGCGGGTCGATCGGCCAGTCGGTGAATGTTATCGGTAATTTCCGGGATCGCACTGGGTCTGCCCAGCAGATAACCCTGCACGTAGCGAACGCCGAGCTCCCGCAGCACCTGAAGCTCTTCAAAGGTTTCAATGCCTTCGGCGATAACGCGGGATTTGATCTCCTGCGCCATGGTGAGGATGGAGCGAACAAACTCGTGCTTGATCGGGTCCTTATCAATGCCTGAAATAAAGTGACGATCAATTTTGACAAAGTCGGGCTGTAATTGTGACCAGGTTTTCAAACCGGCATAACCAGCCCCCAGGTCGTCCACCGCGATGCCAAAGCCCTCCTGCTTGAAGGCCTCAAGAGCAGAGACCAGCGCTGAGTAGTCTTCGGTCTGGTACTGCTCAGACAATTCGAGAACAACATTTTCAGCGCGCAGCCCACTGCGCTGCAGAACATCCCGGGCAATAATCACTGCGTTAGCGGACACCAGGCTCATAGGGCTGATGTTGACGAAAAGTTTTGCTGGCAGATTGAGCGTGCAAAAAGCCTTTGCAGCGGTTTCCAGTGCGGAAAGCTCGAGCTCGCGTATCATGCCGACGCGTTCAGCCCTTGGAAAAAGTTCGGCGGGGCTGTGCAGCGGGCTGCCTTTGGGCCCTCGGGTCAGCGCTTCAACAGCAAGAAAGTCACGGCTGCGCAGATCGACAATGGGCTGAAAAACTGTGCTGAGCCGACCGTTGCGAAGAATATCCAGAATCTGCTGTTGGCTGTCACGATCTAACATAAAAAATCAGGCGCTCTTTTAACCCGGGGAAAGTACCCCTATTGGTTATTAAACGCCCGCCCTATGACAGCCCTATTACAAAACGGAGAATTTCCCGTATCGTTTTAGCCGAAGCTGGCAAGCAATTGTTTTTCTTCCTCTATCAGCGGAGAAAACAGTTCGCCTTCCAGTAAGTTTGACAAATAACTGGCGGTTTTCGGCCATTTTTCCGGGTCGGCGGTGTGGCTGGCATGCAACATGGCCGCGCTGATCGCGCCCACCGCTAGATCTGCAAGAGAGAAGCCGGAGCCTAACAGGGTGTCACCGCTGATCTGACTTTCAAGGTAGTCGAAGATAGCGGGCAGCTCTTCATTTAGAGCCTTGTCGATATCGGACTGAATCGGCTCGCGTTTGAACACGGCCTTGGCCAAAACCACTTCCGCAAACAGGTGACCCGCCATAGCTGTGGTCATCACCGAGCCGGCGTATTCTTCAAACCACAGTGCGCGCGCGGCTTCGAAGTTATCTCCAGGCAACAGCGGCTTATCCGGAAACTCGCGCTCCAGCCATGCGCAGATTACCGCCGAGTCGCTCAGGAAACGCTCGCCCACCTTCAGCAGGGGAATCTTGCCGAGCGGGCTGTTGGCCTTGAACTCCTCCGGCTGATCAGGGCTGCCCGGAATCACAAACACCTCATCAAAGGGAATACTTTTGTAGACAAGCGCGGCGCGAACCTTGCGCACATAGGGTGAAACCGGCACGCCGTAGAGGGTTATCTTGCTCATCGGGAGAGCTCCATTATTGTTGGGTCGTTCACGCTAGCCCTATTTGCTCGCGGCGTCGAGTGCATCCATGCACAAGCCTCGAGCAGGTATACTGGCGCCTCTCAAGCAGCCTGTCGGATACGGTTACATGCTGGACGTTCTCTATCGCGACGAGTATCTGGTGGCGGTCAACAAGCCCAGCGGTTTGCTGGTACATCGCAGTGCCATTGATCGAAGCGAAACCCGCTTTGCCCTGCAGCTGGTTCGCGACCAGATTGGGCAGCGGGTCTACCCGGTGCACCGGCTGGATAAACCCACGTCGGGTGTGCTCGTCTTCGCCCTGAGCCCGGATATCGCCCGCGTTCTGTCCGAGCAGTTTGCCGCGCAGCAGGTACACAAGCGCTATCTGGCGGTGGTGCGAGGGTGGGCTCCAGAGAGCGGTTTCATTGATCATGCCCTGAGCGAAGAGCTCGATAAAATGACCGATCGCCGTGCCCGGCAGGACAAAGCTCCCCAAGCGGCCGAAACCCGTTTCAGGCGGCTGGCTACCGTCGAGCTGCCGGTGTGCGTAGAGCGCTACCCGCAAACCCGCTACTCACTGGTGGAGTGTTTTCCCAAGACCGGGCGCAAGCACCAGATTCGCCGCCATATGAAGCATATCGCCCACCCCATCATCGGCGATGCCAAGCACGGCAAGGGTGTACACAACCGCTTTTTTCAAAGCGAGTACAACTGTCATCGCTTATTGCTCGCTTGTGTGGAAATGGCTTTTCAGCACCCGGTTAGCAAGACCGATCTTCAACTGCAGACATCGCCCGGCAAGGATTTTGAGCTGGTCTGTGATCGTTTCGGCTGGAGAGAGCTCACGCCCGAGCCTTGATCGCACCTGCACAGTGCTCCTGCGTCTCGTCGCTGGCATTGACGAGGACGGAATGGTAAAACTGCAGCGGAATTTTCGGAGTTTCCCCCTATGCAAAAGGCCCTCGCCGAGCTGCTGGAATGCAACCAGCTCGAAGAAATTGATATCAACCTTTACACCGGCCGGGCGGCCCACAACAGTGGTGGTCGCATCTACGGCGGTCAGGTGCTGGCGCAGGCTTTAAGTGCCGCCGGTCGCACGGTGCCGGCTGAATTTACCCTGCATTCCATGCACGCTTATTTCCTGCGCATGGGTGACCCGAACAGACAGGTGGTTTACGACGTTGAAGCTATTCGCGACGGTCGCAGTTTTATGACCCGGCGAGTGGTGGCCCAGCAGTACGGCAAGGCGATTTTCAGCGCGATGTTGTCTTATCAGGTAGAGGAAGACGGTTTTGAGCACGCGCACACGGTGCCGGATGTGCCGCCGCCGGAATCGCTGATCAGCGACGATGAGCGGCTCAAGCGCTACTTTCCCAACGGGGGCAGCTGGCCGATAGAGTTTCGCAAGGTGAATCCGCAGGACCCTGAAAACCCGCAGCCGAAGGAGGCGGTCTCTTACAGTTGGTTTAAAGCCACGGATAAGCTGGGTGATGATCTGGCCACCCACCAGCAATTGCTGGCCTACGCCTCGGACAATCCGATACTGATTACCGCCCTGAACCCGCACGGCGTTTCCTTCCTCAATCCGGAGCTGGCGACCATTTCCCTCGATCACGCTTTATGGTTTTACCGCCCGTTTCGGGTAGACGACTGGCTGCTCTACGAAACCGAGAGCGATGTAGCCGCTAACGGTCGGGCCTGGTGCCGGGGCCGTATCTACAACCGCAAAGGCGAGCTGGTTGCCGCGGTAACCCAGGAAGGTCTGCTGAGATTAAAAAACCGCTAGCCCCGGTTTTACCGTACAAGGGCTTTGCCAAACCGGAGAATCGTCTGTGCGCCTGCTTGTTTACCCCCTGATTGCCTTGCTGTCTGCCTGTGCCTCCCACACGGGAGCGCCGCCGCAGACCAAAGCGGTTGAGCTGCCGGACACCGATTACCGGCTCGTCCGCGCGGTTCGCTACACCCCCGCGGACTGGCCGGAGAGTCTGACCGCCGATATCTATCAGCCCGAAGGGCAGGGCCCTTTCCCGGCGGTGCTGGTAGTGCACGGCGGTGGCTGGGAAGGCCGGACGCCGACGGATATGGAAAGCATCAGCAAGCGGCTGGCGAGCAGTGGCTTTGTTGCGGTCAATATTGGCTATCGCTTTGCACCGCAGTACCGCTTTCCCGCCCAGCTGCACGATCTGCAGGTCGCCATGCACTGGATTCAGCGCAATGCGGACAGCTATGCGATAGACCGGGAAAACGTGTCTGCGCTGGGCTATTCCGCCGGGGCGCATCTGGTCAGTCTGCTGGGGCTGGTGGCGGGAACCGGCAATGATCTGGACAAGCCGCATGGCGGGCAAAATACCAAACCGGCTGCGGTGGTTGCCGGGGGAACGCCGTCGGATCTGCGCAAGTTTACCGGTGGGCGACTGGTGCCGCAGTTTCTGGGCGGAACCATTGACCAGATTCCGGAAACTTTTGCAGCCGCCTCACCGGCGGCCCATGTGCACGCTGAGGCACCGCCCTTCTTTCTCTACCACGGCACCGCCGATCTGCTGGTCAGCGATGACCATGCGACCGATTTTTACGACGAGTTAAAGGATGCGGGGGTTTACAGCGAACTGTATCTGTTGAAGTGGCGGGGCCATCTGACGGCCTTTGCCACCAGTGGGTCGGCGATCGATGAAGCGATGCAGTTTTTGCGGCGAGCGAGTAATTAGTGTGAACAGGCCCTAGCCCGCGCTCAGGGCCACCATGGCACTGCGCATGGCGTCAGGAATGGGTGTTGCCTTCTGATCTTTCCGTGTAACAAACACATGCACGAAAAAGCCATAGGCGCTGGCGGTTTCGGCGCCTTCCTTGAAGATGCCGATGTTGTAGCGCACCGAGCTGTTGCCCAGTTTCTCGATTGCCAGCCCGGCTTCAATTTTGTCCGGATAGGCAATCGGCGACAGATACTCGCAGCCCGATGACACCACAAAGCCGATAACGTCTCCCTCGTGAATATCGAGCCCGCATTCTTCAATCAGAAAGCGGTTGGCGGCGCTGTCGAAATAAGAATAGTAGGTCACGTTATTCACGTGGCCGTAGATATCGTTATCCATCCAGCGGGTGGTGATGGGGTAAAACGTTTTGTAGTGGGTCCGATCCCTTTGGGCCATTACCTTCTTCCTAGTAAGCCGCGCGATAGATCTGCAGCGCCTGCGCTTCACTGACACTGCGCGGATTGTTGACCAGCAGTCGCTGCTGCAACATGGCGTCGGCGGCGAGCATTGGCAAATCCGCTTCCGGCACACCTGCATCCTTGAGGGTTTGTGGCAAGGGCGCGATCGCGACCAGCTCTCGCATGGCAGCAATAAACTGATCGCAGCCGGCAGTGGGAGACGGCGCGTGCGCCCCCGGCCGGATGCAGGGCAGCAATTCGGCGTATAGAGCAGCGGCTTCGCTGGCATTAAATTCGAGCACGCTGGGCAGCACCAGCGAATTACTCAGCCCGTGGGGTATGTGGTAGTGCCCGCCCAGCGGATAAGCCAGCGCATGCACCGCTGCGACCGGTGCGTTGGCAAAGGCCTGACCGGCGAGGCAGGCACCGAGCAGCATATTGCTGCGCGCTTCCAGATTACCGCCATGCTCGATCGCCGTTTGCAGGTTGGCGGCCATCAGGGTCAGGGCCTGGCGTGCCAGCATGTCGGAGTAGGGGTTCTTCTTCAGCTTGGAAGTGTAGGCCTCAATGGCGTGCACCATGGCATCGATGCCGGTGGCCGCTGTGACCGCGGCGGGCAGGCCGGTGGTCAGGCTTGGGTCGAGCAGGGCGATATCGGGTAATAGCTGGGGCGAAACGACGCCCATCTTGGTGGTTTCGCCGGTGGTGACAATAGCGATGGGCGTGACTTCCGAGCCGGTACCGGCGGTTGTGGGTATCTGAATCAAGGGCAGACGCTCGCCCTTAACATTGCCGATGCCGTACATATCGCTCAGTGATTGACGCGATCGCGCCAGTACCGCAATCAGTTTGGCCACATCCATGGAGCTGCCGCCACCGAGCCCGATAACGCCGTCCACGTTTTGCTGGCGGGCGTAGTCGGCAGCCGCCAGCACGACCGCTTCGGGCGGATCGGCCTGCACATCGCTGTAGCGACTCACGGAGACGCCGGCCCGCTCTAGAAGTTTGCCGATGCTGTCGACAATGCCGGTGGCCGACAGCCCCGGGTCGGTGACCAGCAGCAGGTGTTTGAGGCCCAGTTCGCGGCACAGTGTCGGCAGCTGTTCGCTGGCCCCCGGGGCAAAGATCATGCGTCGACAGGTTTCAAACTGAAAATCCACGGTGAACCTCCTCTGTTCCGTCCGGCTTCAGTCGCTGAGTGATTGCGCAAATTTGTGATAGGCGTTGGCAACGGTCGTAGGCGCCTCAACCTGGGGGTAGTGTCCGATATCCGGCAGTTCGACCAGCGGGTCGTTAGGGCGCACCAGCTCGCGATAGCGGGCCACCATATGGGCACCGGAAACCGGGTCGGCGCTGCCATTGATCAGCAGAACGGGCACACAGCTGTCGCGCAGGGCGAGCAGCCAGCGCTCGCGGTGGCGGCGGCGGTCCGCCATATAGTGAATCAGCTTGTGCATGATCTGGTTGCCGTGCTGCCGGCAGATCAGTTGCCAGAATCCGTCCAGTTCAGCCTGCGACGGGCGACTTGCGCTGCCAAAAACGGCGCAGAAGGCCCGTTCAAACTGGCTCTTGCCGAACAGGCGAGCGATGTAGGGGCCGAGTGGTCCTTCCAGCAGTTTCTGTATCAGCCTGGCGCGGTGGGTTTCCGGAAACAGGCCGCCGTTGAGCAGGCAGGCGCTCAACCAGTGCCCCTTGCCCTTGCCGACGTTCTGCCGGTAGAGCAGCTCCTGGGCAACCGTATCGCCGTAGTCGTGAGCCAGCACATGGAAGCGCTCGAGTTTCAGCTCCGTGACCAGCGCCTCGATGATGTCGGCCTGTTCGTGGATGCTGTAGCTGTGCGCCCGGGGTTTGTCGCTGAAGCCAAAGCCAAGCAAATCCGGCGCGATCAGGCGATAGTGTTTTTCCAGCAAGGGCCAGACTTTATGCCAGTCCCAGCCAGAGGTGGGATAGCCGTGCAGCAGCAGTACAGTCGGTTTGTCGTCCGCGCCGCTGTCCCGGTAGAAAATATTGTGCCCCTGGATCGACAGGTAAGCGCCGCCGTCCAGCCAGGCATCAATACTGTTGTAAGAATTTCCGTTGCTTTGCATGTTGTTTGAGTGTCTAACGCATAAGGTGAACAACTATGGCAAAATTGCGCCCCATTGCACAGGACTGGCATACGCGGAGCGCAAAATAATGCCCATTATTATTGAATATAGTCATGAGATTGAAGCGAGCGTCGATCAGGTCTGGGATGTTCTGACGGATCTGAAGGCCTATCCGCAGTGGAATACCTTTGTCGAGCAGTGTGAATCCTCACTCAAGGTAGGCGATCCGATCAACATGCGGGTGCGGGTACTGCCCTTTATGGCCCAGCCTCAGCAGGAGTTTATTTTTGAAAACGAGCCCGGTCGTCTGCTCAGTTACGGCATCAAGCCGGCGCCGCTGGGGGCGATGAAAAGCTACCGCTCACACAGGCTGGAACCGCTGTCCAATGGGAGCACGCGCTACCTGTCACGTTTTGAACTCAGTGGCTGGTTCGTGCCGGTGGTCGGGCTGTTGCTGGAGCGTTTTTTGCGCGACGGTTTTCGGCGCATGAGTCAGGGCATTGCCGACGAGGCCAGGCGTCGGGCAGCCGCCTGACGAGCGCCCACAAAAAAGCCCGGAGCATGCCGGGCCTTTGCGGGAAACCGGATCAATTACTTGATCTTGGCTTCCTTGTAGATCACGTGCTTGCGAACAACCGGATCGTATTTCTTGAACTCGAACTTGTCAGGCGAGTTACGCTTGTTCTTGAACGTGGTATAGAAGTGACCAGTGCCAGCAGAAGACACCAGACGAATTTTCTCGGTTACACCTTTCTTAGCCATGATGTTCTACCTTATACCTTTTCGCCGCGGGCACGGATGTCGCTCAACACGGCATCAATACCTCTCTTGTCGATGATTCGCATACCCTTGCTGGAAACGCGCAGGGTCACGAAGCGCTTCTCACCTTCCACCCAGAAGCGATGTCTGTGCAGGTTCGGCAAAAAACGACGCTTGGTGCGGTTTTTGGCGTGGGATACATTGTTTCCGGTTACGGGACGCTTACCAGTAACCTGACACACTCTGGACATGATACTCTCGCTCGTCTTTCAGTCCCTTTTCACAAAGGGCTGTTCATCACAAAGGTCTGATTTAACTCGATTTTTAGGTGCTCGCCGGGGCGAAACGCCTGAATTCTGGCCCGATTAGCCAACCACGGAAATGCAGCGGTCGAAACGGAGCGCGACTTTATACCAGAAGGGTGGAGCGATCGCAAGGAATTTGCGTTGGGAGACGGGAGACGCTGGACGGGAGACGCCAAGATTGGCTGCTTCGCAGCTCCACGCAGCTTTGTGCGGCGAAGCCGCACTCGCTTTTGCGTCTCCCGTCTCC
>PAKT01000019.1 GCA_002710725.1 Spongiibacteraceae bacterium
ATACTGCCGGTGGATCTGCCCTTGTTGCGCAGTGACACGCTGAACCGGCTGGCGCGAGGAGTCGGGAAAGACACCTTGCGCCGCCCTGTATTTGACGGCAATCCAGGCCATCCGGTGGTGTTTGGAAAAGCCTTCTACGGCGACTTGGCGGCGCTGGCAGGTGAGGGGGGCGCCCAGTCCGTGATCAATACGTACTCGCAGCACCTTGAGCAGGTAGCGGTTGATGATCCCGGTGTCTGTTGTGATATCGACACGCCCGACGCGCTCAGGGAATTGATCGCTCAGGGTGTTCTTTAAGAACCTTGATGAACGCCTCTGCCGCGTTTGAGAGGCTGCGGTTGCGGTGGTGAACGCAACCCAGCGTCCGGCTCAGGTGGTTCTCTTTCAGGCTCAGTGCCTTTACGCTGTCATCTATCAGGGTGGCGGGCAGAATACTCCAGCCAAGCCCGATTGAGACCATGACCTTGATGGTTTCCATGTAGTTGGTCGACATGGCGATATCCATTTTCAGGCCCGCTTCGTCAAACAGGCGTTTGATAATCTGCCCGGTATAGGTATTCAGGCCCGGCGGTATGGCGGTGTGTTTTTGCAGCTCCTGCAGAGTGACGGTTTTGCGGCTGGCCAGCGGGTGATCCAGGGCGGTGGCGACGGTCAGTGGGTCTTCCCAGACAGCAAAAGATTCCAGATTGGGCTCCTGTTCCGGTGACAGGGTGATAACCGCCAGATCCAGTTCACCGTGCAGAATCATGTCGTGGGCCTGCTCGGAATCCATAAAGTCGATATCCAGCCGCACCTCCGGGTAGGTTCGGGTGAAGTAACGCAGCACCGGCGGCAGACGGTGCAGGCCGATATGGTGAGAAATGCCCATGGACAGCTTGCCACCGACACTGCCGTCCAGGTCGCGGACGCTGCGTTCTGCATTGGCCATCGCCAACAAAATGGCCCGGGCCTGTGGCAACAGTGCCTCGCCGGCTTCGGTGAGGCTTACTTTGCGACCGATGCGGTCAAACAGTCGATGTTCAAGCTGTTGCTCCAGATTGCTCAAGCGTTTGCTGATCGCCGGCTGGGTGAGGTGCAACAGCTCGGCAGCTTCGGTAAAGGACTGGCATTCGGCAACGGTAAGAAATGCGCGCAGAGTCTGAGTGTCCATAGTGTGGGCTTGCTCTTTTTGGATGAAAATATGTTATCAGAAATATAAAAAATATGAATTTGTTTTATTGTTAATCCCTGCGTAGACTGGTCAGCGTTGAATAATCAGCCCTTTGGCAAGCCAGTGAGCGGAGCAGACCATGGCCGGAAAAACCCTTTACGACAAACTCTGGGACGATCATCTCGTCGCCATTACCGATGACGGCGACGCCTTGTTGTATATTGATCGCCATCTGGTGCATGAGGTGACCTCGCCGCAGGCTTTTGAAGGGCTGCGGCTGGCCAGTCGCAGGCCCTGGCGGATCGACGCCAACCTGGCGACGCCGGATCACAATGTGCCGTCCTCTGTGGAAGAGCGGGTAGCCGGTGTCGATGGCATTGTGGATCCGGTCTCCAAGTTGCAAGTGGTCACGCTGGATGACAACTGCGAAGAGTTCGGCATTGAAGAATTCAAGATCAACGATGCGCGGCAGGGTATTGTGCATGTGGTCGGCCCGGAGCAGGGCGCCACACTGCCAGGCATGACCGTGGTCTGTGGTGACTCCCACACCGCAACCCATGGCGCCCTCGGCGCTATTGCCCACGGTATTGGCACCTCCGAAGTGGAGCATGTGCTGGCCACCCAGTGCCTGCGCCAGCGTAAGATGAAAAACATGCTGGTCAATGTCGACGGTGAGCTGCGCCCGGGTGTTACCGCAAAAGATATCGTGCTGGCGGTGATCGGCAAAATTGGCACCGCCGGCGGTAATGGCTGTGCGATTGAGTTCGGCGGCAGCACCATCCGCAAGCTGTCAATGGAAGGTCGCATGACCATCTGCAATATGGCCATTGAAGCCGGTGCCCGCGTGGGCATGGTGGCGGTGGACGAGACCACCCTCAAGTACGTGGAAGGACGCCCCTATGCGCCGACCGGTGAAAACTGGGAAAAAGCGGTGGCCTACTGGAAGACACTGCGCAGCGATGATGACGCGGTGTTCGACAAGGTGGTTGAGTTGGATGCACAGGACATTCTGCCACAGGTGACCTGGGGCACCTCACCGGAGATGGTGGCCAGCATTGATGACACCGTGCCCGGCCCTGATGATTTCGCCGAGCCGGTGCGCAAGGCTGCCTGTGAGCGGGCTCTGCAATATATGGGCTTGAAGGCCGGGCAGAGAATTCGCGATATCCAGCTGGATCGCATCTTTATCGGCTCATGCACCAACTCGCGCATTGAGGATCTGCGGGCCGCCGCCGATGTGGTCAAGGGCCGCAAGATTGCCAGCAGCATCAAAGAGGCTTTGGTTGTTCCAGGCTCCGGCCTTGTCAAGCGTCAGGCGGAAGCCGAGGGGCTGGACAAAATCTTTATCGAGGCTGGAATGAAATGGCGCGAGCCGAGCTGCTCCATGTGCCTGGCCATGAACTCCGACAAGCTCGGCGCCGGCGAGCACTGCGCGTCTACCTCCAACCGCAACTTTGAAGGCCGCCAGGGCTTTGGCGGGCGCACCCATCTGGTAAGTCCGGCAATGGCTGCGGCCGCTGCGGTAGCAGGTCATTTTGTTGATGTGAACGAACTCGTGGGAGGAGCGCAATAATGAAGCCCTTTACGCAAATGAAAGGCCTGGTGGCGCCCATGGATCGCGCCAATGTCGATACCGACATGATCATTCCCAAGCAGTTTCTGAAATCCATCAAGCGCAGCGGCTTTGGTCCCAACCTGTTCGACGAGCTGCGCTACCTGGACGAGGGGCAGCCGGGGCAGGACTGTAGCAATCGCCCTTTAAATAAGGATTTCCCCCTGAACTTCCCCCGTTATCAGGGCGCATCGGTGCTGTTGGCGCGGGAGAATTTTGGCTGTGGCTCCAGTCGTGAGCACGCCCCCTGGGCACTGGAAGATTACGGTTTTCGCTGCATTATTGCGCCGAGCTATGCCGATATTTTCTTCAACAACTGTTTCAAGAACGGGGTACTGCCGATCGCACTGGATGCCGACATTGTCGATCGCCTGTTTCAGGAGATGTATGCCAGCGAAGGCTATCAGCTGGAGATTGATCTCGAGGCACAGATTATTACCACGCCGTCGGGCGAAGTGATTGCCTTTGAGGTGGAGAGTGGTCGAAAGCATTGCCTGCTGAACGGCCTCGACGATATTGGTATTACCCTGCAGCAGGCCGATGCGATTCGCGCCTACGAGGAAAAACGCCGCAAGGAAGCGCCTTGGCTGTTTTCCCGTTCGGCCTGACCGTAAAGATTGGAGAGGCGGGTACGCGCAATTGCGCGCGTGCTTTGCTAGAATCCGCCGCCAGCCCCGTATCAGCCGGGGCTCGTTGTTTCTGGAATGAAGTTCCGGAAAGAGTTTCTGGAGTAAAGAGAACGTGACAAAGAATATTCTGGTTTTGCCCGGTGACGGTATCGGCACAGAGATCATGGCCGAAGCCGTGAAGGTGCTGGACTTTCTGAATGAAAAGTACAGCCTGGGCCTGAACCTGGAGCAGGCCCTGCTGGGTGGTGCGGCTATCGACGCCACCGGCAAGGCCTTGCCGGACAATACCTTTGAATTGGCTAAAGCCTCGGATGCCATTTTGCTTGGCGCGGTCGGTGGTCCCAAATGGGACAAGTTGCCGCCGGCTGATCGTCCGGAAAAAGGCGGCCTGCTGCGACTGCGCAGTGAGCTGGAGCTGTTTGGCAATTTGCGCCCGGCGATTTTGTACCCGCAACTGGCTGGTGCGTCGAGCCTGAAGCCGGAAGTGGTTTCCGGGCTGGATATTCTGATCGTACGCGAGCTGACCGGCGGTATTTATTTCGGTGAGCCACGCGGCATTCGCGAGCTGGAAAATGGCGAGCGTCAGGGTTACAACACCTACGTTTATTCAGAGTCGGAAATCCGCCGTATCGCCAAAGTGGCCTTTGAGGCGGCGATGAAGCGCGGCAAGCGACTGTGTTCGGTCGACAAGGCCAACGTGCTGGAAGTGACCATGCTGTGGCGCGAGGTGGTCGAGTCCATGGCGGCAGACTACCCGGAAGTTGAACTGAGCCATATGTACGTGGACAACGCTGCAATGCAGCTGGTGCGGGCACCGAAGCAGTTTGACGTGATGGTGACTGGCAATATGTTCGGCGATATTCTTTCCGACGCCGCTGCCATGCTGACCGGCTCCATTGGCATGCTGCCCTCGGCCTCGTTGGATGTGAACAATCGCGGCATGTACGAGCCCTGCCACGGTTCGGCGCCGGATATTGCCGGGCAGGACAAGGCCAACCCGCTGGCGACGATTATGTCGGTGGCGATGATGCTGCGTTATTCGCTTGGCCTCGAAGGCCCCGCTGACGATATCGACAAAGCGGTCAGCAGTGTATTGGATCAGGGAATAAGAACCGGTGATATCTACTCGGAAGGCTGCAAGCTGGTAGGTACAGCCGGAATGGGTGACGCGGTAGTCGCGGCCCTGCGGGCGCAATAATGCGCTTGAACAACAACGTTTTGCAGTCAGAATTTGACAGCGAAGGATAGAGATTATGTTGAAGACAGGATTGGTTGGATGGCGCGGCATGGTCGGCTCGGTGCTGATGGGCCGCATGCGCGACGAGAATGATTTCGCCAACATTGAACCCACTTTTTACAGCACCTCCAATGCCGGCGGCGAAGCTCCGGATGTGGGCAAAGGCGCGGGCGTATTGCAGGACGCCGAAAATATCGACTCACTGAAGGAAATGGATGTCATCATTTCCTGCCAGGGTGGCGACTACACCAAGGCTGTATTTCCAAAGCTGCGCAATGCGGGTTGGGACGGCTATTGGATTGATGCGGCTTCTGCACTGCGGATGAGCGACGACGCCGTCATTATCCTCGACCCGGTCAACGGCGATGTGATCAGCCAGGCACTCGACAAAGGCATCAAAAATTTCATCGGCGGTAACTGTACCGTCAGCCTGATGTTGATGGGCATTGGCGGTCTGCTCCGCGAAGGACTGGTGGAGTGGGTGAGTGCCCAAACCTATCAGGCGGCCAGCGGTGCTGGCGCCCAGAATATGCGCGAGCTGATTGCCCAGATGGGCACCATCAACAGCAGCGTCAGCGAGCTGCTGGCTGACCCGCGCTCCAATATTCTGGATATCGACAGTGCCGTGGCTAAGGCCATGCGCAGTGGTGATTTCCCGACCGACAACTTTGGTCATCCGCTGGCGGGCAGCCTGTTGCCGTGGATCGATACCCAACTGGAAAACGGTCAGAGCCGAGAAGAGTGGAAGGCTCAGGCTGAAACCAACAAGATTCTCGGTCGCAGTGGCGCGCCCATTCCGGTTGACGGCACCTGTGTGCGGATTGGCGCCATGCGCTGTCACAGCCAGGCGCTGACCATCAAGCTCAACAAGGATGTGGCGATCGGCGACGTTGAATCCATTATTGGCAGCGCCAACGACTGGGTGAAACTGGTGCCGAATGAGCGCGAAGTGACCTTGAAAGAGTTGACTCCAACTGCGGTGACCGGCTCTCTGCATATTCCGGTGGGTCGGGTGCGCAAGCTGAACATGGGGCCGCAATACCTTTCGGCCTTTACCGTTGGCGACCAGCTTCTGTGGGGCGCTGCGGAACCGCTGCGTCGCATGCTGCGCATTATTCAGGAGCGCTGAGCAGTGAGACTGGGGCTTTGTGGTGTTGGTGGTCCAATCGCAACGGGTTTGCGGGAGCAATTGGCCGAGCTGGAACTCGGCCTCAGTTCGCTGAGCGTTTTTTCACTGGCACCGATAGAAGAAGGTGCCAGTGTTCGTTTTGAGGGCCGAACTGTACCGGTGATGGCGCTGAGTGATCTGGAGTTCTCAGAGCTCGATCTGCTCGTGATGCTTGAACCTCACCCGGAGATGGTAGAGCTGGCAGACAATGCCAACGCCTTGGGTTGCCATGTCATCGACGCCACAATGGCGCCGGCCGCTGGCCGCTGGGTGGTGCCGGAGCTGATGCTTGATGAGCGGGTGGACTATCCGGTTTACTGGGCTCTGCCCCACGCGGCGCTCAGCGCAATGGCGCCGGTGCTCGAGGGCTTGCAGGCCGGGAATGAATTGCTGAGCGTTGACGCACTGATCTGTGAATCGGCCTCTGCCTATGGCGATAAAGGCACCCGCCAGCTGGCGGCGGAAACAGCGCGCTTGCTGAACGGTCAGGGCATTGAGGGCGACGGCCCCCAGCTGGCCTTCAATTTACTGCCGGATTCCCTGGAAAATGCCGAGGTTTTGGAGCAGGGGCTGCAGGATCTGCTCGGTGTGCGACTTTCGGCCTGCCGTCTTGATCGCGCGCAAATGCCCCTGTTTTATGGTCAGGCCACCCACCTGACCGCCACCCTTGCGCAGCCGCTCATGCTCGACAGCTGCATGGCCGCATGGCGTGAGAGCGGTATTCATGTCTTTGAAAGTAAAGAGGGTTTTTCCACGGTGGCGCTGGCGGAGGACGACCGGATTCATCTCGGTGGCCTGCAGCCGGGACGATCAGATGATCATACCCTGAGAGCCTGGATTATCGCCGATAATATCCGAAAGGGTGCGGTTGTTAACACAACAAGATTGATTGAAATCTTGATAAAAAGTTCCATATAGCTAATATTTACGACAAGGTGTGGAGAGTTTTTCTAGCTTGAGGCCCGATTCGGTCTCCACAACACGTAACTGCCCCGTGAAAACGGAAAAGACTAGCAGGGCATTAGAGAATAACAGGAAGTCCTTATGTTGAAGAGATCGCTGGCTGGCGTAGCGCTGATTGTTGGCCTTGGAGCTACCTCACTGAGCCACGCGCTGAGTATGGGTGAACTGCGCCTGAATTCGGCACTCAATCAGCCGCTGGAAGCTCGCATTACGCTGCGTGATACCGGAAATCTGAGCAGTGACCAGATAACCGTCAAGCTGGCCTCGGCTGAGGACTTTGAAAAATCCGGGGTCGACTTCAACTACCTGCTGTCCAAGCTGCAATTTGAAGTGAACGTGGGCCAAGACGGCACGGGCCTGGTGGTGATCAAGTCCCGCGAACCCATCGTGGAGCCCTATCTCAACTTTCTGGTAGAGGCCCGCTGGCCGGCTGGCCGTATGCTGCGGGAGTACACCGTGCTGCTGGACCTGCCGGTCGTAAGTGATGCGCGGACTTCGGCGGTACAAACAGCTGCGGGCGGTGCCGTCAGTCAGGCCGCACAGGCAACCCCAGCGACCCGCGAAGAAGTGGTGATGCTGGAAGAAACCCAGGGTCAGCAGGAAACACAAAGCGGACCCAAACCCCGAGAGGGTGAAGATCGCACCGCGCTGCCCCGCGCCGAGCGACCCACCGAGTACCGGGTACAGCACAATGACATGTTGTGGGACATTGCCACGACCTATAAGCCCGAAGGCGTCAGCGTCCAGCAAACCATGCTGGCTTTGCTGCGCAAAAACCCCCGCGCCTTTATCGGCGACAATATCAACCGCCTGAAATCCGGCTATGTGCTGCGTCTGCCTACAGCCGAAGAGGCGCGCGAGCTGTCACAGGATTCAGCGGTAAAGGAAATTCGCCGTCAGAACGCCGTTTGGCGAGGTGAAGCGCTCCCTTCTGACGGCGACCTGGATGCGGCGCCCCAACTGGATGCCACGGCGCGCGAAGATGCCGCTGTTGACGATGCAGCCAAACCCCGCACCGAAGCGCGACTGTCCATCGCAACGCCCGGTGAGTCTGCCAACGAGGGCAGCGACGGTGAAGTTCAACAGTTGCGCGACGAGCTTGCCGCCAATCAGGAAAATCTCGATAAGGTCGAGCGCGAAAACGCCGAATTGAACTCCCGCTTGGGTGACCTGGAGCGCCAGCTGGCGACCCTGCAGCGACTGCTGGAATTGAAAGACGACCAGTTGGCCACCCTGCAACAGCAGATGGGCGCCGAGCCGGAAACGGTTGAAGCTCCCGCTGAGCTGGAAACCGCCGCGTCAGAAGTCGCCGCGTCAGAAGCCGCCGAATCATTATCCGAAGCAGGCGATACCGCACCTGAGCAGGCAGAGCCCGAGGCTGCTGCCCCCGTTGTCCCTGAGCCAAAGCCTGAGGCCGAGCAAAGCCTGCTGGATAACCCACTGCTTCGCTACGGTGCGCTGGGCATCCTGTTGCTGCTTCTGATTGTCGCCCTGCTGCGTCGCTTCAGTCAGAAGAAAACTGCCGCTCCCTTTGATAGCCGCGACTCGCTGGATGAAGAGGACGATGGTATACCGCCCATGAGCGACGACTTTGATGCATCGGCGACCGGCAGTCACCAGGACGCGGATGACGACGAAGACGATGCGGGCAATACCACTCTCATTATCGAGCCAAACCGCGAGGCCGATAGTGGGGAGGGCGAGTCTGATAGTTTCGACGATTTCGATGATTTGTTGGGTGATGACAGTGATGCCGACGGTGATGCGGCAGATGATGATACCGGCCAGACTAAAGCGGCGCCGTCACAACAGGTTGAAGCGGAAACCGATGATGCGCTGGCTGAAGCCGAAATCTACGTAGCCTATGGTCGCTATGATCAGGCCGCGCAGATGCTCAATGCCGCTATAGCCAAAGAGCCCGAGCGCACCGATCTGCGGGTTAAACTGCTCGGCGTGTTCCTGGAAACCCGGGATCAGGCTAAGTTCATTGACGCTTTCCGCGAGCTGGATGCGATGGGTGATCAGGACGCGGTTGCCGAGGTCAAGGAATCCATGTCGGCGGTAGAAGGTGTCAGCGGCTGGCTGCGCGACGAAGATGCAACGCCGGCTGGCGCCGATGACGACGATATCGACCTGGACTTTGATCTGGACGATGACGAGGATTTCAGTGAAACGCTGATTCGAGACCCGGATGCAGCGCCTGAGCCCACGAGCGAGTCGTCAGCGGTCGACAAGGCGGAAGAAGCCGACCACCTCGATCTGGGCTCCCTTGATCTGGATGCCGATGAGGCTGACAGCGAGCTGTCGCTGGACGATACCACTGAGAGAAAACCCGAAGAGAGCCTTGACGAAGATGATCTTTCCTTCGATCTGGACTTGGATGACGATCTCGATCTTGGCGGGCTGGAAGATGACGACAGCAAGCCTTCGGAAGGCAGCGCAAGTGAAAATCCGGGTAGCGGCGAGCTGTCACTGGATGATCTCGACGAAGATTTCGATCTTGGGGAGCTTGATGACGAGCTCTCGCTGGAAGACGACGACAGTGAGGTTCCGCTGACACCTGAGCTCGACTCCGAGGATGATGAGCTGACTCTGGACGAAGCGGACATCGCACCAACACCTGCAGCCCCGCCAGAGCCTGCGCCCGAACCTGAGCCGGCAGCAGAAAAGCCCGAAACGAAGGCCGATGACAGCTTTGATGACCTGGAGCTCGACGACTTCAATTTCGATGAAGACAGTGCCGCTGCAGGCCTCGATGATCTCGACAGCGACGATATGAGCGACGATCTTGGCTTGCTGGGTGACAGTGACGAGGTTGCCACCAAGTTGGATCTGGCGCGTGCCTATATCGATATGGGTGATGCCGACGGCGCCAGAGAAATGCTGCAGGAAGTGATGGAAGAGGGCAATGACGAGCAGAAACAGGACGCTAACGAACTCCTGTCCCGCCTGTAAGCCTGTCCGGGGGTGCCCACTGCGAGCGCTCCCGGATTCCTTCCCGATTCCCCGTGTGACCCCAAGTGACTGAAAGATTCTCCCGAAGCCATGTATTCCCCGCTGGTGGGCGCGTGGCGATGGCCCTGTCCTACGACGGCAGCGCCTACAATGGCTGGCAGCAGCAACATTCACCGTCGATGCCCAGCGTGCAGGATGCGCTGGAGCGAGCATTGAGCAAGGTGGCGGATCAGCCGATTACCGTCCAGTGCGCCGGGCGCACCGACAGCGGCGTTCATGCCGCCCATCAGGTCGTCCATTTTGACAGCCCGGTCCCGCGCCCGGAAGCAGCCTGGGTTATGGGCGTGAACTCCGCCTTGCCGGATGATATCGCTGTGCACTGGGCTTGTCCGGTCGATCAGGATTTCAATGCCCGCTTCAGCGCGACGGCGAGGCGTTATCGCTACGTGTTTTTCAGTGCCCCGACGAGACCTGCGATTAATCGCCAGGCCGTTACCTGGATTCCTGAAGCGCTGGACGCTGCAGTCATGCAGGAAGCCGCTCAGGCGCTGCTGGGTGAGCAGGATTTCAGTGCTTTTAGGGCTGCGGGTTGTCAGTCGCGTACGCCGATGCGAAACGTGCATCATGCGCAGGTTATTCAGCGCGGGGCCTTCACGGTGCTGGATATTCAGGCCAATGCCTTTTTGCATCACATGGTGCGCAATATCGCCGGGTCGCTGCGCAAGGTCGGCAATGCTCAGGAATCTCCGCGCTGGATTGCTGATCTGCTGGCCGGGCGGGACCGCTGCGCCGCGGCGGCCACGGCGGCACCGAATGGTCTCTATCTGGTCGACGTCATTTACCCGGCCGGGTTTCATCTGCCTCAGACCGGTTTGGGGCCTGATTTTCTCGCCCCCTGGCTGGACGCTTGAGGCAGCATTCGCGGCCGCAGTCTGCTAGAATTCCCGCCCTTAAATCAGGTAAATGGTGGGATCCGAGTGGCGCGTATTCGCGTAAAGATCTGTGGCATAACGCGAGTCGATGACGCTGTCGCTGCCGACCGCGCGGGCGCCGATGCGATTGGTCTGGTGTTTTATCCGCCCAGTTCCCGGAATATAAGTTTGGAGGCCGGCGCTGAGATTAGCGCCAGCCTTACGGCTTTCACAACGTCAGTGGGTTTGTTCGTGAATCCGGAACCCGCAGAAGTGGACCGCGTGCTCAGCAGGGTAAGACTCGATCGCCTGCAGTTTCACGGCGACGAGAGCGAGGCTTTCTGCCAACAGTTTGGTGTTCCCTATCTTAAAGCGCTGCGCACACGTCCGGGCGCTGATCTTGCTGCGATCGCTGCGGATTATCCGTCCGCAAGCGGGATCCTGCTGGACAGCTACAAGCCGGGGGTTGCCGGCGGGACAGGCGAAACCTTTGATTGGCGGCTGATACCGGAATCTCTGCGCAGTACCATCATTTTGGCCGGTGGATTGAATCCGGACAATGTGGGGCTGGCCATCGAGCAGGTTCGGCCCGCGGCAGTGGATGTCAGCGGCGGCGTGGAGTCGGCGCCGGGCATCAAGTCAGAAGACAGAATTCGAGCTTTTATAGAGGCAGTAAATTGTGGCTAAAGCGGTAGATAAAGCGATTGATTACGCAAGTTTTCCGGATAAGCGCGGGCACTTTGGTCCCTATGGTGGGCGCTTTGTGTCGGAGACCCTTATGTGTGCGCTGGACGAACTGGAAGCGGCCTACCAGCGTTTGAAGAACGACAAGGACTTTCAGGCCGAGTTCGATCAGGATCTGGCCCAGTACGTCGGCAGACCCTCACCGCTTTACTTGGCCGAGCGCTGGAGCCGGGAAACCGGTGGCGCGCAGATTTACTTGAAGCGTGAAGACCTTAATCACACCGGCGCACACAAGGTTAACAACACCATCGGGCAGGCCCTGCTGGCGAAGCATATGGGCAAGAAACGCATCATTGCCGAAACCGGCGCCGGTCAGCACGGTGTGGCTTCCGCCACCGTTGCCGCCCGTCTGGGCATGAGCTGCCACGTGTTTATGGGCGAAGAAGACGTTCATCGTCAGGCCCTGAATGTTTACCGCATGAAACTGCTGGGTGCAGAGGTGATACCGGTGAAATCCGGTTCGCGCACGCTGAAAGATGCGATGAACGAAGCCATGCGCGACTGGGTTACCAACGTCGACGATACCTTTTATATCATTGGTACAGTGGCCGGTCCGCATCCGTATCCGCAGCTGGTGCGGGATTTTCAGTCCATTATCGGTCGGGAGGCGCGCGCTCAGTGTCTGGAGCAAACCGGACGACTGCCGGATGCGCTGGTGGCCTGTGTGGGCGGTGGCTCAAACGCCATTGGCCTGTTTCACCCCTTCCTGAACGACGAGTCCGTTGCCATGTACGGTGTGGAGGCCGGGGGTTACGGCGTGGAAACCGGGCAGCATGCAGCGCCGCTCAGTGCGGGTACGCCGGGCGTGCTGCACGGTAACCGAACCTATCTGATGCAGGACGATAACGGTCAGATCATTCACACTCACTCGGTGTCAGCGGGCTTGGACTATCCGGGGGTTGGCCCTGAGCATGCCTGGCTGAAAGATATCGGTCGCGCCGAGTACGTGAGTGTCAATGATGATGAGGCGCTGACCGCATTTCGGGAATTGACGCTGGTCGAAGGCATTATGCCGGCACTGGAGTCGAGTCATGCGCTGGCCTATGCCAAGAAACTTGCCCGGTCGCTGGACAAAGACAAGACCATCATCATTAATCTGTCCGGCCGAGGTGACAAGGATATTCACACCGTTGCGCAGATCGACGGTATCCAGCTCACCTGAGCCCGTTTAATTTTAAGGAAGTCACTTTGAGTCGTTTAACCGCCAAGTTCGATGCCCTGCGCGCCGCTAAGCGCAAGGCGCTGGTTCCCTATATTGTTGCGGGCGATCCCGATATGGAGCGCACCCTGCCGCTGATGCATAAGCTGGTGGAGCAGGGCGCAGACATTCTGGAACTGGGTGTACCCTTTTCCGACCCGATGGCCGAAGGCCCGACCATTCAGCTGGCCCACGAGCGGGCGCTGGTTCACGCAGTCAGCCTCAGCGGGATACTGGAGCTGGTCACGGAGTTCCGCAGGCACGATCAGGATACGCCCGTTGTGTTGATGGGCTACGCCAATCCGGTCGAGCGTATGGGCTACGACGGTTTTGCCGAACGCGCCGGCCGCGCCGGTGTCGATGGCGTTCTGATTGTCGACATGCCGCCGGAAGAGGCGGAGCCGCTGAATGAAGCGCTGGCGCGGCACGAACTGGACAATATCTTTCTGCTGGCGCCAACCACCACGGATGAGCGTATTGCCAAAGTCGCCGGCCTGGCCGGGGGCTATATCTACTGTGTTTCGCTGAAGGGTGTAACCGGTGCCGGCAATATCGACGTCGATCAGGTGCAAAAGCTGATGCAGCGCATCCAGGCCCATACCGATCTGCCGGTCACGGTGGGTTTTGGTATTAAAAACGCAGAAACCGCTACCCGCGTCGCGGTTTGCTGTGATGGAGTCGTCGTGGGCAGTGCCCTGGTCGAGGCGGTGGCCAGCGCCGAGAAAAACGGCACGGATGTGTTGGAGGCGACAACATTAATTCGCGATATCCGTCATGCACTTGATGCCATAAGTCGTTAGAATAACACGTAATTTAAAAGCGTTATTTTGACTTAACAACAGGAAGCGTCATGAGCTGGGTCGATAAAATTGTTCCCTCCATTGTACGGCGGGAAAACCCGATAGATCGCCGCGACGAAAGTGGTCGCGGCAGCGCCATACCGGAAGGTCTCTGGAAAAAATGCGTCAAGTGCGACGCCGTGCTGTACCGGCCCGAGCTGGAAGCGAATCTGGATATCTGTCCCAAGTGTGACCACCATCATCGCATCGGTGCCCGCCGGCGACTGGATATTTTCCTGGACGAAGAAGGCCGCGAAGAAATCCTCACCCACATTGAGCCCATTGATCGACTCAAGTTCAAAGACAAACGCAAGTACAAGGACCGTCTCACGGCGGCGCAGAAATCCACCGGCGAAAAAGATGCGCTGGTCGCTTTTAAGGGCAGCCTGAAAGAGTTGCCTGTGGTTGCCGTTGCCTTTGAATTTAATTTCCACGGCGGCTCCATGGGTTACGCGGTCGGTGAGAAATTCACACAGGCCGCCAATGTGGCGCTGGAAGAGCGGGTACCGCTGGTGTGTTTTTCCGCCTCCGGTGGCGCGCGCATGCAGGAAGCCCTGATATCCCTGATGCAGATGGCGAAAACCAGTGCTGTACTGGAGCGCATGAAGCAGGAAGGCATTCCCTATATTTCTTTTATGACCGACCCGATCTACGGCGGCGTCTCGGCTTCGCTGGCGCTGCTCGGTGATATCAACATTGCCGAGCCGGGCGCACGTGCCGGTTTCGCCGGCCCTAATATTATTGAGCAGACTATTCGCCAGAAATTGCCGCCGGGTTTTCAGCGCAGTGAATTTCTGCTGGAGCACGGCGCCATAGATATGATCGTGCACCGCAGGGATATTCGCGACACCCTGAGTCGCCTGCTCGGTAATATGACTTTCTATTCGCAGGAATGACCGCACTTTCTGACTGGCTGCAACGGCTGGAAACCCTGCACCCGGCGCCGATGGCGCTAGGTCTGGATCGACTCTCTCCCGTCTTTCAAAAACTCAATCCCGACCTGTCTGCGGCGAAGGTTATTACCGTCGCTGGCACCAATGGCAAGGGTTCTGTGGTTGAGCTGTTGCAGAACCTGCTGCTGAGCGCGGGGCACCGGGTTGGGCTATACACCTCGCCTCATCTGCTGCGTTATAACGAGCGGGTGCGCGTCAATGGCGTCGAGCTTGATGATGAAACCATCATCGCCGGCCTCGAAGCGGTGGAGCGCTGCCGCAGTGATATTGCGCTGACCTATTTTGAATTTTCGACCCTGGCCGCCCTATACAATTTTGCTCAGGCAAAACTCGATTATGTGATTCTCGAAGTCGGGCTGGGCGGGCGTCTCGATGCGGTGAATATTGTTGACCCGGACCTGTGTGTGCTGACCTCGGTTGCCCTTGATCATGAAGCCTGGCTGGGCAATGACCGGGAGCAGATCGGAGCGGAGAAGGCGGGTATTTTTCGGCCCGGTGTGCCGGTTGTCTGTGGCGACTCCGAGCC
>PAKT01000020.1 GCA_002710725.1 Spongiibacteraceae bacterium
ATGGGCGTGGTCATGCCCCATGGTGTGCTGTTCCGGGGTTCCAGTGAGAAGGAAATCCGCAAGGGCATACTGAACGATGACCTGCTGGAAGCTGTCATTGGTCTGCCGTCAGCCCTGTTCTACGGTACCGGGATTCCCGCTTGCCTGTTGATCGTCAACAAGAACAAACCGGCTGAGCGCAAGGGCAAGGTGCTATTCATCAATAGCGAGCTGGAATTTGAAGAAGGTAAGAATCAGAACAAGCTGCGCCAACAGGACATTGAAAAGATCGTTCAGACCTTTGATGACTACGCCGAAATCAAACGGTATTCAAAGGTTGTTCCCTTGGCTGAGATTGCCGAGAACGACTACAACCTGAACATTCGTCGGTATGCCGATACCAGTCCACCCCCGGAAATCTATGATGTGCGAGCGATCTTGCATGGGGGTATCCCCGTGCGGGAAGTCGAAAGCGAATACATCCGTGAAGAAATACTGGAAGACTTTGATGTCAGTACGGTCTTTGTGAAACGGGATGATCAGTACTTCGAATTCAAGCCTGAAATCGACTCCAAGGAAGCCATCAGGGAAGCCGTTGGTGATGTGGACTCCAAGGTCATTACCCAGCTGGAACGGTGGTGGGACAAGTACCGGGTGTCATTGAAGGAGCTGGATGCACAGGTGGCGGAAGCTGAGGAAGTGATGAAGGGGTATCTGGTGGAGCTGGGGTATGAGTAGTTCGGTTCCTCGCGGGTGGCTAGAGTGCACGGTGGACAAACTGGCTACCAAAGTCGGGAGTGGTGTGACACCGAAAGGTGGTTCTTCTGTGTACCAGAAGTCCGGAGTAAAGCTAATACGTAGTCAAAATGTTCATTTTTCAGGCTTGAGCTTGGATGATGTAGCGTATATATCTCCCGAAATTCATGAGTCCATGTCTGGTAGCAAAGTTCTCGAAGGGGATGTTCTGCTGAATATTACGGGGGCTTCCATCGGCAGGTGTACGTATGTTCCTGATGGATTTGGTGAAGCAAATGTCAACCAGCATGTATGTATCATTCGTCCTAAGCGAGATATTTTGTCTAGATATCTAGCTCAGTGGTTGTCATCGGATTTTGGGCAGCACTCTATTTCGATATTTCAAGCTGGTGGGAATAGGGAAGGGCTCAATTTTCAACAAATTCGAGGGATTCCTGTTTCTTTACCCCCTCTCCCCGAACAACAAAAAATTGCTGCGATCCTATCCACGGTCGATGACGTGATCGAAAAAACACGCGCACAGATCGACAAGCTGAAAGACCTTAAGACGGGCATGATGCAAGAGTTGTTGACTAAAGGGATAGGTCACACTGAATTCAAGGATTCGCCGGTGGGGCGGATACCTGTGGGGTGGGATGTTAAACCACTTACAGAGATATCAACATTTCGAAGGGGGAGTTTTCCCCAGCCCTATGGACTGCCTGAATGGTATTCTGACAGTGGATATCCGTTTGTGCAGGTATATGACATCGCTAGTAACGGGCGCTTGAAACCTTCCACAAAGGTTCGGATAACTGACGCTGCGGCATCAAAAAGTGTTTTCGTAGCTAGAGGGTCGGTAGCTGTATCTATACAAGGGTCAATTGGGCGGGTCGCAATCACACAATATGACGCCTATTTTGACCGGACGATCCTAATATTTACTAAGCTAAACTCAAACATCGATAAAGAGTACTTCGCTCTGATGATTGGAGAAATATTCAGAGTAAAAAAAGATTCAGCAGATGGTGGTGTCATAAAGACGATAACAAAGGAGACGCTAAAAGATTTTCTTTTGAAGCTTCCGCCGATAGAAGAGCAGAAAGAAATATCCCAAGCACTGGGCGAGGTTGACAGTAATATTCGGCTTAAATCAGAGAAGGCTGCTAGGCTAGTGGAAGTAAAAAAAGCCCTAATGCAAGACCTGTTAACCGGCAAAGTCCGGGTCAATATTGATAATAAGGAGTCAGCAGTAGCCTGATGGACAGGCACTGCCAAAGCGATGTTTCAGGATGAACTCGATAAGGTAGAACAACCCGCCCTAGACCAGCTGATCAAACTGGGTTGGGAGTACGTGCCCGGTGCGCAGCTATCGCCGGATAATTCAACTGAGCGTACCCGCTACCTTGATGTTCTGCTGTTGAATCGTCTTGAAGCTGCCCTTCGCAAGTTGAATCCATGGATCAGTGAAGAAAACCTACGCAAGGTCATGCGGGAAATCACCCACCCGAACTATGCGGGGTTGATGGAATACAACCACGCCTTCTATCAGTTGGTGGGGAATTACCTGTCGGTTGAGCAGGATTTGGGGAAAGGGCGCAAAGGTCAGACCGTCAAGGTCATCGACTTCGACAACCCCGCCAACAATGACTTCCTGTGTACAAACCAATTTAAGGTCGAAGGACTCAACCAGAACATCATTCCTGACATTTTGTGCTTCGTGAATGGTATTCCATTGGCGGTCATCGAGTGCAAATCACCGTATGTGGCAGATGCCATCGGCGAAGGAATTAATCAGCTACGCCGCTATGCCAACCTACGCTACCCGGAATCAGACGAAGGGGCGCAGAAGCTGTTCTGGTACAACCAGCTGATGGTCAGTACCTGCCGGGATCAAGCCAAGGTCGGTACGATCAGTTCCAGTGCCCAGCATTACGGTGACTGGAAAGATGCCTATCCCTTCACTGATGCCTATATCCTTGATAACCCATTCAGCGGCGGTGGCAAGTACGAAGTGCGTGAGGCTGCTTCCCCGGTTTGCTATGCGGGAGAGTTTGAAGAAACGGGGGCAGCAGGGGCGGCGACTGCCACCACCGTGACACCCCAGCAACGACTGATTGCCGGGATATTCAGCCACGGTAATTTCCTAGACCTGATCCAGAACTTCACTATCTTCGAAGCCGTTGACGGTCGTCTGATCAAAAAAGTCGCCCGATACCAGCAATACCGGGCGGTGAACAAGGTCATAGAGCGCCTTAAATCGGGCAAAGACCGCAAAGAGAAGTCAGGGGTAGTCTGGCATACCCAAGGGTCGGGCAAGTCCCTGACGATGGTTATGCTGGCGATGAAGATGCGCCGTGACGCGGAATTAAAACAATACAAGCTGGTTTTCGTTACCGACCGCACCCAACTGGATTCACAGCTGTCTGCCACCTTCGGCAATGCCCAGAGTGAAACCATCTACAACGCGAAGTCAGTAGCTGACTTGAAAGACCTGATCAGCAAAGATTCCTCTGACATCGTAACCGCTATGGTGCAAAAGTTTCAGGATGCGGAAACTGAAGGCGATTTTAAAGACCTGAACCCCAGCGACAAGATCATAGTGCTTGCAGATGAAGCCCACCGTACCCAGTTCGGCAATCTGGCGGCGACCATCAATGCAGCCCTGCCCAACGCCCCTAAAATTGGTTTCACCGGCACACCACTGCTGAAGACCCAGAAGATGGATCAGGCATTCGGTGGGTATATCGATCAGTACAAGATCAATGAGGCGGTCGAAGATGGGGCGACTGTCCGCATCATCTACGAAGGGCGGCAGGTGCAGACTGATGTAGTCGGGGACTCACTGGATGCCCTGTTTGAAGAATACTTCAAAGACTACAGCCCGGAAGAAAAGAAGGAAATCAAAAAGAAATACGGGGTGGAAAGGGCAGTACGAGAAGCCCCGGCGCGCATTCGCTGGGTCTGTATTGACCTGTTAAAGCATTACCGGGAGAAGATTCAGCCCAATGGTTTCAAGGGCATGATCGTCGTTGGTAGCCGTTATGCCGCCACCTTGTTCAAGACGACATTGGACGATCTGGGTGCGCCACCTTCAGAGGTCGTCATTTCCGGTAAGCATAACGATGAACCCATCTATGCACCCTATACCAACAGTGCCCACCACAAGCAGGTCATCAAGAACTTCACGAAACCGCTGGGTACCGATAAGGAAAAGGAAGACCCGACTGCCTTTCTGATCGTCAAAGATATGCTGCTGACCGGCTTCGATGCGCCAATAGCCCAAGTCATGTATATCGACCGAAGCCTGAAAGATCACACCCTGATGCAAGCCATCGCACGTGTGAACCGAACGTATAAGGGAAAACAGGCAGGGTTTGTCGTGGACTACTACGGGCTGTCAGACCACCTGACAGAAGCCCTTGATATGTTCAGTCAAGATGATGTCGATGGCACCTACCATTCCCTGAAGGACGAAATACCCAAGCTCAAAGCCGCCCATACCAATGTTGCCAAAATCTTCAGTAGCGTGAAGGGCGACGATATTGATGACTATGTGCTTTTCCTGAAAGACGAAGACACCCGGCAACAGTTCGAACTGGCGTACAAGAAGTTCGCTAAGCAGATGGATGTGATTCTGCCTGACGTGGCTGCCAAGCCCTTTGTGCCTGACCTGAAATTCTGGGGCAAGGTTCAGTTTGGGGTTCGGTCAAAATACGATCGAAAAAATGATTTGTCGCTTCTGGACGCCGGTGAAAAGGTGCGCAAGTTGGTAGAAGACCACATCATGAGTACCGGGGTAGACCCGAAAATACCCCCGGTTGACCTGATGGCGGCGAACTTCAAGGAATCGGTGGAGCAGATCAAATCACCGGAATCCCGCGCCAGTGAGATCGAGAGCGCGATAAAGCACCACATTACGGTCAATATCGACGAAGACCCGGAATACTACAAGTCGCTGAGCCTTCGGCTACGGGAGATCATCGAACAGACCAATGGTAAGTGGGATCAGCAACTGGAATTGTTACAAGGGTTAACGGATGAGATTAAGAAGCCACCACCGGCACCTGAAGGAGTTGAAGGGGATGAAGTGGCTTTCTATAACATTCTAATGTCGGAAGTCGTTGCTGCTAGTGGTGAGGTCGTTGATACAGCTGTACACGATGAAATCAAAAAGACCACAAAAGACTTGGTTGCAATGTTCGAGGAAGCCACCCAAATTGTTGATTTTTTCGCCAAGCCCGATGAAGTGAAGCGAATGAAGAAGGAAATTAAACGGGCGATTCTGGACTGTTCCTATGGTAGCAGGGGAATAGTGACGGTCGTGCAGGAGCGTTTCATGGAGCTGGCGAAGACCAAATTCAAATGATGGCAGCAATGAAACCAGAGTACCGGGAAGCCAACGGCTTTATTGCTGAAGTCATTCGTACCGAACGACGCAAGACCGCAGATATCAGGGTTGAAGACGGTGCAGTATCGGTAGTAGTGCCCATTGACCTACCGGTAGAGCGCATTGACTCACTGCTGAAAGAGAAGCGGAAGTGGATCAGGGAAAAGATGGTACTTCACCGGCAAGCTCAGCCGGTTAGTGAAAAGCAGTTTGTATCGGGGGAAGCCTTCTCGTATCTGGGGCGTAACTACCGGCTAAAGGTCGAGAAGGGCGCATTCCAGCCTGTAAGGCTCTTACAGGGAAGATTGGTGGTCACGGCACCTCAAGGCAAAGATCAGCCCCATATGATCCGCAATGCCCTTATACGCTGGTACAAACGGCAAGCTGAACAGAAGTTGCGTGAGAAGGTTGAACGGTATGCACCCGTGGTTGGTGTTGAGCCGACCGGGGTGGGCATCAAGTCCTTTAAATCCCGGTGGGGAAGCTGTACCGCCAAAGGACGACTGGAATTCAATTGGCGGGTGATGATGGCACCGAACCGCTGTGTGGATTACGTGGTGGTTCATGAGCTTTGCCATTTGAAACGTCATGATCACTCGGCTGAGTTCTGGAAGGAAGTGGGGCGGGTGATGCCTGACTTCGAAACCAGAAAGTTAATGCTGGCGAATATTTCTAACCAGCTGATTTTATGAGAAATTACTGCTTCTAGTAGGGTTGCGTCTAAAATGATAATCTGTATATGTGTACAGTATTTCTGTTGCTAGGGAATTAGCACATGAAAATTGCCAAAAAATTTAAAGTTGAGGTTCAAAGGGATCACCTTGCAAAGGTCGCTGCTGGTAGTCCTAAAACAGGTTTATGTGAGCTGATATGGAACGCTTTTGATGCGGATGCAACAAACGTTGACGTCCATTTTCACAAAGGTGAGTTGGGGGTTGAGAAAGTCACCATATCTGATGACGGCACCGGTATTCCTTATACAGATGCGGAAAAGTATTTTGAAGGACTTGGTGGGTCATGGAAAACGGCTGGAAAACGAACCCCTAAGGGACGCTTTCTACATGGACAAGAAGGACAAGGAAGGTTTAAGGCATTTTCAATAGGTCGCGTTGTAGATTGGAAGGTCGTTTATAAAGCGGGAGATAAATTTTACGAGTACGCAATAGAAGGTAGTGCTGACGCAATTGATGAATTTTCTGTTAGCCCAGAATCGGAGTCAGACCGACGTAGAGCAGGTGTTACCGTTGAGATAAGTGAATTAGGCAGGAAATTTCACGTTTTATCACATGAAACAGCTTTAAATGAGCTGGCACCTGTGTTCGCTGTTTACTTAAAGAATTACAAAAGTATTACCCTTCGTATTAACGGTGAAAAACTCGAACCTTCCAAAGTTATTAAATCTTCGACGGTTATTGAACAGCCAACCTTGGAAGTTGATGGGCGAGAATACCCTGTAGACATTGAAATTATTGAGTGGAATGGCATCTCTGATAGAGAAATATGGTTCTCGGACTCTAAAGGTTTTCCTTTGGAATCATATGACAAACAGGTGCGTGGAGTGGGTGATGTAGGGTACAGCGCGTACATCCGCTCGGACTATTTTCGGGAGTTGAACAATAAAGGGCTGCTTTCGCTCCGTGATCTTGAGCCAACTATTAGCAATTGCTGTGAGCTAGCAATTAATTCGGTTAAGACCCATTTCCAGAACCGTGCGCTGCAAGAGGCTCGGAGTCAAATTGACGAATGGAAACAGGAGCAAGTCTACCCATATCGAGGTGAACCAGAGAATGCGGTAGAAGACGCGGAAAGAAAGGTTTTCGATATTGTCGCGGTAAATGTTAATCGTAGTTTGCCTGATTTTAAAACGTCGAATAAAAAGACTAAAGAATTTCAACTTCGAATGTTGAAGCAAGCTATTGAGAGAAGTCCTGAGGATTTGCAGGCGATACTTACTGAGGTTCTTAACCTTCCCAAGAAGACCCGCGAGAATCTAGCTGAGCTATTACAAGATACTAGCTTATCTTCGATTATAAATGCTTCGAAGGTTGTATCTGATCGAATTAAGTTCGTTGCCGCCCTGGAGCAACTTGTTTTCAATTATAAGGATAACCTAAAAGAACGTTCCCAGTTGCATAGACTTCTTGCAAAAAACCCTTGGATATTTGGAGATGAATTTGCGTTGGCTGTGGATGATCAGGCGCTTACGGAAGTTCTACAACAGCACCTTTCGCTCTTGGGGGAAAATGCAGTCGTCGATGAGCCCGTGACCCGCTTGGACGGGCGGCGTGGCATTGTTGACTTGATGCTTTCTAGGCAGCTGCCGACAAATAAACCTAATGAATTAGAACATCTGGTTGTGGAGTTAAAAGCCCCTAAAGTAGTAATTGGGAAATCTGAAATTGATCAAATCGAAGGATACGCTTTTGCAGTTGCTGATGACGAACGTTTTCGATCCATTAAGACTAAGTGGGACTTTTGGATAATTTCAAACGATTTGGACGGCTACGCTAGGCGGAAGCTGGAAAATGATGCACTTCAAGAAGGTGTTATTTACAAATCTACTCAGTCGTTAAATATCACGATTTGGGTGAAAACGTGGGCGCAGTTGATTGCTGATAACAAGCATAGATTGGAATTCATTCGTAATAAATTGAATTATAGCGTGGATAAAGAATCAGCTATTCGACACCTAAGAACATCTTATTCGGAATACATTGAAGGTGTTGTGGTCGAAGATGTAGATATTGAAAAAGTTATGGAATAACTGCTGTGTTCAAAATCGATAAGCACTCCAATAGTATCCAGCGGCTAGAAGAAAAATCCTTTTTGTCGCTTGGCTTTCGAGAGCGTGAGCACCTTCAAGAGTGGATAGCTAAACAGCCTGATGTTCTCGGAGAAGACCTACTGATAATTCAAAAGGAGTTCAGTGGCTTTGATAGCACGCAAGAACGACTAGATTTGCTTGCGCTGGACAAGCAGGGCGCCTTGGTAGTGATTGAAAATAAACTAGATGATTCCGGGCGTGATGTAACGTGGCAAGCCTTGAAGTACGCTTCCTACTGTTCGGGTCTTTCGAAAGCCAATATCACGAAGATATATCAGCAGTATTTGGACGTACATTCCCCCGGCACGCGGGCTGAAGACAGTATTTCAGATTTCATGGATGGTCAGGACTATGACGAAGTAGTTCTGAACAAGGGAGTTACGCAGCGTATTGTTCTGATTGCCGCCAAGTTCCGCAAAGAAGTGACAAGCACGGTACTTTGGTTGATGAACTTTAAAATCCGGCTTCAGTGCTTTCGTGCCACCCCCTTTGCAATGGGGAATGACTTATTCCTAAACGTAGAGCAGATCATTCCTACCCAAGATGCCGAAGACTTCATGATCGGCATGGCTGAGAAAGCACAAGACGACATCGAATCGCAGGCAGAGCAGAAGACGAGGCATATCGTTCGAAAGGAGTTCTGGACTAAGCTCATCCCGATCATGAATGCCACGACATCAAATCTCTATCAAAATATTAGTCCGGGTATCTATCACTGGATCGGCGCTGGCTCTGGTGTCCGAGGTGTAACTTTCAACTTTGTAATCACAAGGTCATACGTTCAAGCTGAGCTATACATAGACCGTGGCGAGAAGGAAGAGAATAAGTGGATTTTTGATCGGTTGTTCGAATCGAAGGGCGAGATAGAACAACGGTATGGCGGTGAACTTGGATGGCAACGTTTAGACGATAAGCGCGCTTGTAGAGTAAAAGCCGCCACACCGGGTAATGTCTTCGATAAAGAGCAATGGGAGCATATGTTGGCATTTATGACCGATGCAATGGTGCGCCTTGAGGCTGCTATCAAGCAGCCGTTGTTGGTCATCGGCAATGAGCTAAAGCAGCAATCGTAGGCGTTTAAGGTCTTATGAAGCGAATTACACGTGACTTCTTTACACTCTATAACAAATTTTGGTACCGCGACTTCCCGTTGGCGGAAAACCATAAAATGCAGGGGTCTCGTGCTGAATGGACTACACACATCGGAATATGTGTGCGCTCGTCTGCTGACCTGATGGGTTACTTCACTCATTTTGAGCAAGGCAATCGAACAGATGCCGTGATTCGCGACAATGTGGGGAATGACATAGCCCATATCGAATGGGAGTGGTACCAACCGCTCCACGAAAAATTCAACGAAGTTAAAAAGCTATATTCCACTCGCAAAGACGCTTCATTTTCAGTCTTAATTACCTATTCGAAAATTGGAGAGCACGAGCGCAATCTTCGGATCATTCGTCGTCAGTGGAAAAATGCTGTAGAACCCTTGGTGGTCATTGTAGTTACCTTTGAGCTTGGTGGAACAAAACGAAAATTCGACCTAATGGAGACCTACCATGTGCAAAATGGGGTGATGAAAAAAGTACGCTCGCAACCAGCCTTGCCGTGGAATGTCAGGGGTAGTCGATGGGAAGGTGTAGGCTAGCTTGTCCTGAGCTGGCATGCACTTTCTGAAGAGCTGACAACTATCAGCTGACGTTAGGGCTGCTATTCTTTAGTTCGTCCAGGTGGTCTCCCCACCACTGCATCATTTTCACTCTCTCATCCATATGTGTCGCATGGTAGGTGTATGCAGCTTTCACTGAATTTCTCTCTATGTGTGAAAGTTGAAGTTCAATGGCGTCAGAGTTAAAGCCGCTTTCATTCAGCTTGGATGCTGCTGTGCTCCTGAAGCCGTGAGCAGTGGCTTTGCTTTTGCCTGCAACTGTTCCGTCGTATCCCAGTTTTGCCAGCGCTTTGTTTAGTGTGTTCTCGCTAATGGTCTTGCTTGATGGGTCTCTTTGCGAGGGAAACATAAGAGAATATTGTCCCGTAATCTTGTTTAGCTCTTGTAGGGTTGTAATTGCTTGAGTTGAGAGGGGCACAATATGCTCGGTTTTCATCTTCATTCCGAGGTAGGTGGTGCCATTGTCATGTTTGCGGACTCCTGGGATTCTCCACTGTTTGTTTGAATAATCAATCTCGGCCCAGCGGCCCCCCCTGATCTCTCCAGGCCTAAGCATCGTTAGTAAAGTAAGCTTTAAAGCTAGTGCTGTAACTCTATTCCCTTCGTAAGTATCGAGCCTGGTCAAAAAACACCCAATTTCATTGATCGGCATTGACGCCCTGTGGGCAGGTTTTGACTTCTTTAGGAGAGGGTTGAGGTCGGAGGCTGGATTAGTGGGGATATGTCCGGAGGCAACAGCATGAGTGAAGATGTTTTTAATAATCCCAAGAACTCGCTTGGGGATATCAGAAACGCCCCTTCGCTCAATATTCTGGACTGTGGTTAGAACTTGCTGGGAAGTGATGTTCTTTATATGTGTGCCCCCTAACGCTGGGAGCACATTTAATTCTAATTTTCTCCAAACCCTTTCGGCATGATTGGGTGACCAGAGCCCCTTATTATGGAGCCACCACTCCCTAGCAAAGTTGGAAAAGATTAAGGCATTGTCGCTATCAGAAGCTTTCAGGGCGCTTTTGGTTTTTCCAGGATCAATTCCAGAGATAATTTGGTTTTTGGCTTCTCGTGTTGCGTGCCTTGCTTTCTCTAACGATATGGCTGGATATTTGCCGATGGTCAGGGTCTTTCGTTTCTCATTGAACGTGTAATCCAGCCGCCAGCTTTTTGTGCCTGTGCGAGTTACAAATAGATACATTCCACCGCCGTCGGTGAGCTTGTATTCTGAAGCCTTCGGCTTGGCGGCTTTAACTTTCGAATCGGTGAGCTTCTGACGGGTCATTTTACGGTATCGTCAATAATCGAACTGGAATACCGTTCAAAATACCGTCGTTGTCATTGGAATGCAATGGACGACATTGGAGCTTGGTGGTGGGAAAATACGTAATTTTCAGTTGTAAACGGAGTTTTTGGAGGTCGCTGGTTGTTGCTGGAAATAAATATGGTACCAGAGGCCGGACTCGAACCGGCACGGGTTTTACCCCGGGGGATTTTGAATCCCCTGTGTCTACCAATTTCACCACTCTGGCACAGGATGAAAACAGCGCGCGATTATAGCAACCTCGCGCAGGCGGTCAAAGGTATTTGACGGCTTATTCGGCGGAACTGGAGGGAAAACCGGTTTTCCGGTACCCTGCGCGCCTGTTTTATGAACGACGCCTCCATGAAAACCCGCGACTTTCACTATGAGCTGCCAGACGAGCTGATTGCTCGCTACCCGGCTGCGCAACGCGATCAGAGCCGCTTGCTTGTGCTGACAGGTGACGGCTCGGTTCAACACCGGCAATTTCCAGATATTCTCGATTTTCTTGATCCGGGCGACCTGCTGGTGTTCAACAACACGCGGGTGATTCCCGGTCGCCTTTACGGAAACAAGGAAAGCGGCGGCAAGCTGGAATTTTTGATTGAGCGGGTGACGGCCGAATTTACGGCTCTGTCTCATGTTCGCGCCAGTAAATCACCCAAAAGCGGTGCGCGGCTGTCGGTGACGCGCGAGCACGGCGCAGCCGAACACTCTCGTTGTACGGTACTTGGTCGGCGGGGCGAGCTGTTCGAGCTGGAGTTTGACCAGCCGGTGCTGACCGTACTGCAGGCCATAGGCCATATGCCCTTGCCCCCCTATATCGACCGGGCAGACGAAAGCCTGGACGAAGAGCGCTACCAGACGGTTTACGCCCAGAAGCCCGGCGCCGTGGCCGCGCCCACCGCGGGTTTGCACTTTACCGATGATATTCTCGCCAGAGCCCAGGCCAAGGCCGTGGAAACGGCCTTTGTGACCCTGCATGTCGGGGCTGGTACCTTTCAGCCCGTGCGGGTGGAAAATATTCAGGATCACCATATGCACGCCGAGTATCTGGAAGTGGATCAGGCGGTGTGCGATGCGGTGAATGCCACCCGCGCCCGCGGTGGTCGGGTGGTGGCGGTGGGCACGACTTCGGTCCGGAGTCTGGAGACGGCCTCGCAATCCGGCGCCATAGAGCCCTATACCGGGGAGAGCGATATTTTCATATACCCGGGCTACCGTTTTCACAGTGTCGACCTGCTGCTGACCAACTTTCATCTGCCCGAGTCCACTCTTATCATGCTGGTCAGTGCGCTGGCCGGGCGCGAGCGGTTGCTGGCCGCCTATGCCGAAGCGGTGGAACAGCGCTACCGGTTTTTCAGTTACGGAGATGCCATGCTGGTATTTCCCGGCGATTCTGCCATTGGTTCAGGAGAGTAAGCGTGGCGCGTCAGTGTGATATGTCGTTCAGTGTCAGTGGTAGCGACGGCGAGGCCCGGCGCGGCGAGCTGACATTCAGTCGCGGCACGGTACAGACCCCTGCCTTTATGCCGGTGGGCACCTACGGCACGGTCAAGGGCATGCTGCCGCGGGATATCAAGGAAATCGGCGCTGAAATTATTCTGGGGAATACCTTTCACCTGATGCTGCGGCCGGGCACCGAGGTGGTGAAAGCCCACGGTGATCTGCATGACTTCAGTGGCTGGCAGGGGCCGATCTTGACCGATTCGGGCGGTTTTCAGGTCTGGAGCCTGGGCAAGCTGCGCAAGATTACCGAGGAGGGCGTCAGCTTTCAGTCGCCGGTCGATGGCAGCAAGGTCTACCTCGACCCGGAAACTTCAATTGACGTGCAGCATGAGCTTGGCGCGGATATCGTGATGATTTTTGACGAGTGCACGCCTTATCCGGCCACCGAAAAGCAGGCCCGCGACTCGATGGAGCTGTCCCAGCGCTGGGCGCGACGCAGCCGTGATGCCCACGGCGATCACCCCTCGGCCCTGTTCGGTATTGTGCAGGGGGGGATGTACCCGAATCTGCGTGAAGAATCCCTGAAGGGGCTGGCCGAGATCGGTTTCGACGGCTATGCCATTGGCGGCCTGTCGGTGGGCGAGCCGAAAGAAGATATGCTCAATGTGCTCGACCATCTTGCCCACGCCATGCCCGCCGACAAACCCCGCTACCTGATGGGAGTGGGCAAGCCGGAGGATATTCTGGAGGCCGTGCGCCGTGGCGTGGATATGTTCGATTGCGTCATGCCAACCCGCAATGCGCGCAACGGCCACCTGTTTACCTCGGGGGGGGTGGTAAAAATCCGCAACTCGCGCCACAAACACAGCACCGCGCCGCTGGACGAGAATTGTGACTGCTACACATGCGAGAATTTTTCCCGGGCCTATCTTCATCATCTGGATCGCTGCAAGGAAATTCTCGGCGCCCAGTTGAATACCATCCACAATCTGCGTTTTTATCAGACCCACATGGCGGGTATTTGCAGTGCGATTGAAAACAACTCGCTGGATGCCTTTGCCGATCAGTTCTACCAAAGCCAGCAACGGGAGGAGCGATGTACAAGCTGATTGTCTTCATACCCGAAACCCATACAGAACAGGTTAAAACCGCATTGTTTGCAGCCGGTGCCGGTCGTCAGGGAGATTACGATTGTTGTGCCTGGCAGACCTTGGGGCAGGGGCAGTTTCGACCACTCGATGGCAGCAAACCCTTTATCGGTCAGCAAGGTGACATTGAGACGGTTGCCGAGTACCGGGTTGAAGTGCTCTGTGAAGAGGCGCGACTGAAAGCGGTTGTCAGTGCGCTGCGCGAGGCTCACCCCTACGAGGAACCGGCCTTTGAAGTGATTCAGTTGGTGGATATCGATGGCTGATTCACCGCTGCTGCAAACACTCCGGCAACGCATTGATGATTACGAGCCGCGCGAAGTTGCGGGTGATTATCCGGATGCGGCGGTGGTGGTTGCCATCAATGACAGCGACCGCCCGGGGGTGCTGCTTACCCAGCGCTCGCCTCATCTCAGCCTTCACGCTGGCGAAATTGCTTTTCCCGGTGGCAAGCAGGATGACGACGACCGCGACCTTTTGCATACGGCTGTGCGCGAAATGGAAGAAGAGGTGGGTGTCGCGGCCAAGCACTTTGAATGCCTGGGCCCACTCGACCAGCGCATTACCCGAACCCAGATTCGAATGACCCCGTTTCTGGGGATTTTGCCAGCGGGACTCGATTTCAAAATTAATTACGGTGAACTCGACACGGCCTTTTACGTGCCGCTGGACGAGCTGATTGATGGTAGGCTGTTCAGTGTGGTCGATGTACTTGATACGGGCATCACCAAGCGGGTGGCGCGCTTTCAGTATCAGGATCACGATATCTGGGGTGTGACGGCGATGGTTCTCGCCGACCTGCTCAATGAATTGCTCGATGCGGAGTTGCCCATCGAAACTCGAACAGGAGATAAGTGATGCTGTTTCAACTGGGTGATTTGAAAGTTCAATGCCAAGGCGATGACCAGTTTATTGCCCACAATGCCACGGTCATCGGCAATGTGACCTTGGCTGAGAAAGTGAGTGTGTGGTTTAACGTGGTGATTCGGGGCGATGCCGAGAAAATCAGCATTGGTTCCCGCTCCAATATCCAGGACGCCTCAGTGCTGCACGCCGACCCCGGTTTTCCGCTGGAAATTGGCGAAGATGTCACCGTGGGGCACAAGGCCATGCTGCACGGCTGCACAGTCGGTGATGGCAGTCTGATTGGTATTAATGCGGTGGTTTTGAACGGCGCAAAAATTGGCAAGGGCTGTCTGATAGGAGCAAATGCTCTGGTTACCGAGGGCAGCGAAATACCGGATGGTTCCATGGTGTTGGGCGCGCCGGCCAAGGTGAAGCGCATGCTCTCTGAAGACGAGCAGGCGGCGTTGCGTCTGTCTGCCAGTCACTATGTGGAAAACGGTCAGCGTTTTCGCAAAGAGCTTAAAGCGGAGCAATAGGCGAGGTCATGACGGAGGCGGTAAAATCTCCCTGCATTAATGTGTGTGCGCTGGATGATGACGATGTGTGTGTTGGCTGTTTTCGCTCGATGCGGGAAATCACCGACTGGTCGGAGTATTCGAGCGACAAAAAACGCGAGGTTGTTGCGCAGGCGCACCAGCGTATGAAGCGCCGCTATAACCTCGCCTGATTTGAGACTGTGATAACGGCGGCACTGATTTTGCCGCCACGCGCGGTCAGTCGTTGACCGGTTCCAGAATCACCACGGGGATTTTTCTGTTCCCCGCCGCCTTCTGATAGTCATCGTAGGGCGCATAAATTCCAGCCATTTTCTTCCACAGACGTTCCCGCTCTTCATCGTCAGCCGTGCGCGCTCTGGCTTTCATTTTCTTGCTGCCGACGCGGATTTCACACTCGGGATGGTCGAGCAGGTTGCGATACCAGGCGGGGTGCTCCGGGGCACCGCCTTTAGAGGCCACCACGACGTAGTTGTCGCCGTCCTCACCGTAAATCAGTGGCAGAGGGCGGAGCTCACCGCTTTTGCGGCCTCGGGTAATCAGCAGCAATGTGTGGAGCATGCCGGAGCCGCCGCCCAGGCTGGCGTCCCACAGATGAGCCTTTTCCGGATCGCTGAGGTAGAGCTCGATGTGATTCTTTATCCAGTCCGGCATGTAGTCGGGGATGTCGATCTTCATTTGCCTTTCTCCTGAAGTTGATCACGAACGGGGTTGGTGAAGAAAGTAAAGCCGAGCCAGGCCCTGCCGTCAAAGTGCAGAATGCACATCAGGCTATTTTGCGTTTTTTGGCCTTCTTGCCTGGCCGCCAGGCCAGCACGCTTTCAATCCGGTTGTCTTTTAACGCTTCAATTTCGAAGTAGCAGCCGACCAGCTTGACGCAGCAGGGGCCGTCGGGGAAGGATTCCAGATGTTCCAACAGCAGACCATTCAGGGTTTTGGGTCCGTCGGTTGGCAGCTCCCATTTCAGCGATTTATTCACATCGCGAATGGTTGCCGTGCCGTCGATGCGGTGGGTGCCGTCCTTGAGGTGGATAATATCCTGATTGATTTCTTCCAGCAGGTTGGAAGTGAATTCGCCGACAATTTCTTCAAGCAGGTCTTCAAGGGTAACAATCCCTTGCACCATGCCGTATTCATCCACCACCACACCCTGACGATGTTTCTGTTTCTGAAAGTTGAACAGCTGGGTGTGCAGAGGCGTGCTCTCCGGCACAAAGTAGGGTTCTTTGACAATACCCATCAGTTTGTCGAGATCAACTTCACCGCGATTGTTGATACTGCTGATCACATCGCGTTGGTGCAGGATGCCGACGATGTTGTTGATGTCTTCGCGAAACACCGGCATGCGGGTAAATTCCGATTGCTGCAGGCGCCGGAGAATCACGTCGGTGCTGTCATTGAGGTCGATACCGTAGATCTCGTTTCGGGGGATCATGATGTCATCCACCGTGACCTGCTCCAGATCCAGAATATTCATCAGCATATGCTGGTGACGCTGGGGAATCATCTGTCCGGCTTCGCCGACAATGGTGCGCAGCTCGTCAATGCTCAGGTGTTCGTCGTCGTTACGGGCATCAAAACCCGTGAGACGCAGAAAGCCGCGAATAAAGTGATTGATCACCCAGATAACCGGGTACAGCAGGGTTTTCAGTGGCAGCAGTACATAGCTGACCTTGAAGGCGACAGCTTCGGATTTATAGGCGGCAATGGTCTTCGGAATGATTTCCGCAAATACCAGAAATACCAGCGTGAGCAGGATCGAGGCGAAGACAACGGCAGTGTCACCGTAGAGCCGGATGGCCAGAATGGTGGCCGTGGCCGCCGCGAGGTTATTGACCAGATTGTTGCCGATAAGAATGGTGCTGATCAGGCTCTCGGGTTCTTCCAGCAGTTTGCTGGCCTTGCGCGCACCCTTGTGCCCGCTCTTGCTCAAATGCCGCAGGCGATAGCGGTTCAGCGCCATCATGCCTGTTTCAGAACCAGAGAAAAAACCGGAGAGGAGAATAAGAAAGCCAATCAGGCCGAAAAGGAAACCCAGCGGTGCCTCGTTCAAGAAGCCTTTAACCCCATAATCGATATGAGGCGCCTATCTTGAAGAAATATCAGGCGGCTCGCAAGCTTAGATACGGTTCAGCAGCACTTCCAGTACGAACTTGGAGCCCACGTAACCCAGCAGCAGCAGGGCGAAGGCCGCCAGCGTCCACTGAATGGCCGTGCGGCTGCGCCAGCCCAGCTGGTGGCGGCCAATCAGCAGGATGCCGAAACAGGCCCAGGCCATGATCGAAAAGGCGCTTTTGTGGGCCAGATGCTGGGCAAAGATGTCGTCCACGTAAAACAGCCCGGTGCCGATTGAGAGGGTCAGCAGGATAAAGCCGATCAAAACCAGCTCGAACAGCATGGCTTCCATGGTCACCAGCGGCGGCAAGGCTTTGAGAATGCCGTTCAATTGGTGGTGTTTCAGGCGATATTCCTGCACGGCCAGCACGATGGCTTGCAGTGCCGCCATGGTCAGCACGCTGTAACTGAGCACGGACAGGGCAATGTGCAGCATCACGCCGCCCGGGTGCTGAATCAGCTTGGCGGGGGAGTCAGTTAACAGCGTAATGCCCAGAATGGCCGCGGTGAACGGGAAAATCATCAGCAGAATGTTGAGCAGAGGTCGCAGCATGCCGCTGATCAGGGTGATGACCACCACAAACCAGCTGATCAGGGTGCTCATCTCAGTCAAGCTGATATTCATGCCCTGAGTGGTAAACATGCCCACATAGCTGGCGGTGCCGTGGCAGAACATGGCGGCGACACCGAGTGTCAGGGCAAGCTTGTAGCGCGCATGGCCCTGACGGATTTCCTGCCACAACAGCACTGTCGCCCCCGCGTAGAGGGCAATAGCCAGCAAACTGAGTGTGGTATTCATGGTGTAGGCACGCTGTCCTTAAATACGGGCCGTGGTAAAACGGCGGTTTCCGGTGGGGCTCAGGGCATTAGTTCGCTATAATGCCCGCCTTCAATTTTTAGAGCACGATTGTAAGCGTGTTAACAAGGCCCTGTCGACAGAGCAGGGCGCGGGCAAGAGAGCTGACTGGCATGTTTGAGAATCTGACCGAACGTTTATCCTCCACCCTGCGCGCGGTAACCGGGCAGGCGCGCCTGACTGAGGACAACATCAAGGACACCATGCGCGAGGTGCGCAAGGCCCTGCTGGAAGCCGATGTAGCCTTGCCGGTGGTGAAAGACTTTGTCGACATCGTCCGTGAGCGGGCGGTAGGCCAGGAGGTCAGCAAGAGCCTGAGTCCGGGTCAGCAGTTTGTTAAAATTGTTCAGGAAGAGCTGGAAAAGATTATGGGTTCGCAGGCCGAGCCCCTCAACTTCGCCACCCAACCGCCGGCGATTATTCTGATGGCCGGTCTGCAGGGTGCAGGTAAAACCACCTCGGTGGCCAAACTTGCGCGCTATCTGCAGGAAAAAGAAAAGAAAAAGGTGATGGTGGTCAGCGCCGACGTTTACCGTCCGGCGGCCATCAAGCAGCTTGAAACCCTCGCCACTGAAGTAGGCGCAACCTTCTTCCCCAGCACCGATGCCCAGAAGCCGGTGGATATTGCCAATGCGGCGCTGGCTGAGGCGAAGCTGAGGTTCCATGACGTGCTGATCGTCGATACCGCCGGTCGCCTCGCGGTTGATGAAGCCATGATGGCGGAAATCAAGGAGCTGCACGGCGCCATCAAGCCGATTGAGACCCTGTTCGTGGTTGATGCCATGACCGGTCAGGATGCGGCGAACACCGCCAAGGCCTTCAGTGAGGCGCTGCCACTGACCGGTGTGGTGCTGACCAAGTCGGATGCGGACTCCCGCGGTGGTGCGGCCCTCTCGGTCAAGCACATTACCGGCAAGCCCATTAAATTTCTGGGTGTGGGCGAGAAAACCGATGCCCTGGAAACCTTTTATCCGGATCGAATTGCCTCGCGCATTCTCGGCATGGGCGATGTGCTGTCGCTGATTGAAGAAGCGGAGCAGAAGCTCGACAAGAAAAAGGCCGAGAAGCTTGCCAAAAAGATCAAGAAGGGCAAAAAGTTCGATCTGGAAGACCTGAAAGACCAGCTCCAGCAGATGCAGAACATGGGCGGCATTACCGGCATGCTCGATAAATTGCCGGGCATGGGGCAAATGGCGCAGCAGGCCCAGTCCCAGATCGACACCAAAATGTTCAAACGCATGGAGGCCATTATCGACTCCATGACCCCCGCCGAGCGCCGTAACCCGGACCTGTTGAACGGCTCGCGCAAAAAGCGCATTACGCTGGGCTCGGGCACCGAACTGCAGGATCTGAATCGTCTGCTCAAGCAGCACAAGCAGATGCAGAAGATGATGAAGAAAATGACCAAAAAAGGCGGTATGGCCAATATGATGCGCGGCATGGGTGGGATGATGCCCCCCGGCGGCGGTGGAATGGGGGGCGGCGGCCGCTTTCCGGGGATGTGATGCTGGATGGGAGACGCTGGACGGGAGACGGGAGACGCTAGGACTTTGCTGCTGCGCAGCTCACGCAGCGGGCGGCGCAGCCGCACCCGCTTTTGCGTCTCCCGTCTCCCGTCCAGCGTCTCCCGCACCCTTCGCCAAGCCTTTGAAAAAACGTTCCATTTCAGCGCGCTTTCCCGTAGAATGTCGCGCCTTTGAAGGTCCCGTCTCGTGCTTGGGGCCGTATAACTGATTTGAAGATGGGCTGATCCCTCCGGGGCTTGGCCAAAAACCGTAGGAAATTCAATAGTATGGTAACTATCCGTTTGTCGCGTGGCGGCTCCAAAAAGCGTCCGTTTTACCACCTGACTGTCTCTGACAGCCGTAACTCTCGCGATGGCCGTTTTATCGAGCGCGTCGGCTTCTTCAACCCGGTCGCCCGTGGTCAGGAAGAACGTCTGCGTGTTGATACCGCCCGCATCGAGTACTGGGTTTCCCAGGGTGCGCAGCTGTCCGAGCGTGTTGCCAAGCTGGTAGAAGAAGCTACCGAAGCTCAGCAAGCTGCTGCGTAAGCTGGCGTCAGGCATCTGATGAGTGCGTCGGATGACCTGATTACCGTCGGCAAAGTGTCGACGGTATACGGGGTTAAAGGGTGGGTGAAGCTTTACTCCTACACCGACCCGATGACCAACCTGCTCGAATATCGCGAGGTATTCATTAAACGGGCAGGGCAGTGGCAGCCCGTCAAAATTTCTGAAGGGCGCCGCCAGGGCAAGACCCTGGTTGCATCGCTTGACGGTATTGATGACCGTGAAGTGGCCAGAACACTGGCCGGATGCGAATTGGCAGTGCGGCGTGATGCCATGCCAGCGTTGCCGGAAGACGAATACTACTGGCACCAGCTGCAAGGTCTGCTGGTGAAAGTGACGGCAGGGGGAGATGACCTGCTGTTGGGCAGGGTGGATCACCTGCTCGAGACCGGCGCCAATGATGTGCTGGTTGTTAGACCCTGTGAGGGCAGTCTGGATGATCGGGAGCGCTTGATTCCCTATGTGCCAGAGCAGTTTGTCAGGGAGATCGACCTCGCCGCCGGCCATATGCGGGTGGAGTGGGATCCGGAGTTTTAAGGGTGAAAATCGGATTTATCACCCTGTTCCCGGAAATGCTGGCTGCGGTAACTGACTACGGGGTTACCGGGCGCGCCATTAAAAATGGCTTGTTGGCGGTGCAGTGCTGGAATCTGAGGGACTTTACCCACGATCGCCACCAGACGGTGGACGACAGGCCTTACGGCGGTGGGCCGGGCATGGTCATGAAGACCGAGCCCTTGAGTGATGCCATAGCAGCGGCCAAACAGGCCCTGCCCAAAGCCCGGGTGGCCTATCTTTCGCCACAGGGGCGTCGGCTGGATCAGGCGGCATTGGCAGAGCTGGCAAGACGAGAAGAATGGATTTTACTCGCCGGTCGCTACGAAGGAGTTGACGAGCGCCTGTTGCAGGCAGAAGTCGACGAAGAGTGGTCGATCGGTGATTACGTGCTAAGCGGCGGTGAGCTGGCTGGCATGGTGATGATAGACGGAGTCGCCCGTCTGCTGCCCGGAGTGCTCGGGCATGCGCAATCGGCGGTGGAAGACTCCTTTGTGGATGGGCTGCTGGATTGCCCCCACTACACCCGACCCGAGGATTATCGGGGTGAGCTGGTGCCTGAGGTGCTGCTCAGTGGTGACCATGAAAGAATTCGACGCTGGCGGCTGAAACAGTCGCTGGCAAGAACCTGGGAGCGTCGTCCGGATTTACTGGACAATATGACGCTAAACGATGAGCAACGAGAGCTGCTGGCCGAATTTATCAGCGAGCAGAGTAGCCAATAGCTGTGAAGCTATGACTTTATTGAGGAGTGTGCCATGAGCAACAAAATTATCGCGGAACTGAATGCTGAGCAGATCAAACAGGACCTGCCGGAATTCAGCCCTGGCGACACCGTTGTGGTTCAGGTGAAAGTTAAGGAAGGTAACCGCGAGCGTCTGCAGGCCTTTGAAGGTGTGGTACTGGGCAAGCGCAATCGTGGCATCAACTCTGCATTCACAGTCCGCAAGATTTCTCACGGTATCGGTGTTGAGCGTACTTTCCAGACGCACAGCCCGCTGGTTGACAGCATCAGTGTGAAGCGTCGCGGTGACGTGCGCCAGGCCAAACTTTACTACCTGCGTGAGCGCAGCGGTAAGGCAGCACGTATCAAGGAAAAGCTGGATACCAAATCCTAAGGTATCCTTGCCGCCCCCGGGTGGCAGCAGCTTTACTCAAAAAGGCATCTTCTCGCGAAGATGCTTTTTTTGTGTCTGTAGCTTTTGTATTGGGAGGCTGACCAACGGCGTTAGTCCAAGTATAAAGTTATAGCCAAACAGTATTATCTCTCTGCGTTTGTTCCGCTCTACCATGCTCCTCGCCGTCCTCTGGCGGCTTTACGGGGTTTACTTCCATGACGTTTGATATCGCCTTTACCCTGCTGGTCG
>PAKT01000021.1 GCA_002710725.1 Spongiibacteraceae bacterium
AGTAGGTGATGTCCTGCGAGGATGTCGTTGCCATTGGCTTACCCCAGTCCGCAGAAGGCGGCGATCATTGCGTAGGTTTCCGGCGTGCGCGTGAGCATGAAAAACAGCACCAGCCAGAGCACAAACAGATAATGCCAGTAGGTAGCACAGGCGCGCAGCGCGACCTCTGTGTCAGCACCGGCCAGCAGTCGCTGACAGACCCAGCCGAGTGCTACCAGCCCGCCGACGATATGCAGCGCGTGAACCCCGGTCAGCATATAAAAATAGCTGTTGGCCGGATTGGCCGAAAGACCGTAGCCGAGATTCAGCAGAAACTGCCATACGGACACCTGCAACAACACAAACAGCAGGGCGAAAAAAGCGCTGCCGCCCAACAGGCCCAGGGCAAGATTTCGATTGGAGGTTTTCGCCGCGCCATGCAGGGTCACACTGGCCAGCAACAGAACGCCGGTATTGATCCACAAGCGCAGGGAATCCGTGAAGGGCTGCCAGGGCTCACCGGCGAGAGCGTGAAAATCCTGAAACTGGGAACGCTCGATAAAGGTGACGAAAAACAGCATAAACAGGATGCTGATGGCACCGAGCAACATGCGCAGTGCAATCATTCCCGGTGGCCGACTGGTATCAATCAATGGCACTTCGCCGGCCGGTTCCGGCAGCCAGGGTTTGTCAGTAAAAATCTGCGTCCAACCCATACCGTTCTCCTAATCCTGCTCGTTTTCGCTCAGGTTTCATGACTCTTGCGGCCGCCGGGCTCGTAGTCCACGTCTTCCTCGGGCGTGCACTGGGGAATAAAGTCCTTGCGCGCGCCGGGTACGCTGTAGTCGTAGGCCCAGCGATAAACCGTCGGCAGTTTGTCACCCCAGTTGCCGTGGGCAGGTGGCACGTCCGGCGTGTGCCATTCCAGTGACGCGGCGCCCCAGGGGTTGCGCTCGGACTGCGGCCCTTTGCGCAGGGTCCAGATGACGTTGTAGATAAACACCAGCTGGAACAGCGCCACAATGATCGCCGCAATGGTGATGTCCTCGTTCATGGAATGCACTGATTCCGGCATAAAGGATGAATCGCCCAGTGCGTAATAGCGTCGTGGCACGCCGAGAAAACCGAGGTAGTGCATTGGCAGATAAATGGCATACGTACCGAGGAAGGTTCCCCAGAAATGAATCTTGCCCATGCCGGTGTGCAGCTGCTTGCCACTGATCAGTGGGAACCAGTGATAGATGGCGGCGAACAGCACCATGATCGGCGACACACCCATGACCATATGAAAGTGAGCCACCACAAAGAAGGTGTCAGACAGTGGCAAGTCGATAACTACGTTCCCCAAAAACAGACCGCTGAGGCCGCCGTGGGTAAAGGTGAAAATAAAGCCGATGGCAAACAGCATTGGCACAGTAAGGTGAATGTTGCCGCGCCACAGCGTCAGCACCCAGTTGTACACTTTTATCGCCGTGGGCACGGCAATAATCAGCGTGGTTGTGGCAAAGAAAAACCCGAAGTAGGGGTTCATGCCACTCACATACATATGGTGAGCCCAGACGACAAAACTCAGACCACCGATAATGACGATGGCCCAGACCATCATGCGATAACCGAAAATGTTTTTGCGCGCGTGCACACTCAGCACATCGCTGATCATGCCAAAGGCGGGCAGGGCGACGATATAGACTTCCGGGTGACCGAAAAACCAGAACAGATGCTGAAACAGAATCGGACTGCCGCCTTCATGTTCCAGCGGCTCACCCAGTGACACAATCGCCGGCATAAAAAAGCTGGTGCCAGCCAGAGTATCAAACAGCATCATAATGGCGCTTACCAACAGCGCAGGAAAGGCAAACAAACCGAGAATGGTTGCGGTAAAAATACCCCAGATGGTCAGCGGCATGCGCATCAGGGTCATACCCCGGGTACGGGCCTGCAAAACGGTCGTCACGTAATTCAAACCGCCCATGGTGAAGGCGACGATAAAAATTGCCAGCGACAACAGCATCAACACAATGCCGCTGCCGACACCGGGTGTGCCTTCGAGAATCGCCTGCGGCGGGTACAGGGTCCAGCCGGCCCCGGTCGGCCCGCCCGGCGCAAAAAAACTGGCCAGCAGCACAATCACCGACAAGAGATAAAACCAGTAACTGAGCATATTGAGATAGGGAAAGACCATATCCCGCGTGCCCACCATCAAGGGAATCAGATAATTCCCGAAACCGCCGAGCAGCAGGGCGGTGAGCAGGTAGATCACCATGATCATGCCGTGCATGGTGACAAACTGCAGATAACTGTTGGGGTTGATGAAATCAAACTGATCCGGGTAGCCCAGCTGCAGGCGCATCAACACCGACAGCGCCAGCGCAATCAGGCCGACAAAGATCGCGGTGCAGCCATACTGAATGGCGATGACCTTGTGATCCTGACTCCAGATGTATTTACCGATAAAGGTTTTCGGATGATGCAGATGGGGTTCCTGATCGGCAATGGCGACGTGACTCATGGGCGGTCATCCCCGGTTGAAGAAACGGAAAGGTTAGCGGACGGTTGCGGCGCCAGCGTGGCAATGTAAGCCAGCAGATCGTCGAGACGCTCCGGGTTTTGAATGGTGCGGGTCATAAAGCGCATCTGCGTGCCGAACTGATCGTGTGTGTGCTTACCGCGCCAACCCAGGCTGTAGAGTTTGAGCTGCCTGTGCAAATACCAGTCGGCCTGGCCGGCCAGACGCGGCGCACTTAACAAGCCCTTGCCCTGACCCTCGGCGCCATGACAAGCCACGCAGACCTCAAAAACGGCGCCCCCGGCTTTGGCATTGCCGCCCTCGCGTGTTGGACTCGACGCAATAGCTGGCAGTGATTGAATATAGGCCAGCAGGTTGCGCTCGTCCTCGGGCTGGCTGACCGTGCTCGCCATACCCACCATCTGCTTGCCGATGGCATCCTGCGGATGAGCCCCGCGAATTCCCTCGCGGTAATAGCGCAGTTGCCGCGCCATATAATCCGCACTCAGAATGCTGAGGTTGGGAGCGTTGAGCTGCCGGTTGCCCGCCGCATCGGCACCGTGGCAGGCGGCGCAGTTGGCGTAAAGTTTTTTGCCCGCGGCCAGGTCCGCGTTATTGATCACCTGGGTGTCAGCGAAGGTGGGGAAGCCCTCCAGCCACTGCGCAAACTTTTCTTCAGGTTCAACCACCACCGTGCCGCGCATGGTGTAGTGAGCCAGGCCACACAATTCTTCGCAGAGAATATCGAACTCGCCCTCGCGGGTCGGCTCAAACCACTGGTAGGTTTCGGTGCCGGGTACCAGATCCATTTTCACGCGAAACTGCGGCACGGCAAAATTGTGCAGCACGTCGTTAGAGCGAAGATAGAGTTTTACCGATTGATTCAGTGGTAGATGCAGGCGCTGGCTGTTAACCAGAATATCGTCCTGACCGTCGGGGTCTTGCGGGTCGAGACCGAAGGGGTTGTCCGGCGTAACAAAGCGCGCATCCGCGCCACCGAGCTTGCCGTCGTCGCCGGGAAAGCGAAAGGTCCACTGCCACTGCTGGCCGATGGCCTCGGCTATCTGTGCGTCGTCCGGCGCGTTGATAATTTTGCCCCAGGCGATCAGGCCCGGCGTCAGCATCACGACCACGCCGATGGTAGTTATGATCGTCAGCCAGCTTTCAAGGGATTTGTTTTCCGGTTCGTAATGCGCCTTGTTATTACCGTGCTTGCGATAGCGCCACACCACCCACGCCAGAAAAACGTTAACCGCAATAAACACGGCGCCGGTTATCCAGAAAGAAATTTCAATGGTGGTATCAATCGCCTGCCAGTTAGAGGCAATGGGGGTAAGCCACCACGGACTGAACAGGTGGAAGAGAATCGTAACGACAACCAGCCCCAGTATAATCAGCGCTATAACCATGTCGCTTCCCTATGGCGTTGGGCCTGCCGCATACCGGTTTACAGACTACCGCGAGGTATACTGACAGGTATCATTTTTATCGTAGGACCGTCTCCACCAGAATCAAACGCGCAAACACACTGGCCTGCGTTCAACTCACGCCTTTTGTTATTTCTGCCTTCAATGCGGCTTGTTTCCGCCAAGAGTGCATCGATATCAGTTTTTCGCTTGAGGCGTGTGGATTCAGCCAATCTTTCCCTGAACCAGCTTCAGTTCACTATAGACGAAAATCATAGGTTGCACAGAGTGTTTGTGCAGATTTCCTATAAGGCGGACAAAAAGGTTCAGTGTTTTATTCTTCTAATAAGTAAACGGCCTTAAAAAATATTTTTACATTCTTATATGAACTTAGAAGACGAGTCGAAAATCTCGTCTCCTAATAAGTAAAGCGTCTAAGAAGAGCTTTCTATAGTTTTAATCGTTCATAGCCAGCGTCTTCAGTTGTTGTAAAGTTATATGAAGGTCTGATCTAGCAGACAATCTGTCTCGTAATTTTCAGAGACTCAGTAGAAATGGAGGGTGTGTATGGAACGCCACTACTTTATCAGTGACGATCTGGACGAGCTTGATCGCGTCGAAGCGGAACTCGAATCAGAAGGCATGGACCGTCCCCAGATTCATGTCTACAGCGAAGATGATACCGGTGTTGAAACACACGAGCACCTGCACAATATGGAGGCCGTACTGAAAAAAGATGTGGTCTACGGCACGGAGCTCGGTGCTGTGATCGGTGTGGCCGCCGCCGCGCTGGTGCTGGGCATCGCCTGGCTCAGCGGTCTGCCCGAAACCGTCACGTGGGTGCCCTTTATTTTTCTAGCCATTGTTGCGCTCGGCTTCTGCACCTGGGAAGGCGGGTTGTTTGGCATTCAGGAAATGCATCACGACTTCAAACGCTTCCGCGATGAAATCAAAGCGGGCAAGCATGTGTTGTTTGTCGATATTGAAGCCAATCAGGTACCAGCCCTACAGCGTGTTATCGCGCGGCATCCGAGACTGAAATCAGCGGGTACCGGATCCGCAACACCGGGCTTTGTGATTCAGTTCCAGCGCAAGTGGAAGGAGTTTGTTCACTCCATGCCGTGAACCGCGATCTGACAATTGATAAGTAAAAAAATCCGGCCTGGCTTCAGGCCGGATTTTTTATTGCCTAAAAGACATTAAAAGTCGTAAGTAATATCCAGGCCGTAGCTACGCGGCTCCCCAAATATCGCACCGTTCAACACGCGCAAATCAAAGTGGGCGATATAGTATTCGCGGTCTTCCAGATTTTTACCCCACGCAGCCACTCGCAGATTGCCCTTGGGCAGGGGAATGTTTGCCAGGCTGAGGCGGGCGTTTAGCAAACCGTAGTTGTCGATAATGTAGCGGCCGCTGTCGATGGTTGAGGAGGAGTATTTTTCATCCTGCCAGCTGTAGCCGACGCTAACGCTGACGTCGCCTATCGGTGTAGGCGGGAACAGATACTCAAGATCCAGCGTATAGCTGTGCTGGGGCGCATGGGGGTAGCGGAAGATATCGGCAATGTCGTCACCGTCGGCTTCTTTGACTTCGTCGTAGCGGCCGTTGAGATAGCCGTATTTTGCCACCACTTCCAGACCCGGCAGAGGCAGCACCGTTAGTTCCAGTTCAGCGCCTTCTACGGTCGCTTTACCGGCATTCAACACATCGGTGCGGCTTGGATCACTGGGGTCAGATTGCACATTGATCTGAATGTCGTCGTAATCCGAGCGGAACACGGCAGCGTTGACACGCAGGCGCTGATCCCACAGTTCCGATTTTACCCCCGCCTCATAAGACAGCAGTGTTTCCTCATCAAAACCGCGATCAAAGCTGTCAAAGGAACTGGCGCGAGTGTTGAAACCACCGGTTTTGTAGCCGCGTACAATCTTGCCATACACATTCGTCTGTTCACTCAGATCATAGGCTGCCACCAACGACGGGCTGAAATCGGTAAAGCTGATTTTGCCGCGACTTTCACCATCGGAGGCGTCCGCGGGTGCCGTGGTTTTGTTGAGAAAGGCCTCGCGTTCATCTTTCGACCAGCGCGCACCCAGGGTCAGGTGCAGGCGACTGTCAAAGCGCGCGGGCGACCAGGTGCCTTGACCGAACACGGCGACCGCCTGGTTGTCGATGCGCTCACGATTAAAACGCGTATCGCGCGGTGTGCGGGTTTCGCTGTTGCTTTTACCTTCTTCGTCGAACAGATAGAGGCCGACGATGTAGGACAGGTTTTGCGCAGGCAAGTCGCCGAGCAGCTGCAACTCCTGACTCCACTGTTCCTGCTCGGTATCGCGGTAGTTTTTAAAGAACGCGAAGGGGCCGCGCAAGCCGGTGCCGTAATCCTGATTCTGAAAGTTCTCCAACTCGCGGAAGGCAGTAATGCTGCGCAGTGAGGTGTAGTCGCTGAGCTGCCACTCGGCACTCAGGCTGTGGCCGCTGGATACCACCTTGTTGTAACGCACATCGCACACCGCGGCATCGCCCGCTTTCGGTCGTTCGCCCTGCTCGGGATGCAAGGCTACCGGCACCACATAGGCGGGCGCATCGTCGATATTGGAGCGGTCAAAGGTGTAGCGCAGCTCGAGGTCGGCGTTTACGTCCCACAGCAAATCACCGCGCCAGGCGGAGCGATCGCGATCACCAAAATTGTCCACCTCGGTGCCGAGGTTCTCGATAAACCCGTCCTGTTCCATAGTCAGATACGCTAATCGCAGCGCCAGGTTATCGGCCAACGGTGCGTTCAGCATCGTGCGGCTGCGCCGCAAATCGCGACTGCCGCCGGTCAATGTTTGAGAAAATCCGAGGGCTTCAAGATCGGGTTTGGCGGTAATGGTGTTGATCGCGCCACCGGTGGCGTTGCGGCCGTAGAGCGTCCCTTGCGGGCCCCGCAGCACTTCGATGCGCTCGACATCTGCCACGTCCATCACCAAGCCCTGACTGCGGGCGAGGTACACACCATCCAGATACACGGCAACGCTCGGGTCCTGAGTAATCTGATCGTCGCTGTTACCGATACCGCGAATAAAAATTCGCGCTGTAGCTGCACTGTTAGGGTGCGGCGTAATTTGCAGGTTGGGTACATTGCTGCGCAGGTCTTCGACGTTATGGATGCCTTTGGCTTCCAGATCGGCGCTGCCAAAGGTATCGAGCGAAATCGGCGTGTCCTGCAGCGACTCCGCTTTTTTCTGAGCGGTAACGATGACTTCTTCCAGTGTAGCGCGGCGTTCAGCTATTCCCGATGAAGCGGCGAGGCTTAGCAGCAGCCCGACGCCGAGTTGCCTTGTTATTGTCTTCATGGCGTTCTCCAGTTTGTTGATGGTAAAAAAACCGGCTTGCCTGAGGCGAGGCCGGTTATGGTAAAGCGTTAGAAGCGATAGCTGAGATCGACACCGTAGGTGCGCGGGTCTCCGAATACCGCAGAGGGAAAGAGGGCGTTGAAATGGGCGATGTAATATTCCTCGTCGGTGATATTGCGTGCCCACAGCGCGACGTCGATACCACCGCCGAGGGCGCGGATATCGGCCATTGAAAAACGGGCGTTCCAAAGACCGTGGGCATCAACAATGTAACGACCATCCTTGATATTGCTGCCGGTGAACTTGTCGTCCTGCCAGCTGTAGTCGACCGACAACCGGGTATCGGCGAACTGAATCCCGGTAAAGCTGTAGTCCACACCCAGAGTTGCGCTATGGCCAGGTGCATTAACGAAACGGAACTCGGCGGTTACGTCATTGCCTTCCGCATCGCGCACCACTTCGTAGTCGGTATCGAGGTAGCCGTAACTGAAGCTCAGGGTTGTGGCTTCGCCCAGCAGGGCGGTGAGGTCCATCTCAACCCCCTCGATAATCGCCTCGCCTGCGTTCAACACATCGGTAACCGTAGGGTCGTTGGGATCGGTCTGCACGTTAACCTGAATATCGTCGTAGTCAGCTGCAAACACCGCCATATTCAGGCGCAAACGACGGTTGAGGTACTCGCCCTTCAAACCCAGTTCGGTGGACACCAGATGCTCGGCATCAAAACCGGCGTTAAAGCGTTCCACGGTACTGGCGCGCACGTTATAGCCACCGGTTTTATAGCCATTCACCCACTTGGCGTAGATATTGGTGGTTTCCGAAAGGTCATAAGCGACCACAAAGGACGGACTGCTGTCGCGGAAATCGCGATCACCCCGGCCTTCCGGATCGGCAAGCACAAGCTCGGTGGGCGTGGGGAAGGGCAGGCCGCCCGCAGGCTGGATATTGCTCAGCTGATTGACGTTTCTCAGGGTAGCCTCGCGGCTGTCGCGCGAACTGCGCCAACCCACAGTCAGGTGGAGGCGGCTTTCCAGCCACTCCGGGGTATAGGTTGCCTGACCGAAAATAGCGGAGGCCTTGTTGTTGATGGTGACATCGCGCTTGGCGTTGATGGTGGCGCGGGCATCGTTGATGCCATCGCCGGTAAGGTCGATATCAAATTCCGGCACCACGGTCAGGTCAAAACTGTCGGCGCTTTCGGCAAAGCTGTACACGCCAACCACGTAATCCAGACGGTCATCGAGCGCGTTGCCCAGCAGCTGCAGTTCGTGGGTGGTCTGATCCTGCTCGATATCAAACTCGGTGATAAAGGTCGCGTGATCTCCGCGCTCACCGGCGTGGTAGTTCTGATGGGTAAAGTTGTCCAGTTCGCGGTAGGCGCCGATGTATTTCAGCTCCAGCGAATCGGTGAGCAACCACTTTGCGGTCAGGCTGTGACCAGAGGGGGTAACGTCATTGGCTTTCAGCCCGCGAACCGATTCCGAGCTGCGCTCGGGGCGATCAGCCTCTTCCGGGTGCAGCGGCACACGCTCGACAAACATCGGCGTGTCTTCAATCTTTGATGCGTCATAGGCGTAGCGCACCTCAATCGCATCGCTCACATCCCACAGCAAATCCAGCCGCCAGGCCTGGCGATCACGATCGCCAAAACGATCCACACCGCTGCCGGCATTGTCGACAAAGCCGTCCTTCTGCATGGTCATGTAAGCCAGCTTGGCGGCCAATCGCTCGCCCAGGGGCAGATTCAGGCTGGTTTTGCTGCGAAAATAGTCAAAGTTGCCGGCGCTGAACTTCTGGCTGAATTCGATCGCTTCCGGAGTCGGGGCTTTGGTAATCACATTGATCGCGCCGCCGGTGGCGTTGCGGCCGTAAAGCGTGCCCTGGGGGCCGCGCAGAACCTCAATGCGTTCGATATCCGCCACCTCCTGAGCCAGACCCAGGTTGCGCGCCAGATAAACGCCGTCCATATACACCGCGACACTCGGATCCTGGGTGACCTGGTCGTCGTTATTGCCCACGCCGCGCATATACACCCGCGCCGTGGTCGCGCTGTTGGGGTGGGGAGTGAGCTGCAGATTGGGGACATTGGCGCGCAAATCGACCAGATTGGAAATGCCCTTTTTCTCCAATGCATCGGACGAAAAAGCGGCGATGGAAATTGGTGCGTCCTGCAGTGATTCGGCTTTGCGCTGCGCCGTGACTACCACTTCTTCCAAGGCGATGCTGTTGGCCATGACCGAGCCCGACACCAGGCAAGCACCGGCCAGCCCGATGCCGGCGCGTTTCAACAGGGCAGGTTTCATAAACTTCTCCCGAAAATATTGATCTACCAGTTGGTAGGCAAGCTACCGCCGAAGAAGCCGGGAGGTAACTGGCATTCAGACTAGTCCAAATCAACTAATCGGCCTGTAATGGTATGCATTATGGGTAATCATTTGATATACAAACAGTTATTCTTGTTTCTCCGTCCCGCGCACAAGCGCACCAGTGACCGGGGAGTCCGCCAGTCTTGACCTCGGATACGGTCAGTTTATAACCTACCTACAAGTAGGTTGTATATCGGATATACAGCGAAAATGGCGCTAAACTACCTGTATTATTAAACCTAGCGACGCCACCACCGTGCGAAGCTGCCGGAACAGAGGCGAAGGCCCGCGAACTCGATTGCACTCCATCCCCCGTCATCAGAGGATTCTCCATGAGCGTTTCAACCAGCCCCACCACGCCCGCTATCGTTACCGGCGCCGCCTCCGGCATTGGCCAAGCCTGTGCCCAGGCGCTGGCAGAGGCGGGCCGCCCGGTGGCACTGTGGGATATCAGCGAGGGTGTTGTTGCCGTCGCAGAACAACTGCAAAAGACACATGGCGTTAACTGTATTGGCATGGTTGTGGATGTGGCCGATGTCGAGGCCTTGCAGGCAGGCGTCGCACAAAGCCGCGCCGCACACGGGCCCATTGGCGCGCTGGTGCACGCCGCCGGCGTCGCCGGTGTCGGCATGCTCGACCAGCTTGACCCGGCGCTGTGGGACAGCGTGCTCAATATCAATCTGCGGGCGGAAGTGTTTCTGGCCCAGGCTCTGCGAGGCGATATGAAAAGCCTGCCCGGCTCGGCGATTGTCGGTATCGCTTCGATCAACGCCACGCTGGGCAATGCCATGAACCCGAGCTACAGCGCCTCCAAGGGCGGCATGCTGGCCCTTAACCGGGCGCTGGCTGACGATCTGGGTCGCGACGGTATTCGCATCAACAGCGTTTCGCCCGGCCAGATTCTCACGCCCATGATTCAGCAGGCGGTGGACAACGCACCCGGCCTGAAAGAAGAGTTCGAGCGCCGCATTCTGCTGGGCCGCATCGGCGACCCGATGGAGATCGGCAAGGCGGTGCGCTTTCTCCTGTCCGATGAAGCGAGCTACATCACCGCCACCGAACTGGTGGTCGACGGCGGCAATATTTCCTCTCAGCGTTAGCGTTATACCGCCCAAGCCTTTGGCATAATGGCGGCTTTGCACTGTTTAAAACTATCGAGGTTGCCATGCGACAGTTTGTCCTGATCGTCACCGTTCTTCTGCTGGCTCTGGTGCTGTGGAGTCAGCTCAACGACTCGCCACTGGTGCCGCCCGAACCGCGGATTATCGCGGTGGAAGGTTACGGCGAGTTTGAAGTGCTGCCCGACATTATTCGCCTGCATTTTAATGTGTCCAGCCTGCATGACAGCGACCCAGCCGTCGCCAAAACCGAGGTCGACCAGCACGCCAGCGCCGCCGTGCGCGCGCTGATGAAGCTTGGCGTCAAAGAAGAGGACATCACCTCGTCGGCGCTCAATGTCAGCATTCAGGAGGATTACAACCGCAACGACGGCAGCCGCACCCGTCGCCACCGGGTGCAGCGCAATGTTGAGGCCGTGCTGCGCGACACCAGCCTCTACAACAAGGCGCTGCAGGCACTGGTAGATAGCGGCGTCTCCGAAATCAGCCATATACAACCCGAGGTCTCCAACCTCGACGAGTTGAAACAGAAGGCACTGGCCGATGCCGCCCGCAAGGCGCGAGAGCAGGCGGATTTTCTGGCCGCCCAGTTTGATGCGGAAGTGGCGCGGGTTCACCAGATCGGGCGACAGGATATTCAGCGCCATTTCGGCATGCAGGAAATGATGGCCCGTGCGAGCAAAGATGGCGACGCTCCCGAGCCGCCCACCCACGATTTCAAACCCGCCAAAGTGAAGATCAGCTCAAATGTGTTTGTGGAGTTTGAGCTGGAGTGAGCTTGCCAAAGGTATAAAAAAGGTATATTTATAACTCATGGATGAGTTTGAATTCGACCCAGGGAAGAGTCGAGCCAACCGCGACAAGCCCTGCTTTATATGAAAGCCAAAGACTTTGACAAGAAATTCGACAGCGGCGATAACGACATCACCGCCGAACTCGACATGACTACGGCGCGCCGACAGCAACGGCGCGTCAATGTGGACTTCCCCGTGTGGATGATTGAAGCACTCGATCACGAAGCCGCCCGCCTGGGCGTCACCCGCCAGTCCATCATCAAGGTGTGGTTGGCGGAGCGACTTGAGCAAGCCGCTGACCGCTAAGGTTCTCAAGCCAACTTCTTCAAATCCGTCGCAAAAAACCGGTGCCAGATGCTGCGCTCTTCTTCCGGCGACTGCTTCCAGCCATAAATGGCGGGCTTTTCCTTTTCTATCACCAACGAATCGAAGATCAACCAGTCGTAGATGGCCAGCAGATTGCACAGGTTGCTGCCGGAATTCTTGCCGCGGGCGTGGTGGTGGTGATGCTGGGTCGGGAAGGTCAGGATGTGGCACAGCCCGACCATGGTCTTGCGCACCCAGGCCCAGCGGTGGTTGAGAAAATAGAGGTCGTAATTCCAGTTCACATGGTTGTGGGCGGCCCACAGCCCCTTGAACACCGTGCCCACCAGAAATACTTCGGTCAGGCCTAAATAGACACAGAAAAACTGAAACCAGTAGTTGGGCATTATAAACCACCACAGCCAGTGTTCGACAAAAGTCTGGGTCACCGTGAGCTGGCCTTTGCCGTCGTTGCCGCCAGACAGGTGGTGGGGCCGATGGCCCATCTTGAACAGGGTCTGCAGGCGCTGCGCGTTCTTGCTTTTGGGTCGCCGAGCGTGGGCAAACCAGTGGCCGGCGCCGTGCAGCAACTCTTCCAGCGCTATGTAGGCCAGCAAAACCCACCAGAAATTTGCCGCGGCAAACTCGCTCAATGCCCCCTGCCATTGAGGTACCAGCAAACCGCCAATAAAGGCCGTGGCCAGCACCAGCGCCGGGCGTTGCACCGCCACCATCGCCGCACCGGTCAACAGCGCCATATTCCAGTCTTCCCGGGTTTTGCGGCCGTCACGGGTGCGGCCCGCCAACACCTCCCAGAGCATGGCAAACAGGATGAAAACAATCACCAGATGTTCGGGTTTGATGGTTATATCGGGCATGTCGCACCTCCAGTGGCAGTGTTGCCAGCCTAGCGCAGCCGTGATATTTGTAAATTGAATGTTTTATATGTTTATTATCCATGAACCTGAACTTACGCTCCATCGACCTGAATCTGCTGACTGTATTCGACAGCCTGATGGACACCGGCAAGCTGTCGGCGACCGCAGTCGCCCTCGGCATGAGTCAGCCCGCGGTCAGCGCCGCCCTGCAGCGACTGCGTCTTACCTTCGACGATGCGCTGTTTATTCGCCAGCGCAGCGGCATGCAGCCGACACCGCGCGCACGGCAGCTGCAAGGGGATATCCACGAGGCTCTGCAGCTGGTGCGCCGCGCCGTGACCGCCGCGCCGACCTTTGATCCCGCCAACGCCGACCGCCATTTCACCCTGATCGGCGAGGTCATGTTCGAAAGCATGGTGCTGGGTCAGCTCCTGAACCAGCTCGCCGACAGCGCCCCCGGCCTGCGCGTCGACTCCCTGCCGATTCAGCAGAACGAGCCCGTCAAAACCCTGGTGGATCTGACGGCCGATCTGCTGCTCGACTACGTCAACTACGATCACCCCCAGTTGCTACAGGCACCGGTCGGCACCGAAAAACTGGTAGTGCTGGCCGCAGCTGATCATCCACGCATCAAAACCGGTCTGACCATGAAAGACTACGTGGCAGAACCCCATGTCATTCTGTCCCGTCGCCACGGCAAGCAGACCTCGCTGGAATACGCCATCGGTCAGTCGAGTATGGAGCGGCAGATTCGGGCCAGCGTGCAGAGCTTTGCGTCCATGCCCATAGTGGTGGCGCAAACCCACTTTCTGGCCACCGTGCCCGAGCGCCTCGGCGCACTCTACGAGCAGGCCTATCCGGTGCGTTGCCACCCCTTCCCGCTGGCCATTGAGCCGATACCCCTGTATATGTACTGGCCGCGCGTTCTCGACAGAGACCCGGGACATCGCTGGTTTCGTCAGCAGGTATCTGCGGTACTGGCCTGATCCTTTATACTGCCCTTTTCGGTTTGAAGACTCTCGCTTAAGGAGCCCCCTTGGAACCCCTGGTGATACTGCTCGCCTTTTGTGCCGGCCTTGGCTTTCGGGCCCTCGGATATCCGCCCCTGCTGGGCTACCTGCTGGCCGGCTTTATCGCTCACGCCCTGGGTTTGGGGCAGGGCGAGGCGGTGGCCATCATCGCCGATCTGGGCATTACCCTGCTGTTGTTCACCATCGGCCTGAAGTTGAACCTGCGCGAGCTGATTGCGCCCCAGGTGTGGGGCACCGCAAGCCTGCAAACCCTGCTGGTGGTACCGCTGACCTGGGGCATGCTCAGTGTGCTCGGTGCACTGTTGCCGGGGCTGGCCCTGTCCTCAGAAGCGGGCCTGACCCTGGCCTTTGCGCTGTCGTTTTCGAGCACGGTTTTTACCACCAAAACGCTGGAGGACCGGGGCGAGGCACTTGCCCTGCACGCGGCCATCGCCATCGGCATTCTGGTGGTGCAGGACCTGTTAGCGGTCGGTTATCTGGCGGTAGCCTCCGGCAAATTTCCCACAGTTTACGCTCTCGGCCTGCTGGCGCTGCCGCTGCTGCGTCCGCTGCTGGGCCGCTTGCTGAGCTGGGTCGGACACGGCGAATTGCTGGTGCTGTTTGGCTTTCTGGTCGCGCTAGGCGGTGCCGGCCTGTTTGAATCGGTAAACATGAAAGGCGATCTCGGCGCGCTGCTGATCGGGATGCTGCTCAACAGCCATGTCAAAAGCTCCGAACTCTATAAGAACCTATTGCAATTCAAAGACATATTTCTCATCGGCTTCTTTCTGCAAATTGGCTTTAATGGGCTTCCCGGCGGCGACATGCTGGTGGCGGCGCTGTTGCTGGGGGCGCTTGTTGTGATCCGGCCGATGGTTTATGTGGTGTTGCTGCTGTGGCTGCGACAACGGGCCCGGACGGCGATGCTGGTAGGTCTGTCGCTGGCAACCTACAGCGAGTTTGGCCTGATCGTCGCCCAGCTTGCTGCCCAAAGCGGCGCCATAGAGACTCCCTGGGTAACCACCATCGCCCTGGCGCTGGCGCTTTCTTTTTTCATTGCGACACCGCTCAACAACCGGGCCCGGGAAATTTACGAGTATTTCGCGCCACTGTTGCAGGCCAATGAACGCGGCCCCGGCAGTACCGACACCGCCATTGCCAACCTGGGTGAGGGGGATATCGTCATCGTCGGCGCCGGCCGGGTTGGGGTAGGGGCCTACCGCTATCTGGTAGAGCGCTTTCCCGGCAATGTGGTCTGCATTGAGGAACGTGCCGACAAGGTCGCGGCCCTGCGGGCCGAGGGCATTAACTGTGTGCACGGCGACGGCAATGATCGGGATTTCTGGGAAAAGGCGAACCTGGCCGGGCGCAAGCTGATTCTGGTCAGCCTGACCAACCACAAGGAAAATATGTCGGTGGTTAAGTTTCTGAAAACACAGGATTTCAGCGGCGATCTGGCGGTCGTATCCCGCTACCCGGATGAGGAGCAGGAAATTCGCGAGGCGGGCTGTATCACCTTCAACCTCTACGCTGAGGCCGGCCACGGTTTTGCGGAACACGTTCTCACGCATACCGGGGCGCAGGCCGGCTAAACCACATAAACAGCCACTCAGGGGCCTGCCCACAAAGGCCACAGCGCAGTTTTTTCGAGCTGAACTATACTGAATCCAGGACGCAACGATCCGATTCGACGACGTTGCATAACGTTTCAGCTTCGACCCGCGCAGTGGATATGGCTCGCAGACAAAAAAACTCTGACCTGACAAGGCGCGAGCAGCGCAAAGTCCAGATTCTCCTGGCAGAGGATTCGCTGGGTGATGTCGTTCTGGTGCGCAAGGGCCTTGAAGCCATCAATATTCCCTTCGAGCTGACAGTGGTCAGCCACGGCGAAGAACTGCTGAGCTATCTGGTGAACGCCCTCGAGCTCGACGGCCAGAACAGCCTGCCCTTTCCGGATGTGGTGCTGATCGACCTCAACATGCCCAAGCTAGACGGTTTTAAGGCGCTGGAGCTGATATCGCAGCAGGAGGCCTGCAGCCAGCTGCCGCTGGTCGTGATCTCATCATCGTCAGCGTCCGAAGACGTCAGCCTGGCCTACGAGCTCGGCGCAGACGGTTTTATCGATAAAACCCTGGGGCCGGCGGGTTTTATTGAGCAACTGAAATTTATCGAGCACTACTGGTCGCGCGAAGGCAAGGTCATTTACCCGGGCTCTACATCGCGGCACTGACCCCCCATCAACGCCACGTTATATTGGGCACCCAAGGGCAGGCATGCGAAGTGCTTCGCTTCGTATCGACCATATTTTTCGCCGGGCTTTCGCTGGTTATCGGCTTAGTGGGGGTCGCTTTATTCTGATCCTGCCGTTGATAAACCCAAAAAACACTTGCAACATAAACTGTATATAAATACAGTTCACAAAACTGACCGACAAGAGGACGGATCATGGCTGTTGTTGCCAAGTGGATGTGCGACCGGGATAACGCAATGTTTGATAGCAAAAAAGACGCCGATGCCTACGACAAAATGCTGGAGCTGGCGGAAAACCTAACCGAACTTCTGCACAAACACGTGCCCAGCGCCAACGAAAAAGAAGCCGAAGAATTCGGTATCCTGCTGGCCCGCAACAAGGAACTGCTGGTGCAGGCCTGCAAGGGCAAGGTGGAAGCACTGGAAGAGGTCAGCGCCGAACCCAGCAATGTCACCGCGCTTGCCGCTAACGGCTGAACCGCCTTTCAACAAAACGCAGTGCCTGTAGCTGGCGGGTTTATTCCAACTCCCGCCGCTGCGACTGCTGCAGGGCCCACAGCGCCGCGTACTGCCCCCCCTGAATCAGCAGCTCGGTATGGGTGCCGCGCTCTGCCAGCCTGCCCTTGTCGAGCACAATGATTTCATCGGCATCGATGATGGTCGACAGACGGTGAGCAATCACCAGGCTCGTGTGATCGCTGGCAATGTCGCGCATGGCGTCAACTATACTGCGCTCCGAGCGACTGTCCAGTGACGAAGTGGCCTCATCAAACACCAGAATAGGGGGGCGTTTGAGGATGGTACGGGCAATGGCCACCCGCTGCCTTTCACCACCCGACAGTTTTAAGCCACGTTCGCCGACGCGCGTATCGAGACCTTGCGGCAGGCTGTTGATAAAATGTTCCAGGTGAGCGGTGCGCACCGCCTCCCATACGTCGTCATCGCTCGCATCCACACGCCCATAGCGAATATTCTCGCCAATAGTCATATTGAACAGCACGCTGTCCTGGGGCACAACGCCAATAGCGGCACGCAAGGAGGCCTGACTCACTGAGCGAATATCCTGGCCGTCGATCAGGATGCGTCCGCCACAGACCTCGTAAAACCGAAACAGCAATTTGAACAGCGTGGACTTGCCCGCGCCACTGCTGCCAACAATCGCCAGTTTGCGGCGCGGCGCTACCGAAAAACTCAGGTTTTCAATGATCGGGCGCTCCGGGTCATAGTGAAAGCTGACCTGATCAAAGTCGATACGGCCCTCACTGACGACCAATTCAGCGGCATCGTCCGCATCCTGTATCGTTGGAACCTGCACGAGCAAAGCAAACAAGGCCTCAATATTAGCCATAGCGCCCTTCATTTCCCGGTAGACAAAACCGAGAAAATTGAGCGGCATGAAAATCTGCATCATAAAGGCGTTGATCAGCACAAAGTCGCCGAGCGTCATCTGCTCGGCCAGCACCTGCTGCGCCGCCAGGACCATCGCCGCGGTCATACTGGCGGCGATGATAAGGGCCTGACCGCCGTTCAGAGCAAACAGACTCAGGCGATTACGGCGGCGCGCCGTTTCCCAGCTCGCCAGTTCCGAATCGTAGTGGCGCGCTTCAAAGCCTTCATTACCGAAGTATTTTACCGTTTCAAAATTCAGCAGACTGTCCACGGCGCGGGTGCTGGTGCGCGACTCGGCCTCGTTGGCTTCGCGCACATAGCGGGTGCGCCATTCAGTGGCAAAAACCGAAAACGCCACATAACAGCTCACCGCCAACAGCACGATCAGGGCAAACCAGATGTTGTAATTAACCCACAACAGAACCACCACCAGGCCAATCTCGATAAAGGTGGGTACGATATTGAAGACCATAAAACGCAGCAGGAAACTGATGCCGTTAGTGCCGCGCTCAATATCCCGCGACAGACCACCAGTGCGCCGGTTAAGGTGAAACTCCAGATCGAGCGCATGCAGATGCTGAAAGGCCTTCAGACCAATGCGTCGCATCGCCCGTTCCGTCACGCGTCCGAACAGCGTATCGCGCAACTCGCCGAACAGCACATTGGCAAAGCGCACCGTGCCGTAGGCCAGCAACAGCCCCAGTGGCAGGGCGACCAGCATGGAGCTGGCCCGATCCAGATCATCCACCAGGTGTTTAAGAATAAAAGGCAGGCCGACACTCGCGAGCTTGGCACCCACCAAACAGAGCAGGGCCAGCGCTATGCGGGAGCGGAATTCAAACAGGTAAGGCCAGAGCTGGCGCAACACGCGCCAATTGATATCGCGGGCGTTAACGTGTGTTTGCTGACTGCGCATGACCACTCTCTATAGAAGGATTGCGCAGTATACCTCTGATCCGGACAGGTACGAGGTTGGCTATACCCGGAACCGGATCACCCTTCCGCACTGATACGCCGTATTAGCTGATAGACCGCAGCTGGTGCACGCGCCTGGGCGATATTTGCCGCCGACAGCCTGTTTTACAGGTATAAATACACACAATGGGATAAAACACCCTGGACCCATACGCAGGATCTTGATTTGTTGATTCCACTCGGCGGATGATAATTCTATAAGGCAATTCCGTGCTACCTGATAGAGCTTACTCAATGGAACACGAGTGACTTTCGAGGCCATAGCTTATGGACAAAGCGATCGAGAGACTGCTGCAAGGCAACATAAAACTGCCCAGCATCCCCGCCGTAGCGCAACAGGTGTTGGCCATGGCCAACAACCCCAATACCAGCACTGAGCAGCTCGCCTCGGTATTATCCAGCGACCCAGCTATAGCCAGTACCATTTTGCGCTATGTCAACTCAGCCGCCTATTCGCCGGTGGAACAGATAGCGTCCATACAGCGCGCCATTGTCGCCCTCGGTTTCAAGGAGGTCACCCGGATTGCGCTTACGTTCTCGCTGCTGGACAGCCGCAAGCGAAGTGGTGACGGCGGCCTCGACCCTGTCCACCTGTGGCAGCGCAGCCTGATATCGGCGATTGCAGCAAAAGCCATCGGCAACCAGGCGCGACAATCCGACCCTGAAGCACTGTTTCTCGCGGGCCTGTTGCAGGATATCGGAATGATGGGGCTGAATACCGTCAGGCCGAAACTGTATGAGCCTGTAGCTGCCAGGCAAATTGACCATATCGCCGTCGCAGCCTTTGAGCAACAAAAGCTTAAGCTCGATCACGCGAAGTTTGGTGGTTATATGTTGCAGCAATGGGGGCTGCCTGAAAAGATCGTCGAAGCGGTTGCACTGAGTCACCAGACTCCCTTCTCCCGAGAGGGTGAAAGCAGCGACCCTTTTAATACCTGCGTCGCTATTTCCGGAATCGCCGCAGACGTTTTTATCGATTCGGAAAGGCGAGCCAAACATGCGAGCCTGATGGCCGACCTATTGAAACGTGGCCTCGGACTCAACGCGGAAGAAGCACGCAACATTCTGAAAAACATTCAGATTGAATTGAAGTCGATGGCCTGGGTGTTGGAAAAGCTGGTCACAGACCCCGAAGAAATTCAAGCGCTGCGCATTAAGGCGCAACAGGCAATCGCGAATTTAGACTTAGTGGAGCTGGCCCCGCCGGCATATCCTGCCGTTGAAATAGAAAGCGTTGATTTTGACGAGGTGAAAAATTCCAGCTTCTTGAATTCAGTGCCTGATTTTCAGGAGATTCTGGCTACCAAGAGCTTTGAAGAAAAGGTTACTCAGCTGCGGGCAACCACCCGTGACGGGTCCATGCATCTGGCCTTGTTGCGAATAGATAACCTGCGGCGGATCGAAGAACTGCACGGAGAGAAAGTTGCCGCACTGCTGCTTAAAGTGATCGGAAGGAACGTCATCAAAGCACTGCGAGATACGGATCTGGTCACCCGCTACGGCGACGTGTTTGCCATAATCCTGGTGAACTCCACTGAAGACGGTTCCCACGTCGCCATGGATCGCGTACTCGAGCGCTTTCGTGGAGTAGGTTACAGTGTTGGCGAAAACCAGAAGGTCGAGCTAATTATGTCTGCAGGCATCGCTGTCGGCGCACCCGACTACGGCGCCTCACTCGATGACGCCATGGGCGTCGCACTCGGAGCGCTGAAAGCCGCCCATCGCGCTGGTGAATATGAAATTGTTTCCCATTTGAACGCCGCCTGACCGTTCGCTTCCAAGGCTTGATTACTGTGTATGCGTAGCTTCAGATCGCGCGTGCGGTGACCAGGGTTAGCGCTTTTTGCCACCGAAAGCTCGCAAAGCAATCTGACGGAGTCGTCCGACAGAATCCTTGGGTGTCAACGACTGACTTGCCCTTCTTTCTTCACGGCATACATCATCTCATCACCATCGGCGAGCAGGGCATCGAGGCTGTCATGGCGAAATCGGCTGTATTCCACAACCCCGGCAGAAAAGGCTATCTCGTAGGGTTTGCCGGATGTGCGGTTGTACTTTGCCACCACCTTGGAAAGTTTTTCAACGCCGGCTTGCGCGCCCGCTTTATTGGTATCCGATAACAGCACCACAAATTCATCACCGCCAAGACGGGCAAATATATCCGAGCGTCGAAATTCTCTTTTCAGAATCTCCGCAAAGTTTATCAGTACCCGATCACCTTCGGCATGCCCGAATTCGTCGTTTATCGGCTTGAATTTATTCAGGTCGAAAAACAGCAGGCTCAGGGGATGTTGGTGGCGCTCCGCCAGATTCAGGCTTTTCTCGGCCAGCATGACAAATCCACGCCGATTGGACAGCCCGGTCAGATCATCGACGGTCGCCATTTTTGTGGCGATCAGCTCGTTCTCAGCCATGATCGCCAGATCCTGCAGGGATTCGAGGTCGTGCTCATCCAGAGTGCGTGGCTGCCGGTCGATCAGGCACAAAGTACCCAATGCGTGGCCGTCCTGATCCCGCAGCGGGTAGCCGGCGTAGAACCTGATATTGGGCCCGCCCACGACCAGAGGGTTGTCACAAAATCGTTCATCGAGACGGGCATCGTTGATAACCAACAGATCATCTTCATAAATAGCATGGCCGCAGAAGGATATGTCTCTTGGGGTTTCGGGGGCATCCAGTCCGTCTTTGGATTTGAACCACTGGCGGTTTTCATCCACCAGACTGACCAAAGCAATGGGCACATCAAACAGTTTTTTCGCCAGACGCGTCAACCGATCAAAGCGCTCCTCGGCCGGCGTATCCAAAACCTTCAATCGACGCAAGGCGTCAACGCGTTCACGATCGCTTCCTGGTATCGGTGCAGGATTCATCGTGGTACCACCTCATTAACTTCAGCTTGAGTTGTAAACTTGATGTATTAATGAAACACGGTAGCAATCCACGCCGCTATCAGGCTAATTGTTATTCCGTAAATCTTGAAGCAAAGCGTCTTTCTCTCGCCACAACTCACCGACCCATTGCTGCACCTGCAAGCGATAGCTGTCGTCTTCCTGATAGTTCCGCCCACGCAATTCTTCAGGAATTGGCCGGGCCTCAATACGCACAACGATCCGGTTGATGCGGCCACAGAGCAGATCCCAGAACCCGAAGCGTGGGCCGGGGTAGTGAAGGGTAATATTCAGCAGCGTATGCAGCTGTTTGCCCATCGCCCCGAGCACGAAGCCGGTGCCGCCGGCCTTGGGTTTAAGCAGATGACGGTAGGGGGAATCCTGGGCTTCGTGTTTTTGTGGGGTATAGCGGGTGCCTTCCATAAAATTGAAAACGGCCACCGGGGTGTACTGAAACTTCTCGCAGGCGCGGCGGGTGGTTTCCAGATCCTTGCCCTTCAAACTGGGTTTTCTCGCGATCTGTTCGGCGGTATAGCGCTTCATAAAGGGAAAATCCAGCGCCCACCAGGCCACACCGATAACCGGCACCCAGATCAACTGCTGCTTCAGAAAAAATTTAAGCATGGGTGTGCGGCGGTGCAGCACCTTCTGAACCACCAGAATATCCGCCCAGGATTGGTGGTTGCAGGTGACCAGATACCAGTCATCAGGCCTGAGTTGGTCGAGGCCGGAGACATCCCACTCAATGCGGTTCATGGCGTCCAGCAGACGGTTATTAAACCCGATCCAAAGGGTGGCGATCTCTATAAGCAGGCGGGTACAAAGCGCTCTCACCCCATGAATCGGGACAAGCAGTTTGATAAAGGCAAGCAGTATCAGCGGCATGAACCAGAACAGTGTCGATAGGGCGATCAGCAAAAGACTGAGGCTGCCGCGCAGCCAGTGAGGAAGAAACGCAAGCACGGTTAGAGTCCGTTGGTGTTATTGGTGACAACATTGTAGTGCCATTTCACCGCGATTGCATGGCGCTGGCTGCCCCTTTGGCTCTGAGCGCCAGCCCAACCGCGCAGCCCCCCAAACGGTGGGCCTATCCCACTTGACCGCTTTTGTTGAGGACTAGGACTTCGCTTTCTGTTGGTACATCAATTTATCGCTTTCCTGCAAAAGCTCATGCAAGGAAGCATGGCGGAAGGGGTTGTAGAACACGACGCCACTCGAAAACGCGATGCTGCAAGGCAGCTTTTCCTCCGCGCTTGAGTGAGCGACAAGCTCTCTGAAGTTTTCAATGGCCAGCGCTGCCTGCTGCTCCGTGGTATCCAGCATCAGCACGACAAACTCGTCGCCACCCAGCCTTGCGCAGATATCCGAGTCACGAAATTTTTCAAGCATCTTTGCCGAGAAGATTTTCAAGACCTGGTCGCCCACCGCGTGGCCGTGCTTGTCGTTAATGGCTTTAAACTTGTTGAGATCGAAAAAGGCCAGGCTGGCGGGAACATTGTGTCTGACGCAGTATTTAAGCGCTTTTTCCGCCAAGGCCTCTAAGCCTCGACGGTTTGACAAGCCGGTTAGGGAATCGTGCGTCGCCAGCTGTATAGCATTCAATTCGCGCTCTGCCATCTGTCCAAGATCGGTCAGGTTTTGCAAATCCTCACTGGAAAAGGGCCTGGGGACGGAGTCGATAATGCATAAGGTCCCCATGACATAGCCGTCAATATCCTTAAGGGGATAGCCCGCATAAAACCTGATGTGAGGTGGGCCAGTGACGAGAGGGTTATCCGCAAAACGCGCATCCCTGGAGGCGTCTTTTATCACCAGGGTCTCATGGCAAAAAACCACGTGACCGCAAAACGAGATGTTTCTCGGCGTCTCCGAAACAGATAGCCCTTTAACGGATTTGAACCACTGCCGGTTCTGATCAATCAGGCTGACCAAGGCGATCGGTACTTCGAACAATTTTGTCGCCAGGCGTGTCAGGCGGTCAAAGCGTTCTTCTGATCCGGTATCCAGAATGTTCAAGGCTCGCAGCGCCGCTACGCGCTCGTCGTCATTTCTTGGAGCAGGAGCGTCAAGCATTAGGTGCCGCCATAATTTCTATTCATAAACGGCTGAGGCTAGAGGATGGCTAGCCGGATAGATACCCGTACTTTTACGCATGGATGCGCAACCAGAGGGGGGAGGGGGGAAAGGGTCGGTACAAAAACGAAAGCCAGACGCCGGCCCGAAAGCCGGCGCCAGTCAGATTACACGTCCAGGTTAGCGACGTTCAGGGCGTTGGTTTCGATAAATGCCCGGCGAGGTTCCACCACATCGCCCATCAGGGTGGTAAAGATCTGATCCGCCGCAATGGCGTCTTCGATCGTGACCCGCAGCATGCGGCGCCCCTGTGGATCCATGGTGGTTTCCCAGAGCTGGTCCGGGTTCATTTCACCGAGACCCTTATAGCGCTGGATGTTGTAGCCGCGCTCGGCCTGCTTCATCAGCCAGGTCAGGGCATCACCAAAATTGTCCACCGGCTCTTTGCGCTCGCCGCGTTGAACATAGGCTCCGTCCTCCAGCAGCCCGGACAGTTTCTCGCCCAGTGATTTTATCTTCGCGTACTCGGAAGACCCTATAAATTCACGGGTCAAGAGATAGTCAGTACTTACTCCGTGAGCGATGATGGTTATCCGCGGGCGGAAGTCATGACGCTCTTTGTCTTCGTCCACAACCACCGCGTAACGGTTGTGTTTGGCCAGAACCGTTTCGCCCAAGCGCCGCTCCAGGTCAGCGCACCACTCTTCAACCACACTGCGATCCTGCATGCCTTCCTGGGTCAGGGTGGGGGCATCCAGCATCTGCCACAATGCAATATCCGGGTAGACGCGGCTGAGGCGGTCGATGACTTTTTCTACGCCGCGATAGTCGCGCACCAGCTGTTCCAAAGCCTCACCACTGATACCCGGCGCGTCCGGATGAACAAAGAGGGCGGCGTCTTCGAGAGCGGAATTGGTCAGGTACTCGTTGAGCGCTTCATCATCTTTCAGATAGGTGTGCGATTTGCCCCGGCCAATTTTGTAGAGCGGCGGCTGGGCGATAAAGATATGACCCTGCTCAATCAGTTCCGGCATCTGACGGAAGAAAAAGGTCAGGAGGAGGGTGCGGATATGGGAGCCGTCGACGTCCGCATCCGTCATGATAATAATGTAGTGGTAGCGCAGTTTCTCAACGTTGAATTCGGATTTGCCAATACCACAACCCAGTGCGGTGACAATGGTGCCCACCTCGGCCGACGACAGCATTTTATCGAAACGGGCCTTTTCGACGTTCAGGATCTTACCCTTAAGCGGCAAGATCGCCTGTGTGCGACGATCGCGGCCCTGTTTGGCACTGCCGCCCGCCGAGTCACCCTCCACCAGGTAAATCTCTGAAAGTGCAGGATCTTTTTCCTGGCAATCCGCCAGCTTGCCGGGCAAGCCCGCAATATCCAGGGCACCCTTACGGCGGGTCATTTCGCGGGCCTTGCGGGCCGCTTCACGGGCCCGGGCGGCGTCCAGCATTTTCTGTACAACCACCCTGGCTTCGTTGGGGTTTTCCAGCAGAAAATCACCAAACTTGTCGCTCATGGCCTGTTCAACCACGGTTTTCACTTCGCTGGATACCAGCTTGTCCTTGGTCTGGGATGAGAATTTGGGGTCGGGCACCTTCACCGAAACAATGGCGGTCAGGCCTTCCCGGGCATCGTCACCGGTGGTGCTGATTTTGGCTTTCTTGGCCAGGCCTTCCTGTTCAATGTAGTTGTTCAGGTTGCGGGTCAGACCAGCCCGGAAGCCCGCCAGATGGGTGCCACCGTCGCGCTGGGGGATGTTGTTGGTGTAGCAGTAGAGATTTTCCTGGAAGCCGTCATTCCACTGCAGGGCCACCTCCACCGAGATACCGCCTTCACCCTCAGTGGTAAAATGGAAGACATTGTTGATCGGGCTTTTGTTCTGGTTCAGGAACTCAACAAAGGCTTTCAGTCCGCCTTCGTAGCAGAAGTTCTCTTTCTCGCCACTGCGCTCGTCAATCAGGTCGATATTGACCCCTGAGTTGAGGAAAGCCAGCTCCCGCAGGCGTTTGGCGAGGATGTCGAAATGAAATTCAATATTGGTAAAGGTGTCTTCAGAAGGGTGGAAGCGCATTTCCGTGCCGGTAGTATCGGCATCACCAACCACGGCCAGCGGTGCATCAGGCACACCGTGGGTGAAGGTTTGTTCGTGAACCTTGCCGCCGCGACGGATGGTCATCACCAGCTTCTTGGACAGGGCGTTAACCACCGAGACCCCGACCCCATGCAGGCCGCCGGATACCTTATAGGTATTGTCGTCGAACTTACCCCCGGCGTGCAGCACCGTCATAATGACTTCAGCGGCAGATACCCCTTCCTCGTGAATCTCGGTGGGAATACCCCGGCCATTATCGCGCACGGTGATGGACTCATCCGGGTGGATCACCACCTCAATCTTGGTGCAGTAACCAGCCAGGGCCTCGTCGATCGAGTTGTCGACAACCTCAAACACCATATGGTGCAGGCCGGTGCCGTCGTCGGTATCCCCGATGTACATGCCCGGACGTTTACGCACCGCATCCAGGCCTTTCAGCACCTTGATACTCGATGAATCGTATTTTTTACCTTCGCTCATACTAATCCTCGTAACACCAGCCGGAGGGCAGGTCAGGGTAGGGGGGTAACGCGACCATGTTCCACGTGAAACATTTTTATCATTGTTGAACCAAAGCTGTTGCTAAGGTCCGACTCGTTGATCGCGGTAAAAAAGCTCTGACAGTCCAATTTTAATAATTCGCCGATAAAACGCGCGCGCCGATCGCTGTCGAGCTCCGCGGCCAGATCATCAACCAGAAAGACACTCTTTATACCATATTGGCGCAATAACTTCGCCTGTGACAGCCGAAAAGCGGCTACAAGGGACTTTAACTGGCCGCGCGAGAACACCTCGACCACGGACTGCCCCGCGCTACGAACACGCAAATCGGCGCGATGAGGGCCGTCTCGGGTATAACCCAGCTCAATATCCCGATCGATCTCCATATCGAGCTTTGCCCGAAGCGCGTTGCGCTCTCGATTCCAACCGGGATAGTAATCCACCACCACCTCAACCGGCACCGATACACCGCTATTCAGTGCCGCGTGCATCTCAACAAGCAGGGGCAACAGCCGTTCCAGCTGTACAGTGCGCAGTTCGTGAATCAATTCACCCTGTACCGCCAGCTCATCAGTCCAGGGTGAAAGCGCTTGTCTGTCGACTCGATTGCTTCGAAGCAAGGCATTTCGCTGTTTCAGGGCCTTTTGATAGCGGCGCCAGGCCTGCAGAAAGCGAGAAGGTTCCACGTGAAACACTGCCCAATCCAACAACTGCCGGCGATATTCCGGCGGTCCTTCCAACAGCGAGAAGCCGGCGCTATCCAGAATTTGTATCGGCATCAGGGCGGCGAGCTCACTGGTCGCCCGGAGACTTTCCCCATTGAGCCTCACGGTAGGAGAGGGGTCAGCCAATCTTCTCTCTATGCCAATACGCTGCTCACCGCGGCTATTTCTACCCACGCCAGTAATTAAAAAGCCAGCTTGGTCATAGCGAACCAGCCGCTGCCACTTCCGCGTGCGGAAAGAGCGGCCGTGGCCAAGGACGTGAATTGCTTCAAGAAGGGAGGTTTTGCCGGAGCCGTTGCGACCGCTTATCAGATTAACCGCCGCCAGATCACTTAAGCGCGCCGACTCAATAATGCGAAAATTAGACAGCTGAAGCTGTTGCAGGAGCATAATCTAGCGAAAAAAAGGGTGGCCTGTGCCACCCCTCCTCATCGCCAATCCGCCTTACAGGCGCATCGGCATAACAACATAACTGCATTCGCTGGCTTCAGGCTCTTCCAGCAGGGCGCTGCTATTGGAGTCCGACAGCAGTATTTTGACGTTCTCACTGGTCATAACCGCCAGCACGTCCATCAGGTAACTGACATTGAAGCCAATTTCGAGATCAGGCCCCTCGTAGTCAACCGCAATAATCTCTTCCGCTTCTTCCTGTTCCGGGTTGTTTGCCTGAATTTTCAGCTCACCGCTGGTCAGCAGCAGACGGATGCCCCGGTACTTTTCATTCGACAGGATGGAGGTTCGGCCAAAAGCCTGTCGCAAAACGCCGCGATCACCGAGGACTTCTTTTGTACTGCTGCGCGGCAGCACGCGCTCATAGTCGGGAAATTTGCCGTCGATCAGCTTGGAGGTAAAGGTAAAGCCGGGGGTCACCACCCGTAGATGGTTGTTGCTCAACTGAATATCCGCATCCTGGTCATCATCCATCAACAGACGAACCAGCTCGTTGACGCCCTTGCGCGGTACGATCACCTGGGCGTTCTGACTAATCCCCAGCTCAGCTGTCAGGGTGCACATGGCGAGGCGATGGCCGTCGGTGGCTACTGTGCGCAGGTGCGTTGCCGCCAGCTCCCAAAGCATGCCATTGAGGTAGTAACGAACATCCTGCTGCGCCATGGCAAAGGAGGTTTTTTCAATCAGGCGCTTGATATCACCCTGCTTGACCGTAAAGCTCTGCCCGGATTCGGTTTGGTCCACACTAGGAAAGTCTGAGGCCGGCAGGGTCGAAAGGGTAAAGCGGCTGCGACCGGATTTCAGAATCAGCCGGTTTTCGTCCAGCGAGAATTCCAGTTCGGAACCCTCCGGCAGCGACTTACAGATATCCACCAGTTTGCGGGCCGGTACGGTAATTTCGCCCTCGGAGGCGGGCGGCGAGGGCAGTTCAACCCGGCCAATCAGCTCAACTTCAAGGTCGGTCCCGGTGAGTGACAATTCCTGGCCTTCAAGCACCAGTTGTACATTCGCCAGAATAGCCAGTGTCTGGCGGCGTTCCACCACACCAGCAACCAGATTCAGGGGTTTCAGCAAGGCCTCGCGGGCAATGGTAAATTTCATAGTCGGCAGGCGATCCCAATTGGAATTATTGATTCATTTTTCAACAGTAATCATACGGCACAAAACCGCAAAGTCCTATGCCGCGAGGTTAAAAAATGCAATAAAAGCAGTACCCTGCAAGCATCAGGTGGTCAGAGAGCGCAGCAGGTTCTGATAGTCTTCGCGAATGTCGGCACTGGTCTCGCGCAACTCTTTGATTTTTCGACAGGCGTGCAAGACCGTCGTATGGTCACGACCGCCGAAACCGTCGCCAATTTCCGGCAGACTCTGGTTAGTCAGCTCCTTAGCCAAGGCCATCGCCAACTGTCGAGGCCGGGCTACGGAGCGACTGCGCCGCTTGGAGGTGAGGTCGGCCACCTTGATTTTGTAGTACTCGGCAACCGTGCGCTGAATATTGTCGACACTGACCTGCTTGTCCTGCAGAGCCAGCAGATCCTTCAAGGACTCTCGAATCAGGGGTATATCAATCGAGCGCGCCATAAAGCGGGCGCTGGCGATCACTCGCTTCAATGCGCCTTCCAGCTCGCGCACATTGGAGCGAACCCGCTGACCAATAAAGAAGGCCGCATCCTGGGGCAGATCAATTTTTTCCTGCTCCGCCTTCTTCATCAGAATCGCCACCCGGGTTTCCAGTTCCGGCGGTTCAACGGCTACCGTCAGCCCCCAGCCAAAGCGAGATTTGAGGCGCTCTTCCAGGCCGTTGATTTCTTTCGGGTAGCGATCGCAGGTCAAAATCATTTGCTGACCGCCTTCAAGCAGGGCGTTGAAGGTATGGAAAAACTCTTCCTGGGAGCGATCTTTATTCGCAAAAAACTGAATATCATCAATCAGCAGTGCATCGACGCTGCGGTAATAGCGCTTGAACTCATTGATAGCGTTGAGCGACAGGGCCTTGACCATATCTGCAACAAAACGCTCGGAATGCAGATAGACAATTTTGGCATCCGGCTTGTGCTTAAGCATGGCGTTACCCACCGCATGCATAAGGTGAGTCTTGCCCAGACCAACCCCACCGTAGAGAAACACCGGGTTGTAGGCCTGACCCGGGTTTTCCGCCACCTGCATGGCCGCCGCCCGAGCAAGCTGATTGGATTTACCTTCTACAAAAGTGTCAAAGGTATGATTTTCTATCAGTGAACTCTGGTGCCGAATACCACCTTCCACCTCAACCCGCCGTACCCTCGCCGGTCTTGAGGCCTGCGGTTGCGGTTCCACTGCGGGTCGGGGCGCAGGTTCGGGCCGTGGAGCGCTCTGGGTAGCAATGGGTGCCGGACTTCCTATGGGGCGAATCGGCGCGCGCGCACCAATATCCACCACCACATCGCAACCGGGCTGAGTGCTGACCTCGCTGACAATCTGAGAAATCCGGTCCAGATAACGATCAACAACCCAGTCCTTGATAAAACGGTTAGGCGCTAACAGTTGCAGCTGGCTGCCATTGGCAACCGCCCGCAAAGGTCGAATCCAGGTGTTAAACTGTTGGGATGGCAACTCGCTCTGCAAGTAATTGAGACACTGTTCCCAAGCGGCTTCCGGCACTGCAACCTCTCCTGCCTTGTTATCGTTTTAATTGTTATTGCTGTGAATGTCGCACGAGGGCAGTTATCCCCAAAATCGGGACGACTTCCCATCGAAGGGCGCTATTTTAACGCGTGTTTTCGGGCTTTATCCACAGGGAAATAAAATAATTTTTCCCATTGACTTTTAATTTATGCGATATTTTTCAAATAGTTAGGTTATTTTTGAAAAAATAATAATTTTATATTTATTTTTCAGGAAACAATTGTGTATAACTCAGGTATAGAGCTGTGGATAAACTGTTCAGAAACGCTTTCGTGAGCACTCACAAACCGTCATGAGGGCGGAGTCCCGTTCGCCCCTGTGGACGGCTTCCACAATCAAAGGCCTCGAAAAATTCATTGCCTTTACCGACAATATTCACTAGAATTCGCGATCCTTAATTTTAGCGTCGGTGTCATTGTTTTCACACCGACAGAACACGGCACAAGTCTTCCTTCTTATATAAGGAAGCAGGAAAGCCCACGAAAGCGGCTTTGGAGCAGAATCATGAAAAGAACTTTTCAACCCAGCGTTCTGAAACGCAAGCGCACCCACGGTTTCCGTGCCCGCATGGCCACCAAAAACGGCCGTCAGGTTCTGGCCCGTCGTCGCGCCAAAGGTCGCAAGCGTCTCGCTGCCTGATCGGGCATTCGCGATGGTCATCCAGCACCGTGACGAACGCAGGTTTTGGAAAAGCGTCACGGTTGCTGAACGCACGGGATTTCAAATCAGTCTTTGATAATGCCCGCCTGAAGGTTTCCTCCCCGGAACTCCTGTTTCTCGCTGTACCCAATCAACTCCCCCACGCCCGCCTTGGTCTGGTTATTGCCAAGAAGAACGTCCGCCTTGCGGTGCAACGCAATCGGGTCAAACGCATCATTCGTGAAAGCTTTCGCCAGCAACAGGTCATCACCGGCCTGGATATCGTAGTGCTTGCGCGCAGAGGATTGGATACACTAGACAACCCTCAGCTTCACGACAGTTGCAACCAACTGTGGAAGCAACTTCAACGTCGCGTCGAAAAGCAGGCGCGCCGGCAGCAGCAGGAAGATGAAGCCAAGTCATGCGACTGATACTGACAGCCCTGATTCGACTTTACCGCTATGCCATCAGCCCAATGATGGCCAGTCACTGTCGCTTTCACCCCAGCTGTTCCCAATACGCCCTTGAGGCCATAGAGCATCACGGCAGTCTTCGCGGCGGCTGGCTGGCCCCCCGCCGGCTCTGTCGCTGCCATCCCTTTAACCCCGGCGGCTACGACCCAGTGCCTGCCGGGAAAACCCAAATCAAACCTTCAACGCAGGCATCTCAGTCATAATGGATATACAACGCACCTTGCTGATCGCCGCGATCGCGGTACTGTCGTTTATGCTGGTCGTGGAATGGGCCGCATTCCGCCAGCAGGAACCCGCCGCCATCAGCGCCCAGGCCGATTCCACCCAAACCCCGGCCAGAGCAGCGGCTCAATCCTCCGGTGAAGATATTCCGGAAGTCAGCTCAACAGCGACTGAACAGGATGCCGAACTCATATCCAGCCACGGCAGCGATACCGTCAGCGTCAGCACCGATGTGTTAGAGCTGACCATCGATCTCTCGGGCGGCGATATTATTTATGCCGCACTGCCAAAACATCACGCAGAGATTGATACGCCGGAGCAGCCCTTCGTCATTCTCGAACAGAATCGCCGGCGCGAATACATCGCCCAAAGCGGTCTGATCGGTAAAAACGGCACCGATACCCGCGACGGTCGCCCCACCTTTGTTACCGAAAACGCCAGCTACCAGCTCAGCGACGGTCAGGACGAACTGACCGTGACCCTGGCCTATGGTCAAAGTCGCGATATCACCATCTATAAACACTATCGCTTCAAGCGCGGCTCCTACCTTGTCGAAATGGACTACGAAATAGACAATCGCAGTGATGAACAGTGGCAGGGTGTGCTGTTTACCCAGCTAAAGCGCGACAACAGTGAAGACCCGGCCACCCAGGACAGCGGCATGATGGGCATGCAGCCTTTTCTCGGTGTGGGCTATCGCACATCGGAAGAGCGCTTTGAAAAGCTCGCCTTCGACAAAATGCGCGACAAGCCCCTCAAGTTGGAAATGCAGGGCGGCTGGATCGCGATGATCCAGCATTACTTCCTCAGCGCCTGGGTTCCACCCGCGGAGCAACAGAACTTTTTCTCCACCTCGGTCACCCGCAGTGGCGACAATATTGCCCGCTATACCTCGGCACCTCAGGTGGTAGAACCCAAATCCACCGGCCATATGACTGCCCGGCTGTATATCGGACCGAAAGATCAGTACGCCCTGCAGGAAATATCCGCGGGGCTGGAGTTGAGTGTCGACTACGGCTGGCTGTGGTGGATAGCCCAGCCCCTGTTCTGGCTCCTGACCCAGATTCACAAGCTGGTGGGGAACTGGGGTCTGGCTATTATCGGCGTCACCCTGCTGGTGAAGATTGTCTTCTTCCAGCTCAATGCCACCGCCTTCCGCTCCATGGCCAATATGCGCCGTGTACAACCCAAGCTGCTCGAAATTCGCGAGCGCCACGCCGACGACCGCCAGAAACAGTCTCAGGCAATGATGGAGCTCTACAAGAAAGAGAAGATCAATCCGCTCGGTGGCTGCCTGCCCATTTTGGTGCAAATGCCGGTCTTTATCGCCCTGTACTGGGTGCTGATGGAAAGTGTAGAGCTGCGCCACGCGCCATTCTTCGGCTGGATCAATGACCTGTCGGCGATGGACCCTTACTTTATTCTGCCGATCATCATGGGCGCTTCCATGTTTGTTCAGCAGAAACTCAACCCGCCGCCGCCCGATCCGATGCAGGCCAAAGTCATGCAGTGGCTGCCGGTGATCTTTACCTTCTTCTTCCTGTTCTTCCCGGCAGGTCTGGTGCTGTACTGGGTCGTCAACAACCTGCTGTCCATCGCCCAGCAGTACATTATTACCCGCAGTATTGAGAAAAACGCAGCCAAAAGCTGAATGAACGTTCACACCGACACCATCGCCGCCATCGCCACCCCGGCTGGGCGGGGTGGCGTCGGCGTTATTCGTATTTCCGGCCCCAAGTGTCTGTCCATCGCCCAGGCCATTCTTAATAACAAAACGCTTAAGCCGCGGTACGCACACTTCTCTCAGTTCTATGCCGCATCTAACACTTCAATTGAGGCGATAGACAGCGGCCTCGCCCTGTATTTTCCCGGACCAAATTCCTTTACCGGCGAAGACGTACTGGAACTGCAGGGTCATGGCGGCCCGGTAGTTTTACAATTGTTGCTGCGCGAAATAGTCCGGCTCGGTGCACGTCAGGCAAAGCCCGGCGAGTTTTCCGAGCGGGCTTTTCTCAACGACAAAATCGATCTGGCCCAGGCTGAAGCCATTGCCGATCTTATCGACAGTGCCTCAGAACAGGCGGCAAAAAATGCCGTTCGTTCGCTGGAAGGGGAGTTCAGCCGCCGCGTTCACGATCTGGTCGAGGCCTTGATTCACCTGCGCATGTACGTGGAAGCGGCAATCGATTTTCCCGAAGAAGAAGTGGATTTTCTCAGCGACGAAACCGTTCGCCTCGGATTGGAAAATCTCGATAGAGATCTAACTACCTTATTAAGCAGCGCAAAACAGGGGGCTCTGTTGCGCGAAGGCATGACCGTGGCCATTGCCGGCAAACCCAACGCGGGAAAATCCAGTCTGCTTAACGCGCTGGCTGGACGCGAGTCGGCCATTGTCACCGATATCGCCGGCACCACCCGCGACGTGCTGCGCGAGACCATTCTGATCGAAGGTATGCCGCTGCATGTCATCGATACTGCTGGTTTGCGCGACAGCGTCGATCAGGTAGAACAGGAAGGCATTCGCCGCGCCTGGCAGGTGATTGACGACGCCGATCGCATTCTGCTGGTAATCGATTCCACCGACCCACACAGCGCCGACGATCTTCTTGCTCAATTCCAAAGCCACCGCGACAAGCTGACCGTTATCCACAACAAGGCGGACCTGTCCGGCCTGTCGATCGGTGAGCGCGACAACGGTCATGCGCTAAACCTTTCAGCCAAGGCGCAAGCGGGTATTGATCGCTTGCGAGAGCACCTGAAAGACTGCATGGGCTATCACGGCGGCAGCGACAGCCAGTTTACGGCCCGCCAGCGCCATATCGATGCCTTGCTCGACGCCAAACTGCATTTTGATCAGGGCAGAGAGCAACTGATGGTTTACCGTGCCGGTGAGCTGCTGGCTGAAGAATTGCGCCTCAGCCAGAATGCTCTGAGCAGCATTACCGGCGAATTTACCCCCGACGATCTGCTAGGAAAAATCTTTTCCAGTTTCTGTATTGGCAAATAGCCTTTCTCTAATCCTACCAAGCGCTGTAAAACCAACCCCGGACTCCATCGGCAAACAGGCGTTTATCTCTCTACTAGCGTCACTTTCCAGGTCGATTACGATTCTCAACCCTTAAACCTGATCAAATAGTCACCACAAGCCCTTAATTTTTTAACTTTTTTGCTGTGAATTGAGGGCGCACAGCACGAGGAAAGACTGTGCATAACTTGGGGGATAAGTTTTAAACCTGTGGACGGAAAATCAGTACAAATACTTACCCCCAAACCGTTCATGGCTTGTCACCATCCGGGGAACAGCTTTACAAGGGGTTTGTACGCCCACTTGTTAAGTACTTTAAATACATTAAAAACAAAAGCTTATAGAGGTTATCCACATTTTTACGTCAACTAATAATTACAACAACAATAATCTTTCTTACTTTCTCTTCTAGATAAGATTTTTATTTAATAACTTTTTTAAAAACCAGCCCTGATTAAATTTTCACCAGCTTATTGCAGTGCGAAATTCGCCCCGTATAATCACACTCCCTTTCAGCTCAGAGCAGGATTTCCCGTGGATTACCCCGAGCAATTCGACGTTATCGTCATCGGCGGCGGCCACGCTGGTACCGAAGCGTGCCTGGCGGCGGCGCGCATGGGTGCTAAAACCCTGCTGCTGACCCATAACATCGAAACGCTGGGCCAAATGTCCTGCAATCCTGCGATCGGGGGCATTGGCAAAAGCCACCTGGTCAAGGAAATCGATGCCCTCGGCGGCGCCATGGCCCTAGCCACCGATCGCGGCGGGATACAGTTTCGGGTTTTGAACGCACGCAAAGGCCCGGCGGTGCGCGCGACCCGGGCCCAGGCCGACCGGGCGCTGTACAAGGCCGCGATTCGCGAAATACTGGAAAACCAGCCCAATCTGTCGATTTTCCAGCAAGCCGTTGACGACCTGATCGTCGAGGGTGAGCGGGTTTGCGGCGCTATCACCAACACGGGTATTCGCTTTCGGGCGAAAACCGTCGTGCTGACAACCGGAACTTTTCTGGGCGGCAAAATCCATATCGGTCTGGATAATCACAGCGGCGGCCGCGCCGGCGACCCACCGGCGATCGCCCTGGCCGCGCGTCTGCGCGAGCTGCCCTTGCGCGTCGATCGGCTGAAAACGGGCACGCCACCGCGCATCGACGCCAAGTCGGTGAATTTCGAAGGCCTGCAGGAGCAGTGGGGTGATCAGCCCGAGCCAGTGATGTCCTATCTCGGCAGTCTCGACCTGCACCCGCGTCAGACCTGCTGCTGGATTACCCACACCAACGAGCGCACTCACGAAATCATTCAGGGCGGGCTGGATCGCTCGCCCATGTACACCGGCGTGATCGAAGGCGTCGGGCCGCGTTATTGCCCGTCCATCGAAGACAAAGTTCACCGCTTTGCGGACAAAAACAGCCACCAGATTTTTATCGAGCCGGAGGGGCTGAATACCCACGAGCTTTACCCCAACGGCATCTCCACCAGCCTGCCGTTTGATGTGCAAATGCAATTGGTGCGCTCGATCAAGGGCTTTGAAAATGCCCATATCACGCGCCCGGGCTACGCCATTGAATACGACTACTTTGACCCTCGGGATCTGAAAACCTCCCTTGAAACCAAGGTCATTGAAAATCTCTTCTTCGCCGGTCAGATCAATGGCACGACCGGTTACGAAGAAGCGGGTGCCCAGGGCCTGCTGGCGGGTCTGAACGCCGCCCTGAAAGCGGCCGACAAAGACACCTGGTTTCCCAAGCGCGATGAGGCCTACATTGGTGTGCTGGTCGACGATCTGATCACCATGGGCACGCTGGAGCCCTACCGGATGTTCACCTCCCGTGCCGAATACCGTTTGCTGCTGCGCGAAGACAATGCCGATACCCGGCTGACCGAAAAGGGCCGGGAACTAGGTCTGGTGGACGATGCGCGTTGGGCAGCCTACTGCGACAAGCGCGAAACGGTGGAGCGCGAACGTCAGCGCATGGCCAGCACCTGGATTCAGCCGAATACCCCGGAAGCTGACATTCTGAATGGCAAAATCCCGACACCGATCAGCCGCGAACACAACCTGCTCGATCTTCTCAAGCGTCCTGAGCTAAACTACTCAGACGTAGCAAGCCTTAAAGGAGAAGCAAGCGCTAACTTACAGGTTGCGGAACAGATCGAGATCGGTGTGAAGTACGCCGGCTATATCGACCGCCAGACCGAGGAAATCGAGCGCCTGCGGCGCTTTGAGCACACCAGCCTGCCGCTGGATTTCGACTATCAGACGGTCGAGGGTCTGTCGAACGAGATCAAACAGAAACTGTCCAGCGCGCGCCCGGAAACTCTGGCCCAGGCCTCGCGGATTCCCGGCGTGACGCCGGCGGCGGTTTCACTCTTGCTGATTTACCTGAAAAAACGGGGCCTGCTCGATCGCAGCAGCAAAACGGCCTGATGGCCGAGCGCGACATTCTCGAGCGGGGCCTGCGGACGCTGGAGCTCGAACTGAGTGAGCAGCAGCGCGATCTGCTGATGCGCTATCTGGCGCTGCTGGTGAAATGGAACCGGGCCTATAACCTGACCGCCATCCGCGACCCCGAAGAAATGGTCACCAAGCATTTGCTCGACTCACTGGCGGTCGCGCCCTTTGTCAGCGGCGAGCGCCTGCTCGATGTGGGCACCGGCGCCGGCTTGCCGGGCATCCCTTTGGCCATCGTCTACCCGGACAAGTTATTTGAACTGCTCGACAGCAACGGCAAGAAGACCCGTTTTCTGGTGCAGGTTGTGGCGGATCTGGCATTGCCAAATGTGACAGTGCACCACAAGCGCATCGAGTCGGGTGAACTGGCGCCGGTCTTTGACGGCATCCTGTCCCGGGCCTTTGCTTCGCTTGCGGACATGACCCGTGACTGCGGGCCGCTGCTGGCAGAAGGCGGTGAGTTGCTGGCCATGAAGGGCCAAT
>PAKT01000022.1 GCA_002710725.1 Spongiibacteraceae bacterium
CAGGTCGGAGCCGGTGAGGGCGTTGTTGTGGTCGAAATTGCCGCTGGCATCCTTCGGCGCCGCCCAGCTGCTCCAGCGGTGCGCCGGGTCGATGATGTACTCGTACTCCTCGCCCATCAGCTCGGCTTCCAGGCTGCGTTCGTGCTCCAGATCATCCAGGTATTTGAGGAACAGCATCCAGCTGGTCTGCTCGGTGTAATCCAGCTCACTGGAACAGCCAGCGTCCTTCCAGAGAACGTCGTCGATGGCTTTGAAAGTTTGTTCAAACACGATTCATATATTCCTTTACAGGCGCCAAACAAATTCCGGCGCAGAAAATTGGTGGCGCGACTATCTAGCTGGAAGCCTCTCGATCTATCACCGGCAGCGAGGCATTCAATTTTTCCTCTGACATGCCATGCCGATAGGCGTTGTACTGCCAAACAACATATTGCTCAAGCAGCCTGGAGTTCTCAGCCTTCAACCGCGCATTCTCTTCTTCCAAGCGCTTTATCCGCTGACCGGCGATTGCCAACGATGGCGGGGTCTTTGTTTCTTGAAAATCGCCCTTTAGCCTAGCCTTCTTATCAAGGAAAGCTTGCTTGATCCTTGTATTAGCATTTAACGATTGTCGAGTTGGGCGCTTACCTATTTGCTTTATAACGGCATCGCAAAGACTGTCCCACGTCAGCTTTCCTTGCCAACCGTCAATGGCACCAAGAATTTTTTCTATATCTCGCTCAGTCAGGTGCTTAGCCAAAATCGCCTCCCAATAAAGCTCTCATTTCTTCTTTATCTGCGCTACCAACCCCTAATCTAGGCTGTGATTCTTTCGCAGCTATTTCACGCCTCAACGGGCTAAACTCGCTGTCATTGCGCAATCGAATTACCGCGCCATCCTCTATATCATCCGACTCAAGGAGTTGAATCAGCTCGATTGTTCGCGTCAGCGTCTGCTTTTGATGTTCGTACCATCGTCCTGCGCCATAAAATCCCTCAGCCACTCCAGACTCAGCCTTATCCAGCTGCGCTTGCGTCATATCTCTCTGCATCTTGAGGCGAGCCAGCTTTTCCTCATCCCCCTTCACACACACCTGTTCGGTGCAGTTAATGCAGTCTCGATGCTTCTGACACGGAACCATCGAAAAATCATGCACACAAAACCCATATTCAGTCACATGGGCTATGCCCTCACCAATAGCATCCAAGTCCTCGAGAGTCACGGGCATATGGCTTTTCACCTTATCGAGCGGCCCCATCATTGCCACCAAGCCAGGCACCCCTTTGACTTTATCTAGTACCTCATACTCAGACATATGATTGTAGGTGCGATTCTGATGGATGTTGGAACGACCAGACCACATCGCTATATCCAATTGCCCGAGATCACCACGTTGCGCTACTGTGTTCAAGAGATGCCTCAATTGGTGCGAGGTCAGCTTTATCTCCGAACCATCGGGATTTTTGTAGCCATGTCGCTGCCAGATGCTCTTTTGGTTCGTGCCCTTTCTTGGCCCTAGATCATAGGTAAACGTCGCGTTATCTGGCGTCCATAGCTGTACTGGCGACACCCCCCTATTACCGTGGAGCTCATTCTTTCTGAGGCACAGTAATGCGTCAGAATACTTCACACCTCGTTCTTTATTCTTCCAAGGCCAACCTACGGGAAGCTCCGCATGAATGATCTTATTTAAATCCCTTAGAGTAATAGAGCCCTTCGCGTGTCGAATAGCCAATATTTTCTTTTTGCTCGGATTGAATGCCACTGACATCGCGGATTTTCCGTCACGGACGACCCAACCCATAGCCTGACAAATCTGCTCAGCAGATAGCGGCTCATCCTCCCCAACATCAGGACACCGTTCATGGCGATAAAATTTATCCGGCTGGGTTTCCAGCCAACTGGCGAGTTTTCTGCCCTCAACCGAAAGTTCCATTAACCTCGATACCGCTTCTCTCGCAATAGAAACAAACGGTGAACTAACCCATTTTATATCTGCACCGAAACCCTTTCCCGCATAAAAACGCAGTCCGAGTCTACTCACCCCTTTCCTATCAATTTCCTCATGAACGCAATCGATCGACAAATCTTGAAATTCGGATACACGTCCCGGCGCGCACATACCTAGCGCGAACATTGAAGTCGTAAATCGATCACGCGCTTCCTGCAAATCATTTGCGAACATTTCAGCCATATAGTCCAACTGATAGTCTTTAGGCAGCCTCTTCTCCCTATGGGCTCTGCCTTTTTCACCTGTACGGTTTCTGTCCTCATATCGAGGGATAGGGTTTTTCCAAATTACTGGAGACTTGATCATCCCATTATCTGACAAGAACTTAGACAGCTTCTCCAGATGCGCACCCGCGTGATAACCAGAACTGCCATATTGCTCTCGAGCAACTACTGCAGCCTCGTCAAGAACTGACACATCGACTTTGGTAATATCTGCCACCCCCTTTACCTTGATTAAGGCAGGCTCGATACACCGAATGGCTTTAATCTCTTGAATATTTTTTGTCGGATTATGCCCTTGCTGATAACGAATATAGGCTTTCGCAAAGCTCTGAATTTCTTCATCAAGCAAGTGTTCAGGTTTTATACCTCGGCTTGGTGCACCAATTTTCGTGTAGTTGACCACCCCTTTCCAATTCCAACCATTCCAATCGAGCTTATTACCAAAGACCGTTAAATCTTCACGACACCGGCGGACGAACTCGGCAACATTCGCCATAGCATCCAACTCAGCCTTAGGTACAAATTGGAAAATCTCGGCCATCAGCATTGCTCCAACTGCAGTCGTTCGGCCTTTTTCGCATTGCAACGCCGAATAACCTGGGCGACGGCCAGTATCAAACGGTCATTGGAGGAGGCAACTTTAATATCCTGAGTATTACGTAACACCTGGTCGCGCTTATCGATCAATTCATCCAGGATGATTTCATGTGGCCCATCTACCCAAGGCTGAAAGTGTCTACAGGTGTAACATGCAATCGGCGCCATAGCTCCACAAAAGCCGTAACTCCCGCAATTGCCGACATTTACTTCAGCATTGCCAATACGACTACTTTTGTCATCACCGCGCTCCGCCTCAGTTTCCGACTCTATCAATACACCTTGGAATGCCTGCGCCAGTGGCGCCAGCTCTAATGCCACCGCCCGATCTATGCGCTCCACCACATCAGGGAGATTCTTCACATAAACACCGACATTCTGCGTGTCGGAATGATCTAGCGCTTCTGCAATGATTAGCTCGCCCTTTCCTTCGCGAGCTATATTGCTCCCCAGCGTGTATCTAAAGCGCCGAGTAGATAAATTCAGTCTCTTTCCTGTTCGCTCTGAATAGACATCAAGCTGTTTCTCTAGCTCCTTCATCACTTCATTGCACAAATCTCGCTCAGCATGAAGCTCATCACCCAGGGATGCGGCCGATAATTCGCCAGTATTCTTGCATTCTCTTACTGCATCAAAGTCTGGAAATAGAGGCAGCTCTTGTACTATCTGACCTGTTAGCTCGCCACCAACTAAATCCGCGGTTTTCTCCGATATTTTACTCGCGTGCAGGCTTAACAGACTCCAGAGATCTTCTGTTATTGGGTAGGCATTAAACTCCGTTCGCCATTTTGAGAACCTCTGCTTAGCTCTTGGGAAATTTATCCAATATTCGTCAACCTCACCCGTTTTGCGCGAACAAATATCTTTGATCTTCAGGCTTGTAATTTGTATTGGTCTGCGACCTGTATAAACAAGAAGCGTTGATAGTGCGTAATCTGAAAGGCTTATCTGACCAGAAAGGTATGCCTGCAGCATTGCATCAATCAGGGCACTCATTTCAATCTCAGTTAGCGGCCCCTCTTCTGGATCTAGCCTTTTTATCGCCTTACCTTTTTCACTCCCCTTCAGCCTCCAGCCAGTCAATAAATCAACTACTTCTCGGTCAACACCAGGATAGCCTAACTCAAACCATTTCTTCACGAACAATCGAATATTTGATAGTCGATACTCTTCTGTACTCAAAAGCATGGATCTCAGAGATATAAGAGAATCAACTCTGAATTTCGCGTCTCCAGTTTTCAAGAAGTAACTGCGGGCTTCATAGTTCATCGACTTGGTCGTTTCTGCCGCATAATCAACTGCAAATGCAGCCAGAACGTTTCTAATGGAGTCCGATAATGGTGAATTTATATCTGAAATCCAATCAACTCGTATGGAAATGTTTTTATTCAAACGCCAAGAGTTACTTTCGACATTGAACTCTCTGTCATCCCTAGAAACAAGCAACCTCTTCGGTGCAATGCGCTTTAGCCCAGTAGAACTATTCATCAGATACTCCACGAACCTGACCAATATCTCTCTGATAGCCCAAGATAGCTTCTTTGGCCTTTTCCTTTGTGTGTCGCCTGTTGTAAGTAGCAGCAGTACCTGATGTTTCCTTCCAGCCCATGAGGTAAGACCTCATCTTCTCTTCTTTCTCTGGGCTATGATCACCAGTAGATTCATCCAAAGCCTTTGAAAAACTATAGTTCCAGCTGTGCCTAAACGCATGTGCATGGATGTGTGAAAAATTCTCTGCGACATGTTGCATAGCCGACATCAGTTTACCGAAGCCACTGTTGGACAAAGGCTCCCCCTGATAAGGGCCTTGCTTATGTGTCACAAACAAATAGGGGTGCTTTCTAGCGCGAGGAAATTCTGAACGTATTCTTGTTACGTATTCGCTCAAGATTTCAGCTAATCTGTCGCTTATAGGCAGTGTGCGCTCTTCTGTTTTCACCAACGGCTGATATACGCGACTGTCTACAGAGCTATCGGCACGCCTGACGATTCGGAGTTCATTGGCCACGAAGTCTATATCATCAACTCTCAGATTAAGGAGCTCCCCCCTCCGTATACCCAAATAATGTAACAAAGCGATAATCGCCGCATTTCGCACCTGCAGTGAATAGCCGCTATACGGATTTTTCTCGTGCCCAGGCTTAGAGACGTCCATGACTTCCTGCAGCACTTCAGAATCCAAGCCCTTATCTTCTCGAGAGGTATTAGACCTCCCTTTTTTATTAGGTCGATGAGACTTAATGGTTTTATACATCGAGTCTATTTCGACTTTCTGAGCTTTAGTAGACGCCTTTGCGAGCACTTCAGCGAGCCACCGAAGGTATTCCGCGATAAAGGTCATGCGAACATATTTTGTTGGTGAGTCGACGTTTGCGGCAGTAGCAGTGCGGCCTTGCTTTATATTTACGACTTTCTCTTTTTGGGCTGGTGGCTGGCGTAATGCCAACGAACAATAATCTCTTAAAGAATCTATTTCCCAGATCTTTAACCATTCTGCTCGCATCCATCGCCCCTCAATATCAACCGAATACTCAACCGCCCAAGAATAAAGAACTTTCATTGAGCTAATAAAACTCTGAATAGTCGCTACTGATTTGGCACCCCCACGGATTTGGGAGGTGATATACAAGTTGGGATAAAACAGCGGGACACCAGAAGAGCCATCAACAAGAAGTTTTAATCTCTCCCCTGTTTCACTCACAATATGCTTGGTCGCTAAACTGGTCATATCGGCACCATTTTTTACGTTTTATAAAGGTAACCGACAAACAAAAAATCAGCAAGAAATATTTTACACAACAAAAAAACGAAAACCCCCGAATAACGGGGGCTGCGTGATATTTATTTACATTTTATCCTAAGGTAACCATCAGAAGGGAATATCGTCATCAAAGTCGTCAAAACTGCCGGCCGGTGGCTGATTCTGCTGTTGCGGCGGCTGATTTTGGTTTTGGTTTTGCTGTTGTGGTGCTGCCGCCTGCTGCGGCTGGCGCTGTTGCGGAGGCGCCTGATTGTAACTGCCGTCGTTCATGCCGCCGCCCGCGCCGCCGCGGGAATCGAGCATCTGCATTTCGCTGGCGACGATTTCTGTGGTGTAACGGTCCTGACCGTCCTGCCCCTGCCACTTGCGCGTGCGCAGCGAGCCTTCCACATACACTTTCGAGCCTTTTTTCAGGTACTCACCGGCAATTTCACCCAAGCGGTTGAAGAACACCACCCGGTGCCACTCGGTGCGCTCCTGCGGCTGCCCGGTGGTTTTGTCCTTCCAGGTCTCACTGGTGGCCAGGGTGACGTTTGTAACCGCGCCGCCAGAAGGCATATAGCGGGTTTCCGGATCCTGACCCAGGTTGCCGATCAGGATGACTTTGTTGATTCCACGTGCCATGCAGCACTCCCTTTATGTATTTGTCGAGGCCGTCGATAAACGCCCACTATAACCAAAATGCTCTGGCCCCACTAGGCGCGCGCCACTAGACCGAAATCAACTCATCGAGGCGGCGCCGATCAAAGTCGCTGGCTACCTTGATGTAGATGACCGGCTCGCCGGCTATCACGGTAATATCCAGCACTTCGGGCCATTCGCGCAGCCGCTCCAGCACGGTTTTGCGCTGTTGCTCGTCGCGGCCGATTTCCACCGCGAGATTCGGCGCCGGCGCCGGCACCCGCATGTTGAGTGCGAGCAGCAGCCAGATCAGGCCAACGGCGGCGCACAGGATAAACACGCCGCTCAAGCCCCAGCGCGCCATCAGCAGGCCGCCAAGACTGCCCCCACAGAAAGCGCCCATAAACTGGAAGCTGGAAAAGATGCCCATGGCGGTGCCGCGCCCACCGGGGTACACCGTGCGGCTGAGCAGTGAAGGCAGGTTGGCTTCCAGCAGATTGAACACCACAAAGAACACCAGCAAGGCCGCCAGAAACAGCCCCAGACTGTGCCCCAGCAAAGCCATACCCAGCGCCGAACTGCCGAGCAGGGCAACGGCGATCAGAATCATCGGCTTCACCCGGCCGCGGCGCTCCGCCGCCACCATCGCCGGCACCATAATCAGAAAGGCGAGAAACAGCATCGGCAGGTAAACCTGCCAGTGGCGCGCGACATCCAGCCCCATACGCTCGAGGTAGGCCGGTACCGCCACAAACTGGGCGGTAATCATCAGATGCAGGGCAAACACACCGACATTGAGCCGCATCAGATCCGCATCCCGCAGGCAGCGGCGCATCATTTCCGGTACCGAGCGCACCTCGGCGTTGGTAGTCACCCGGCTGGCCGTGGGTACGGTGGTCCACAGCAGGATAATACCGATAATGGCGAGCAGCGCGGTCAACCAGAACAAACCGGCCAATCCGAGCCGGGCGCTGATCATCGGGCCCAGCACCAGCGCCACCGCGAACGACATACCGATGCTGGCGCCGATGCCCGCCATCGCCTTGCTGCGGTGCTGCTCACGGGTCAAATCGGCCATCAATGCGGTGAGGGTACTGGCGATTGCTCCGGCCCCCTGCAGGAAGCGACCTGCTATCAAGCCCCAGATGGAATCGGCCGAGGCCGCCAACACACTGCCGGCGGCAAACAACAGCAGCCCGCCGAAAATGACCGGCTTGCGCCCGATACGATCCGACAGCAGGCCCAGCGGGATCTGCAGGCAGGCCTGGCTCAGCCCGTAGATGCCCACCGCCAGCCCCACCAGGGTGCCGGTACTGCCCTCGTAATGCGGGCCGTAGATGGCCAGCACGGGCAGCACCAGAAAGAGTCCGAGCATGCGGAAGATGTACAGTAGCGACAACGAGAAAACCGCTCGCTTCTCGACGCCCGTCATTCTGTCCGGGTGATTCAAAGGAAATCCTGCTGTGATTGATCTGAAATCGGGGCCGTTCGCGTACCAGCGCGCCCGACGGAGCCGGCAATTTTAGCAGCTAGGGGCCATCAGGCGAAAGTCGCCACTTTGCACCCGGAGGCCGTGAAACTTTATACTTGTCCGGTTCAGCCGACCGTTTCTTTGTTTTGTAGCGGCGGCAACCACTGAGAGAGAGCATGGATCGTATACTTGTCCGGGGTGCTCGCACCCATAATCTGAAAAACATTGATCTGGATATTCCCCGCGACAAGCTGGTGGTGATCACCGGCCTGTCCGGATCGGGCAAGTCCTCGCTGGCCTTTGACACCCTCTACGCCGAGGGCCAGCGCCGCTACGTGGAATCCCTCTCGACCTACGCGCGCCAGTTCCTGTCGATGATGGACAAGCCGGACGTGGACCACATCGAGGGCCTGTCGCCCGCGATCTCCATTGAGCAGAAATCCACCTCCCACAACCCCCGCTCCACCGTGGGCACCATCACCGAAATCTACGATTACCTGCGCCTGCTGTTTGCGCGGGTTGGGGAGCCGCGTTGCCCCACCCACGGCCAGGCGCTGGAGGCCCAGACCATCAGCCAGATGGTCGATACCGTCCTGACTCAGCCCGAGGGCAGCAAGCTGATGCTGCTGGCGCCGATGATCAGCAACCGCAAGGGCGAACACCTGCATATATTTGAGCAACTGCGCCGGGACGGTTTTGTGCGGGTGCGGGTCGACGGCATCGTCTGTGATCTGGACGAAGCCCCCAAACTCGACAAGAAAAAGAAGCACACCATTGAAGTGGTCGTGGACCGTTTTAAAGTGCGCGACGACCTGAAACTGCGACTGGCCGAATCTTTCGAAACAGCGCTGAACCTGACCGGCGGCATCGCTGTGGTCAGTCCGATGGACGACGACGCCAACACCGCCGACATTGTTTTCTCCTCACTGTTTGCCTGTACCGAATGCGGCTATTCCTTGTCGGAGCTTGAGCCGCGCCTGTTCTCCTTCAACAGTCCCATGGGGGCCTGCAGCAGCTGTGACGGCCTCGGTCTGCGCCAGTTTTTTGATGAAAGTCGCGTGGTACAGCATCCGGAAGCCAGCCTGTCGCAGGGTGCCATTCGCGGCTGGGATCGCCGCAGCGTGTACTACTTTCACCTGCTGACCTCGCTTGCCGAACACTACGGCTTTGATGTCGACACCCCCTTTGAGTCGCTGTCGAAAAGCCATCAGAAAAAAATCCTGCATGGCAGCGGTGACGAGGAAATCCAGTTCACCTATATCAACGACCGTGGCGACAGTTTCAAACGCAAGCACCGTTTTGAGGGCGTTATTCCCAATATGGAGCGGCGCTACCGTGAAACGGAATCCATGTCCGTGCGCGAAGACTTGGCCAAATTTATCAGCACCCAGTCCTGCCCTGACTGCGGCGGCACGCGGCTGCGACGCGAAGCGCGCAATGTCTTTCTCGATGATCACACCTTGCCGTCTATTGCCGCGCTACCGGTGGCCGATGCCCGACACTATTTCGAAGGTCTCGAACTCAGCGGGCGGCGCGGCAAAATCGCCGAAAAAATACTGAAAGAACTGCGCGAACGCCTGACCTTTCTGGTGGATGTCGGGCTCAATTACCTGACACTGGATCGCAGTGCCGACACCCTCTCCGGCGGCGAAGCCCAGCGTATCCGCCTGGCCAGCCAGATTGGCGCCGGCCTGGTCGGAGTGATGTATATACTCGACGAGCCCTCCATCGGCTTGCACCAGCGCGACAACGAGCGACTGCTTAGCACCCTGATTCACCTGCGCGATCTGGGCAATACCGTGATCGTGGTGGAGCATGATGAAGACGCCATTCGCGCCGCCGATTTCGTGCTGGATATCGGGCCCGGCGCCGGCGTCCACGGCGGCCAGGTGGTGGCACAGGGCACGCTTCAGGATATTCTGAAAAGCCCGCAGTCGCTCACCGGCCAGTACCTGAGCGGCAAAAAGTCCATCCCCATTCCAAAACAGCGGCACGCGCCTGATCCCGAGCGCCAGCTGGTGCTGAACGGCGCCAGTGGCAACAACCTGCAGGATGTGACGCTGCGCATTCCGCTGGGGCTGATGACCTGTGTGACCGGGGTGTCCGGCTCCGGCAAATCGACGCTGATCAATCACACCCTCCACCCCATCGCAGCCACCGAACTCAACGGCGCCACCACGCTCAAGCCCGCCGAATACGAAAGCATCGAAGGCCTCGATCTGATCGACAAATGCATCGACATCGACCAGAGCCCGATCGGTCGCACGCCCCGCTCCAACCCGGCCACCTACACCGGCATTTTCACCCCGGTGCGCGAGTTTTTTGCCGGCACCCAGGAGGCGCGCTCGCGGGGCTACAAGGCGGGTCGCTTCAGCTTCAACGTGAAAGGGGGGCGCTGTGAGGCCTGCCAGGGCGACGGCGTAACCAAGGTGGAAATGCACTTTCTGCCGGATGTCTACGTGCCCTGCGATGTCTGCACCGGCAAGCGTTACAACCGCGAGACATTGGAGATTCTATACAAGGGCAAAAACATACACGAAGTGCTGGATATGACGGTGGAAGACGCTGCCGGTTTTTTCGAAAATGTTCCGTCGATCAAGAAAAAACTCGATACCTTAATGGACGTGGGGCTGTCCTATATTCGCCTTGGTCAGGCGGCAACGACTCTGTCGGGCGGTGAAGCCCAGCGGGTCAAGTTGGCACGGGAGCTTTCCAAGCGCGACACAGGCAAGACCTTATATATTCTGGATGAACCCACTACCGGCCTGCACTTTCACGATATCCAGCAGTTGCTGAATGTACTGCATCGCCTGCGCGATCACGGCAATACGGTAGTGGTTATCGAACACAATCTCGACGTAATCAAAACCGCGGACTGGATTGTGGATCTGGGGCCTGAAGGCGGCAGTGGCGGCGGCGAAATCATCGCCGAGGGAACGCCCGAAGAGGTGGCGGCCAGCAAGCGCTCACACACGGGCCGCTTCCTGGCTGATATTGTCGGCTCAAGCCGCAAAGCTAAAACGGCCTAGCTGCTGGCTTAGTTGCGGGCTTAGTCGCTGTATTCGATAGCGTACTGCCGCTTCGCTTCCCGCTTGTGGCGATACATCCGCTCGTCCGCCACATGCAGCAGCGCTTCCAGCGTCGTGGCGTCGCGGGGGTAGTAGGCCAGGCCAATGCTCGCGCTCAGGGTAATGGCATGGCCGTTATCCAGGAGAATTGGCTTTTCCATCTGCCGCCGCAGTCGCTCCACCACCAGCCGAGCCAGACGCTCGTCAACACAATCGTTGAGCAGTATGGCAAACTCATCGCCGGCAAGGCGACACAACTGATCCTGCGACCGGATTACCTTGCCTAGCCGCTCTGCAAATACTCTGAGCGCCTTATCCCCCGCCGCGTGGCCGTGCTCATCATTGACCGGCTTGAAGTTGTTGAGATCGATATAAGCCAGCGCGAAGGGAATCTGACGCGCTTCGAAATAAGCGATGGCATCGCCAATATACCGGTAGAAGGCGGTGCGGTTGGGCAGCCGTGTCAGATCATCGCGCTGAGCAATTCGCACCAGCTCCTGCCGATAGCGCCGGTTGCTGAGCTCATACAGTACGATCATCACCATAACCGTAATGTAAGCCACATTCAGGTGGATCAACTCCCCCACCTGCAGGTTTGGTGTTTCTTCGATATCCGGAAACTCCACGCCCAAAAGCTCCATCACCCCACCCGCCATTACGACCACATAGACCGCCACGGCCCATATCAGACCAGCCTTGAGGCCAAGCAGTACAAAAGCGAAAATAGGCGGAGCAAACAGCATACTGACGGAGACGCTCCCCAGCGGCCCACCAAGAAAGGCAATGACACCGGCAACCGTCAGAAACATAAGCCCCAGAGAGCTGTTCACCGCGGATTTGAAGCGCTGTGTCATACGAAACAGGATTACTGCCGACATCAACCAGAGCTGCAGCGGCAGGGTAAAGCCCAAGGTCCAGACCGTGCCGCTCGTCGACTGGCCGCTGAAGAGAATGGCGTAGACTTGCGCCAGAAAAATGACGACGATAAGGGATAGGTTTACCGCAATAAACAGCTGGTAGCGGTGTAAATTATCAGAGCCTGAAGCCAGCTCCGGCGGAATAAAGACTCCGACGATTCGGTTTGCGGCGGTTTTCATTGGCGACACCCGGGCCGTTCTGTGACCCCGTTGGCATTTTTATAGTTATGGCTCTATAACTAACATGCAATGTCATTTTTGGCAATGAAAACGCCGCGGTTTTTGCTCGCGCTTAGAGCACCATCTCTGCCATCTCGCGCAACAGGTAGGTATCCCCCATAACCAGCAGAGAGGTCACCGGCGAGTCTTTCCAGGCCTCCAGCCGCTCCTTGATGCGGTCTTTCGACCCGGACAGCGAAATTTCGTCGGCAAATTGGTTGGGCACCACCTGAATGGCTTCTTCCTGCTTGCCCTCAAAGAAGAGCTCCTGAATGCGATCGGCTTCCGCCTCAAAGCCCATCCGCGACATCAGCTCTTTGTGGAAGTTGCGCTTCTTGGAGCCCATACCGCCGATATAGAACGCGAGCATGGCCTTAACCGGATACAACGCCTGTTCCAGATCGTCATTGATATTCACCATCGCCATCGCCGAGATCTCAAAGCCCTCTTTCGCGCCTTTCAGCTGGTCGGCGTAGACCTCCTGACGGTAGGGCGAGTAGTACAAGGGCAGCCAGCCATCGGCGATCTCTGCGGTCTGGGCGACGTTTTTCGGTCCTTCGGCCCCGAGAAAGATAGGCAGGTCTTTGCGCAGGGGGTGGGTGATGGGCTTCAGCGGCTTGCCCATACCCCAGCTGTTCGGGCCTTTGTAAGGCAGGGGGTAGTGCTCGCCGTCGTTGGTGACCGGCGCTTCGCGCCGCATAACCTGGCGGATAATATCCACATACTCCCGGGTTCGGGACACGGGTTTGCTGAAGGGCTGTCCGTACCAGCCTTCCACCACCTGAGGGCCGGAAACACCCAGCCCCAGAATCATGCGGCCGCCCGACAGGTGATCGAGCGCCAGTGCCGCCATGGCACAGGCGGTGGGAGTGCGCGCCGACAACTGAGCGACCGACGTGCCCAGCCGGATTTTGGACGTATGGGCGCCGATCCACGCCAGCGGGGTGAAAGCGTCATTGCCCCAGGATTCCGCCGTCCAAACCGAGTCGTAGCCCAGCTTCTCGGCTTCCTGCGCCAGCTCGACGTGCGAGTTGCCCGGCGCCAGCGCGCCCCAATAGCCCAGTTGCAAACCCAGTTTCATTGCGCGTCCCTCTTCTAGTGGAATTCGGTCAGTGCAACAGGGTAATCCAATGCCGGGGTTCCAGCCATGCACGATTCAATCAAAATGCTGGCTTTTCTGATCATGTGGTATTGAGAAGGCTGGGCAGAACGGGTCAACAAATGAATTCTGCTTCAGTCGCCCACAAAAAAGCCGGCACGTGGCCGGCTTTTAATAGAGCAACAACAGCTTACTCTTCGGTATCGTCTTCGTCCTGATCTTCAACCACAGGGCGGTCAACAAGCTCAACATAAGCCATTGGCGCGCTGTCGCCGTCGCGGAAGCCGCACTTCATGATGCGGATGTATCCACCGGGACGCTCCTGGTAACGAGGGCCCAGCTCGCTGAACAGTTTACCTACAGCGGCCTTGCTGCGCAGGCGATCAAAGGCCAGACGGCGGTTGGCGACGCTGTCCTGCTTGGCCAGTGTAATCAGCGGCTCAGCGTGACGACGCAGTTCCTTGGCTTTCGGCACAGTGGTTTTGATAAGTTCGTGCTCAACCAATGAAGCAGTCATGTTGCGGAACATGGCTTTACGGTGAGAGCTATTCCGGTTTAATTGACGTCCACTTTGACGGTGACGCATGGCTTGATTCCTTTACGTTGTGCTATCTCAGCAAGCTAATACTTCAAGACCGGCTCTTAAACCAGAACGCGGTCGTCATTCTTCAGGCTGGCGGGAGGCCAGTTGTCCAGACGCAGGCCCAGAGACAGACCACGCGAGGCCAGAACGTCCTTGATTTCAGTCAGCGACTTCTTGCCCAGGTTCGGAGTTTTCAACAACTCGACCTCGGTGCGCTGAACCAGATCACCAATGTAGTAGATGTTCTCGGCTTTCAGGCAGTTCGCCGAACGAACCGTCAGCTCCAGATCATCAACCGGGCGCAGCAGAATAGGATCTACTTCATCTTCCTGACGCGCAGGCTCTGCATCACCTTCGCTCTCGAGGTCAACAAACACCGCGAGTTGCTGTTGCAGAATGGTTGCAGCGCGACGAATCGCTTCTTCGGGATCGATGGTGCCGTTGGTTTCCAGATCGAGAACCAGCTTGTCCAGGTCGGTACGCTGTTCAACACGCGCGCTTTCTACAACGTAGGCAACGCGGTTGATCGGGCTGAACGTGGCATCCAGAGTCAGGCGACCAATACTGCGGGTTTCTTCATCTTCGCCTTCGCGGGCGTCGGCAGGAACGTAGCCGCGGCCACGAGCGACGGTAAGACGCATATTCAGCTCGCCGACTTCGTTCAGAGTCGCAATGACGTGATCCGGGTTCTTGATCTCGATATCGTGATCAACCTGAATATCGCCAGCGGTAACAATACCGGGGCCCTTCTTGCTCAGGTTGAGAACCGCCTGATCCTTGCCGTTCATAACAACCGCAACGCCTTTCAGGTTGAGCAGGACTTCGATAACGTCCTCCTGAACACCTTCCATTGCGCTGTATTCGTGCTGAACGCCATCAATTTCAACTTCCGTGATGGCACAACCCGGCATGGAAGACAGCAGGATGCGACGCAAGGCATTGCCCAGTGTGTGACCAAAGCCACGCTCCAGGGGCTCAAGAGTTACCTTGGCTCGGGTTTCACCTTGCTCATCCACCTGAATCACGCGGGGTGTGAGAAATTCGTTCACTGCACTCTGCATAGTTTCACCTGTAGTGAGATTATCTGGTCTGACAACTTACTTAGAGTAAAGCTCAACAATCAAATGCTCGTTGATCTCTGAAGAGAGGTCAGCGCGATCCGGGTTGGCTTTGTATATGCCTTCCATCTTGTCGCTATTCACGTCAATCCAAGCGATGTCGCCACGCTGTGCAGCGAGGGACATTGCGGATTTGATACGCAGCTGGTTTTTGGCTTTTTCACGCACAGTGATCACGTCGCCGGGCTGCACTTTGTAAGACGCAATGTTAACGGTCTGGCCGTTAACCTGAATCGACTTGTGCGACACCAATTGACGAGCTTCAGCACGGGTAGAACCAAAGCCAATGCGATAAACCACGTTGTCGAGACGCGACTCCAGCAGACGCAGCAGGTTCTCACCGGTTGCACCTTTCAGGCGTGCAGCTTCTTTGTAGTAGTTGCGGAACTGCTTCTCCAGAACGCCGTACATGCGACGGACTTTCTGCTTTTCACGCAGCTGGACACCGTAGTCGGACAAACGACCACGACGTGCACCGTGCATGCCGGGAGCAGTTTCTGCTTTACATTTGGATTCCAGGGGGCGGACGCCGCTCTTGAGAAACAGGTCAGTGCCTTCCCGTCTGGAGAGTTTGCAGCTAGGGCCTATGTAACGAGCCATACCAAGTATTCCTGTTTAACTGTTAATTACACGCGACGTTTTTTCGGCGGACGGCATCCATTGTGCGGGATGGGCGTCACGTCGGTAATGTTGGTGATCTTGTATCCGCAGTTATTTAGCGCGCGAACGGCAGATTCACGACCGGGCCCTGGACCTTTTACTTCAACGTCCAGGTTTTTCAGGCCATAGTCTTTTGCCGCTTCGCCAGCGCGCTCTGCAGCAACTTGGGCTGCGAACGGGGTGCTTTTGCGCGAACCACGGAAACCGCTACCACCGGCAGTTGCCCAGCTCAGGGTGTTGCCCTGACGGTCAGTGATGGTAACGATCGTGTTATTGAATGAAGCGTGGATATGGGCAACGCCATCCACTACGGTTTTCTTTACCTTTTTACGGGTAGAACCGGGCTTAGCCATGTTTACATCCTATCTCTAATATCAACACTACACATTGCCAACCATGGGCGGGGTGTAGCTACACTAAAGCGGAAAACGATTTGCTTACTTGCGAATCGGTTTACGCGGGCCTTTACGAGTGCGGGCATTGGTCTTGGTGCGCTGACCACGAACTGGCAGGCTCCTGCGATGACGCAGGCCGCGGTAGCAACCCAGGTCAAGCAAACGCTTGATGTTCATGGACACTTCACGACGAAGGTCACCTTCAACCTGGATTTTGCCGATTTCATTACGCAGCGCGTCCAGTTGCTCTTCGCTCAGATCACCAATCTTGGTGTCTTCCGCTACACCCGTTGTCGCACACAGACCTTTGGCTGTGGTGCGGCCGATTCCGTAGATGTAAGTCAACGAAATCACGGCATGTTTGTTATCTGGTATGTTTACACCAGCGATACGAGCCATTTATAACACTCCAAACTATATTTCCGGGCCTGAACCCGGTACGTAGCCTAGCGACAAAGCACTACCGCACGCGAAAGGCGCGATAGTCTATACGCAAGACCAGAACAAATCAACCCTGACGCTGCTTGTGGCGCGGCTCAGCAGAGCAGATAACCCGGACCACACCTTTGCGGCGAACCATTTTGCAGTTGCGGCAAATTTTCTTGACCGATGCACGCACTTTCATTTCTTACTCTCCTGAAAACCGGGCCGGCACTTACCGCAGGCCGCCACCGTAATTTTTGAGGTTAGCCTTCTTCATCACCGACTCATACTGGTGAGACATGAGATGAGACTGAACCTGTGCCATGAAATCCATAACCACTACCACCACGATCAGCAGTGAGGTACCGCCCAGATAAAAAGGCACGTTCCACATCACCACCAGAAACTGCGGCAGAAGACAAACCATCGCAATATACAGAGAACCAAACATCGTCAGTCGCGTCAGCACACCATCGATGTAACTCGCTGTTTGTACCCCTGGACGAATACCGGGCAGAAACGCGCCGGACTTCTTCAGGTTGTCTGCCACTTCGGTCGGGTTGAACATCAACGCCGTATAGAAGAAGCAGAAAAATACAATCAAGGCCGAAAACAGCAGGATATTCAGCGGCTGACCGGGACCAATCGCCAGAGCAACTTCCTGCAGCCATTCGGTGCCTTCACCGCTCTGACCAAACCACTGCGCAATCGAGGCCGGGAACAGCAGGATGGAGCTGGCGAAGATCGCCGGAATAACACCGGCCATATTCACTTTAAGGGGCAGATGACTGCTCTGCGCCTGATACATTTTGCGACCGCGCTGCTGCTTGGCGTAGTTGACAGTAATACGTCGTTGGCCACGCTCGATAAACACAACCAGATAGACCACGGCAATCGCCAGCGCCAGAATACCCAGCAGCACCAGAATGTTGATTTCGCCCTGGCGCGCCTGCTCCAGCGACTGAACCACCGCGGCCGGCAGGCCGGCCACGATACCGGCGAAAATCAACAGTGAAATGCCATTGCCAATACCGCGCTCGGTAATCTGCTCACCCAGCCACATCATAAAGACGGCGCCGGTAACCAGTGACACCACTGCAACGAAGTAAAACGAGAAACCCGGATCAAAGGCCAGACCCTGATTACCCATACCAACCGCCATACCCGTACCCTGAAGAGTTGCCAGAGCTACGGTCAGGTAGCGGGTGTACTGGGTGATCTTGCGACGCCCCGCTTCACCTTCTTTCTTCAATGCTTCCAGCTGCGGGCTTACCGCCGACATTAGCTGCATGATGATCGATGCAGAGATGTAGGGCATGATACCCAGCGCCAGAATACTCATGCGCTCGAGGGCACCACCGGAGAACATATTAAACAGACCGAGGATCGTCCCCTGGTTCTGGTTAAACAGCGCAGCCAGCTGGTCCGGGTTGATGCCAGGCACAGGAATATGGGTACCGATGCGATAAACAATTATCGCCAGCAGTACAAAACGAAGGCGAGCAAACAGCTCGCCTAATCCCGCCTGATTTGTGGACCCCGGTCCTGGCTTAGCCATGCTTTACCCCGATTAGTCTTCGACCTTGCCGCCAGCTTTTTCGATCAGCTCGCGGGCACCCTTGGTCACTGCCAGTCCCTTAATGGTGACAGCCTTGTTCAGCTCACCAGACAGAAAGACTTTGGCGCGCTCAATGTTGGTTCCGACAATGTCAGCACGCTTCAGGGCGTCCAGATCAATCACCTCAGCATCGACTTTCGCCAGTTCGCTGGTTCGGATCTGAGCAGTAACGCGAGCCAGACGCGAAGTAAAACCATACTTCGGCAGACGCTTCTGCAAGGGCATTTGACCACCCTCGAAACCTGGACGCACTGAGCCGCCAGAGCGCGACTTCAGACCTTTGTGGCCACGGCCACCGGTCTTGCCCAAACCACTGCCAATACCACGGCCGCGACGTTTAGCATCTTTCGTGCGGCCAGGCGCTGGGCTCAATGTATTCAAACGCATATCTGAGCTCATCACTTAATCCTCTACACGAACCATGTAATTAACTTTATTGATCATGCCGCGAACTGAAGGCGTATCTTCAACTTCAACGGTGTGACCAATTCGGCGCAGACCCAATCCAGCCACGCAGGCTTTATGAGCTTGCAGTCGGCCTGATGTAGACCGAACTTGGGTAACTTTAATCGTATTCGCCATGGCTCTAAATTCCAGCTCGTTTAGCTTGTAATTTCTTCAACAGACTTACCGCGCTTGGCTGCAACTTCTTCCGGAGAAGAAATGGCTTTCAGGCCATTGATGGTAGCGCGAACTACGTTGACCGGGTTGGTAGACCCGTAACACTTGGCCAGTACGTTGTGTACACCGGCAATTTCCAATACCGCACGCATCGCACCGCCGGCAATAACACCGGTACCTTCAGATGCTGGCTGCATGTAGACCTTGGACGCGCCATGGCGAGCCTTGACCGGGTACTGAATCGTATGACCGTTCAGATCCACCTGGATCATGTTGCGGCGCGCAGCTTCCATGGCTTTCTGAATCGCAACCGGCACTTCACGCGCCTTGCCACGACCGAAGCCGACTTTGCCGTTGCCATCGCCAACTACTGTCAGCGCAGTGAAACCGAAAATACGGCCACCCTTGACCACTTTCGCAACGCGGTTAACCTGAACCAGCTTTTCCTGCAGGCCTTCGCTGTTGTCTTTGCCTTTCTGATCGTATGCCATTGCTCGCCTCTTAGAATTCCAAGCCGCCTTCACGCGCAGCGTCTGCCAGTGCTTTTACACGGCCGTGATAGCGGAAGCCGCTACGGTCAAACGCTACTGCAGTTACACCGGCAGCTTTGGCGCGTTCGGCAATCAGTTTACCGACGCTGGTCGCCGCATCAGCGTTACCCGTGGCGCCACTACGCAGTTCCTTGTCCAGGGTTGAGGCGCTGGCCAAAACCTTGTCGCCTTCGGCAGTAATTACCTGGGCATACATGTGACGCGGAGTACGGTGTACCGTCAGACGAACAGCTCGCAGTTCGCGCATTTTGACGCGAGAGCGACGGGCCCGACGTAATCTTGAATCTCTTTTTTCGCTCATTTTCTCAGCCCCTACTTCTTCTTCGCTTCTTTACGGCGGACATATTCATCCGCGTAGCGCACACCCTTGCCTTTATAAGGCTCCGGCGGACGGAAGGCGCGAATCTCTGAAGCGACCTGGCCCAGCAAGTGCTTATCGGCAGACTTCAGCACGATTTCAGTCTGGGTCGGGGTATCAGCGCTGACACCCTCAGGCAGCTGGTAGTCGATCGGGTGCGAAAAACCCAGTGTCAGATTAACGCTTTTACCTGACGCCTTCGCACGGTAACCAACACCGTTCAATTCCAGCTTGCGCTCAAAGCCCTGGCTAACGCCAACGACCATATTGTTGATCAGCGCTCGGGTTGTGCCCGCCATCGCCCAGCTGGTTTTTTCATCGCGCGGAGCGAACACCAACTTGTCGTCTTCCTGCTTAACCACTACAGCTTCGTTTATCACCATGCTCAGGTTTCCGTTGGAACCCTTCACTGAGATATCACTGCCGTTAAGCTTGACCTCGACGCCCTTGGGGATGCTTACCGGGTCTTTTGCTACTCTAGACATTTTGTAAACTCGCCAATATCAATCTTTAGAAGACAGTACAGAGTACTTCGCCACCGACACCGGCAGAACGCGCCGCGCGGTCAGTCATCACACCTTTGCTGGTGGAGACAATAGCAACACCCAGTCCTGCACGTACTTGCGGCAACTCGTCCTTGCCTGCGTAGGCACGCAGCCCGGGACGGCTGGCTCGCTGTATTTCAGCGATAACCGGCTTGCCCTGGAAATATTTCAGGTCGACAACCAAGTCTGACTTGGCGCCGTCCTGTTCTACGCGATGCCCAGCGATATAGCCTTCTTCCAGCAACACTGCCGCAACCGCCTGCTTCAATTTAGACGACGGCATTGACACACTGGCTTTACCTGCCATCTGAGCGTTGCGAATGCGGGTCAACATATCCGCCAACGGGTCTTGCATGCTCATGTTCTGCTCCCAACTCGGCCCGGTGAACCCGGCGCCACAATACTCTTAATTACCAACTGGCCTTAACCAGACCCGGAACATCACCGCGCATAGCGGCTTCGCGCAACTGGTTGCGGCACAGACCGAACTTGCGGTAAACCGCGTGCGGACGACCGGTCAGCTGGCAGCGACGCTGCTGGCGAATAGGGCTGGCGTTGCGGGGCAGCTTTTGCAGAGCAACCTGCGCATCCCACTTCTCTTCATCAGACGCAGTCTGACTTACGATGATTGCTTTCAATTCAGCACGCTTCGCCGCGTATTTCGCTACAGTTTTAGCTCGCTTGGCTTCACGGGCTTTCATTGACTGCTTGGCCATAATTTCTACCCTTTAGTTCTTGAACGGGAAATTGAATGCTTTCAACAGGGCGCGACCTTCATCGTTGTTACGCGCTGTCGTGGTAATGGTGATATCCAGACCACGCAACTTGTCGACCTTGTCGTACTCAATTTCCGGAAAAATGATCTGTTCGGTAACGCCCATGGCGAAGTTGCCACGACCGTCGAAAGACTTCGGGCTGATCCCGCGAAAGTCACGGACACGCGGGATCGCAATGCTGATCAGACGCTCCAGGAAGTCATACATACGCTCACCGCGCAGCGTAACTTTGGCGCCGATTGGCCAGCCGTCGCGGATCTTGAACCCGGCGATGGATTTTCGCGCCTTGGTAACGACAGGCTTCTGACCGGCGATACGCTGCAGGTCTGCCACGGCGTTATCCAGGATCTTCTTGTCGCCCACGGCTTCGCCAACACCCATGTTCAGAGTGATTTTAGTGATGCGCGGGACTTCCATTGCGTTCGCCAAGCCCAGCTCTTCTTTCAGCTTGCCGCGCAATTCTGTGTCGTAAAGCTTTTTCAGATTCGCCATGTTCGTTTCCAACCAACTTACGCGTCGATTACTTCGCCGCTGGATTTAAAAATGCGTACTTTCTTACCGTCTTCCACCTTGAAACCAACACGATCAGCCTTGCTGGTGTTCGGGTTGAAGATGGCGATGTTAGAAATCTGGATCGCTGCTTCTTTCTCGATGATACCGCCGGCAACGCCTGCCTGCGGATTAGCGCGCTGGTGCTTCTTCACCATGTTCACGCCTGCGACCAGTACGCGCTCGCCAAGTAGTTTACGTACTTTGCCGCGCTTGCCTTTGTCTTTACCGGTGATGACGATTACTTCGTCATCTTTTTTGATCTTACGCATTTCGCTTCAACCCTTTCCGTTACCGTGCGTTACAGCACTTCCGGTGCCAGAGAGATAATTTTCATGAATCGTTCGCTACGAAGCTCACGAGTCACCGGCCCAAAAATACGGGTGCCGATAGGCGCCAGATTGTTGTTCAGAAGTACCGCAGCGTTGTCGTCGAAACGGATCAGAGAACCGTCGCCGCGACGCACACCTTTTTTGGTACGAACCACAACCGCTGTCATTACCTGGCCTTTCTTGACCTTGCCACGCGGAATTGCTTCCTTTACGGAAACCTTGATCAGGTCACCGACATGCGCGTAACGACGATGTGAACCGCCCAGCACTTTGATACACATAACGCGACGGGCACCGCTGTTATCTGCTACATCCAAATACGATTGTGTCTGAATCATGTCTTATCCCAAACCCTTAACTGTGTATCACTAGCGATTACACAACAGCCGCTTAAACTTCGGCAGCGCTCTCTTCTACCCGCAACAGTGTCCAGGACTTAGTCTTGGACAGCGGGCGCGTCTCGCTGATAGTTACCGTGTCGCCGCTCTTGCACTCGTTATTTTCATCGTGCGCATGAAGCTTTGAAGACTTGGTGATGTACTTGCCATACACCGGGTGCTTCACTCGACGCTCAACGAGGACAGTGATGGTTTTATCCATCTTGTTACTGACCACTTTACCGGTGGCAGTACGTGCACTTTTTGCTGCTTCCGCCATTATCAGTTACCTGCCTTTTGTCTGAGCACCGTCTTCACTCGCGCGATATCCTTGCGAGCCTGCGTCAACAGATGAGTCTGTGCCAATTGGCCCGTTGATTTCTGAATGCGCAGCTTGAACTGCTCTTCGAGCAGCTTCAGCAGTTCGCCGTTCAGCTCATCAACAGACTTTTCACGTAATTCTGCTGCTTTCATCACATCACCGACCGTTTAACAAATGTGGTTGCTATCGGCAGCTTGGCTGCGGCCAGAGTAAAGGCCTCGCGCGCCAGCTCTTCAGATACGCCCTGCACTTCGTACAACACTTTGCCGGGCTGAATCTGGGCAACCCAGTATTCAACATTACCCTTACCTTTACCCTGACGAACTTCCAGGGGCTTCTGGGTGATGGGCTTGTCCGGGAAAACCCGAATCCAGATTTTTCCACCGCGCTTGATGTGGCGAGTCATGGCTCGACGAGCAGCCTCGATCTGGCGCGCAGTGAGGCGGCCGCGACCGGTTGCTTTCAGACCGTACTCACCGAAGCTGACCTTGCTACCACGGTGCGCCAAACCGCGATTGCGGTTTTTCATCTGCTTGCGAAATTTAGTACGCTTCGGCTGTAACATTTTGCGTAACCCTTAAACTGTTCTTACTTCGCTTTAGTCTCGGCAACCTGAGCGGTGCCAGTGTCCAGGATCTCACCCTTGAAGATCCAGACTTTCACACCGATGATGCCGTAAGTGGTCGCGGCTTCAGCAGTGGCGTAGTCGATATCGGCGCGCAGTGTGTGCAGGGGTACGCGACCTTCGCGGTACCACTCGGTGCGTGCAATCTCAGCACCACCAACACGGCCACTCACCTGAATCTTGATGCCTTCGGCACCCTGGCGCATGGCGTTCTGTACAACACGCTTCATGGCGCGGCGGAACATCACACGACGCTCCAGTTGCTGACAAACGTTCTGAGCAACCAGTTTGGCGTCCAGGTCAGGCTTGCGCACTTCTTCAATATTGATGTGCACGGGCACACCCATACGCGCAGTCAGCTCTTTGCGCAGCAATTCGACATCCTCACCTTTCTTACCGATAACAATACCGGGGCGAGCAGTGTGGATTGTGATGCGAGCAGTCTGTGCCGGGCGCTCGATAACCACGCGGCTGACCGAAGCGTTTGCCAGTTTCTTCTCGATCAGCTCGCGAACCTGCAAATCATTAATCAACTGCTTTGCGTAGTTCTTGTTGCCCGCATACCAGATCGAGTTATGCTCTTTAACAATCCCCAGACGAATTCCAGTCGGGTGTACTTTCTGACCCATATGGTCTCTCCTACCTAGCCTTCGCTATCGGCGACTTTTACAGTGATATGACAAGATCTCTTCAGGATGCGATCAGCGCGACCTTTCGCGCGAGGACGCAGGCGTTTCATTGTTACGCCCTCATCCACAAAGATCGTTGACACCTTCAGCTCGTCAACATCGGCACCTTCGTTGTGCTCTGCATTAGCAATCGCAGAGTTCAGCACTTTCTTGACGATGCCTGCCGCCTTTTTTGTGCTAAAAGACAAAATGTCCAATGCTTCTTCAACGCCCTTGCCACGAATCTGGTCAGCAACCAGTCGAGCCTTCTGGGCAGAAATTCGTGCACCGCTTAAACGTGCTGCAACTTCCATCATCCTAGCCTCTTCTCAGCCTGGCTTAACGCTTGGCTTTCTTGTCTGCCACGTGACCTTTATAGGTACGAGTCGCGGCAAATTCACCCAGTTTGTGCCCAACCATGTCCTCAGAGACAAGCACCGGCACGTGTTGACGACCGTTATGAACGGCGAGCGTCAATCCAACCATCTCCGGCGAAATCATCGAGCGACGCGACCAGGTCTTGATCGGACGACGATCATTCTTTTCCGCGGCCGTTTCTACCTTCTTCATCAGGTGAAGATCGATAAACGGGCCTTTTTTTAGAGAACGTGGCACAAGCTTTTCCTCTCTATCCTAATACCGGCAGTCTTACTTGCGACCGCGACGGCGTACAATCAGATCATTAGTGCGCTTGTTCTTGCGCGTCTTGTAACCCTTGGTAGGCACACCCCATGGGGTAACCGGATGACGGCCACCAGAGGTACGACCTTCACCACCACCGTGCGGGTGATCTACCGGGTTCATCGCCACACCGCGAACGGTCGGACGGACACCGCGCCAGCGTTTGGCACCAGCTTTACCCAGTTTGCGCAGGCTGTGCTCACTGTTGGAGACTTCACCCAAGGTTGCGCGGCACTCGGACAGGACCTTGCGAGTCTCGCCGCTACGCAGACGCAGTGTCGCGTATTGGCCTTCCCGCGCTACCAGCTGAGCGGAAGTACCCGCACTGCGCGCAATCTGAGCACCCTTACCGGGCTTCATTTCAATACAGTGAACCGTGCTACCTACTGGAATGTTGCGCAGCGGCAGTGAGCTACCGACCTTGATCGGGGCACTCGGACCAGAGAGCACTTCGTCGCCAGCCTTCAGGCCTTTCGGCGCGATGATGTAACGGCGCTCACCATCTGAGTACAGAACCAGTGCAATATTCGCAGTGCGGTTCGGATCGTATTCCAGGCGCTCTACCTTACCCAGAATATTGTCCTTGTTACGCTTGAAGTCGATCAGCCGGTAGTGCTGCTTGTGACCACCGCCTACGTGACGAGTGGTAATGCGACCATTGTTGTTACGGCCGCCATTTCTACCCTGCTTCTCAAGCAATGCCTTGTGCGGAGCGCCCTTGTGCAGATCGGGGTTGACCACCCGAACAACGAAGCGGCGACCAGGCGATGTCGGTTTGCTTTTTACGATTGCCATCTATCCTGCTCCAGCTTATTCCACAACCGCAAAGTCGATGTCTTGACCCTGCGCCAGGCTTACATAAGCCTTTTTCCAGTTCGGCTTCTTGGCTTGACCAAAGCGGTTGCGCTTGACCTTACCCTTCACGTTGAGCGTGCGAACCTGAACTACATTGACCTTGAACAGCTTTTCAATGGCTGCCTTGATCTCCAGCTTGGTCGCATCAGAAGAAACCTTGAACACCACCTGGTTGCCACTGTCTGCACTCATCGCCGCTTTCTCGGAGACGTGCGGCCCTTTGATTACTTTGTAGAGTCGCTCTGCATTCATGCCAACATCTCCTCAAGCTTTTTCAGTGCCGGCACAGTGACCAGAACCTTCTCAAAAGCCACCAGGCTGACCGGATCAACACCCTGCACGTCGCGAACTTCGACCTTGTGCAGATTGCGCGATGCCAGATACAGGTTCTCACTCACTTCGTGAGACACAATCAGCGCACCGCTCAAACCGTAATCAGCCAGAGACTTGATCAGCGACTTGGTCTTGGGTGCATCCAGTGCAAAATCTTCAACCACAACCAGGCGATCCTGACGAGCGAGCTCGGACAGAATCGAGCGCAGCGCAGCGCGGTACATTTTGCGATTAACTTTCTGGCCGTGATCCTGCGGCTTGGCGGCAAACGTTACGCCACCACTGCGCCAGATCGGCGAACGGGTTGTACCGGCACGTGCGCGGCCAGTTCCCTTTTGACGCCAGGGCTTCTTGCCACCGCCGCTGACTTCAGCGCGGGTTTTCTGAGCACGAGTACCCTGACGGGCACCGGCCAGATAGGCAGTTACAACCTGATGAACCAGATCTTCATTAAACTCACGAGCAAAAGCGACGTCAGATACCTGAACCGTGCCTTCTGCCGCCCCGTTACCGGGTTTCGCAATACTCAGTTCCATTGCTTACCCCCTTAGGAATTCTTTGCCTTGACGGCAGGACGCACAACTACGTCACCACCGGGCGCACCAGGTACGGCACCTTTCACCAGAATCAGGTTGCGCTCAGCGTCGACGCGAACAACTTCAAGCGTCTGCACGGTGACACGCTCGGCACCCATATGGCCAGCCATCTTTTTACCTTTGAATACGCGACCGGGGGTTTGACACTGACCGATTGAGCCAGGCGCACGGTGCGACAGAGAGTTACCATGAGTGGCGTCTTGCATGCGGAAATTCCAGCGCTTTACACCGCCCTGAAAACCCTTACCTTTAGACTGCCCGGTAACATCGACTTTTTGTCCCGCCTCGAACAGGGCAACAGTCAGCTCGGAGCCAAGCTCCGCAGCCTCATCACCTTCGAGACGAAATTCCCAGAAACCTCGACCAGCTTCAACGCCCGCCTTAGCGAACTCACCAGCTTGAGACTTTTTGACACGCGAGGCCTTACGAGTACCTGCGGTAACCTGAATGGCACGATAACCGTCGCTATCGCTATCTTTGACTCGAGTTACGCGATTGGGAGAAACCTCAATCACCGTAACCGGAATTGAAACGCCGTCGTCAGTAAAAACGCGGGTCATACCGCTCTTGCGGCCGACCAATCCAATAGCCATTTCCTTAACCTCTCAGTGTACGGGGCTTTCACCCTCTATGGCCACGCTTGTTAGCGTGTTACACAACCCAGAGCTTTCAGTTGAAAACCCGGGCGGGTTTTAAATTTTGTATTTTAAAACCGTTTCCGATTAGCCGAGGCTAATCTGAACTTCCACACCAGCCGCCAAATCCAATTTCATCAACGCATCCACAGTTTTTTCTGTGGGCTCTACAATATCCAGCAACCGCTTGTGTGTCCGAATCTCGTATTGATCACGAGCATCCTTGTTCACGTGCGGCGAGACCAGCACTGTGTAACGCTCTTTGCGCGTCGGCAGCGGAATCGGTCCGCGTACCTGGGCGCCAGTGCGCTTGGCAGTATCTACAATCTCTTGCGTTGACGCATCGATCAGACGGTGGTCAAAAGCCTTTAAACGAATTCGAATCCGTTGATTTTGCACCTGACCAACACTCCCATCCCGAAAATTCTTCAGGTTCCGGCCTTTTTGACGCCCGGACTAACCCGAAAAATGGAAGCGGCATTCTATAGACGCCCCAGAGGCCTGTCAACAACTATTTAGCTCGCCGACTGGCATTTCCGGAGCTGCCGCCCATGACAAACAGACTAAAAAGGGAGGCATACTGCCTCCCTTTCACTGCGACCCTCTCAGGCCGCCGCCAAAGGTCGTTTACTCAACGATCTTGGCAACAACACCCGCACCTACGGTGCGGCCACCTTCGCGAATCGCGAAGCGCAGACCTTCTTCCATCGCAATCGGTGCGATCAGAGTC
>PAKT01000023.1 GCA_002710725.1 Spongiibacteraceae bacterium
GAGGAGATTATGGCAGCCGCGAGTGGCTCACGGGAGGTGGACATCCAGTGCGATGAAGCACTCAGCCTGGTGGGGGACGGCAAGGAGCTACAGAGTGCGTTTTCGAATCTGGCCGTCAATGCCGCTCGCTATACGCGCGAAGGTGACCGCATCACGCTGCGCTGGTTTGCGGATCGCGATCACGCCTATTTTGAAGTGGCCGATACCGGCATAGGTATTGAGCCTCAGCACCTGCCCAGGCTGACTGAGCGTTTCTATAGGGTGGATCAGAGCCGCTCGACCGATACCGGTGGCACGGGGCTGGGCTTGGCTATCGTCAAGCATATACTGCTGCGCCATCAGGGTGAGCTTAAGATTAAAAGCCAGCCGGGTAGAGGCAGTACGTTTACCTGCGTGTTTCCGCGCTCGGCGGCCGTTCAGCGAAAGGCCTCAGGTGCATGACGGCTTTGTGACAAATCTGTGTCGAGTTTGTTATCTGTCATTTTATTGTCACAAACTTGTATTACTTTAGCAGCTGAAACCAAATCACGACCGACACTTCAGGAGACGGTAATGAAACTCAAACAGTGGTTTAGCAAGACAGCAGTAGCCGCAGCGGCCTTGACCATCAATCTGGCTTCCGCCAATTCAGTCGATCCTAACCTGGCGGTGTACCAGAAGGCTTCTGGGGTATCGGGTAACCTCTCCAGTGTGGGTTCCGACACACTGGCCAATCTCATGACTCTGTGGGGTGAAGAATTCAAGCGCCTTTACCCGAATGTAAACATTCAGATTCAGGCGGCTGGTTCTTCCACGGCACCGCCCGCTCTGACTGAGGGCACTTCCAGTTTTGGGCCAATGAGCCGCAAAATGAAAGACAAGGAAATTGAGTCCTTCGAAAGCAAATTCGGCTACAAGCCAACTGCTGTTCCGGTGGCTATCGATGCCCTGGCAGTCTTTGTCCACAAGGATAACCCGATCAAGGGTATGACCATGGAACAGGTGGATGCGGTTTTCTCCAGCACCCGTAAATGCGGCGCACGCAACAGCGTCGATACATGGGGTGACCTGGGTATGACGGGCCCCTGGTTGAGCCGCGATGTGCAGCTTTTCGGGCGGAACTCGGTGTCTGGCACCTACGGTTTTTTCAAAAAGCAGGCCCTGTGTAAAGGCGATTTCAAGAACACTGTGAATGAGCAGCCGGGTTCTGCCTCGGTGGTGCAGTCGGTCGCAACGTCCATTAATGGGGTCGGCTACTCGGGTATCGGTTATAAGACCTCCAGTGTTCGCGCCATTCCAATCAGCAAGCGAGGTGGCGATTTTATTGCGCCGACACCGGACAATGCGGTTGCGGGCAGCTATCCCCTGGCACGCTTTCTCTATGTCTACATCAACAAGGCACCGAACAAGCCGCTTAGCCCGCTGGAGCGCGAGTTCGTCAAAATGGTGATGTCTCAGCAAGGCCAGGAAGTCGTGGTCAAGGACGGTTACATCCCGCTGCCTGCCAAGGTTGCAGAGAAGACCCTGCGAGCCTTGGGAATATAAGATCCCGCTACTCGCACAACGGCCATATCATTGATATGGCCGTTTTTTTATGGTGAAAGCGACTTGTTTTTGCTTGTGTAACAATACTGTCACAAAATCGACATATCATAAGCCCATCGACTGAATAGACTGGAGCCAGGAGTGAGCGAACCTGTTTTCGCGGGTAGGACTTCCCGTTTCGCGCAGTGGCGCAAGTTCAAGGATAAAGCCGCGGTAGCAGGCATAACCGCCGGTGGTTCCGGTGTCTTGATGGCTATTCTGCTGATCTTCTTCTATCTCCTGTACGAGATTATGCCGCTGTTCCAGTCTGCTCATATGGAACAGGCCCACCAGTATGGCCGGGTTGGCTCGGAAGCGCCGACCTTGTATCTGGCGGTGGAAGAGCAGGCTGAAGTCGGTTTCAGACTGGCGGCTGACGGCAGCTATAGCTTCTTCCGTGTGGCCGACGGTTCGCCAGTTAAAGAGGGCCGTCTGGCGCTCCCTGCCGATACTGAGGTCACCAGCTTTACCATCGATTCAGAAACCAGCCGCATCTTTGCGGTGGGCCTGTCCGATGGCCGCATGGTGATTGCCCGTCACCACTACAAGATCAGTTACCCTAATGACGAGCGTCTGATTACGCCAGTCATACAGTATCCCTATGGCCGGGAACCTATCCGGCTGACCGAAGATGCCCTTCACAAGATCGCGCTGCGTGACTCCGACGAGGCGATGGTCGCCATCGGCTATACCGCTGCCGGGAGAATCGAAGCCCGGCGCTGGGTTAAAGAAGAGGACTTTCTGAGCGAAGAGGTGACTCTGGCTGAGGAAACCCTCAATTTGCCGGATATCGATATCAAGCCACATACCCTCCTGCTCGGGCCCACTCAGGATTGGTTGTATGTGCTCTCAGCCAAAGGCCAGTACCGCCTGATTGACATTGATGAGAAAGAGGTCACCGACGCCGGGGTCATGTTCGATAATGCCCAGCTGACGGACGCCCGTTTTCTATTGGGCGGTGTGTCGCTGCTGATCTCCAACAGCGCCGGCGAGACGGCCCAGTGGTTTAACGTCAATGCCGACGGTGCTATCCACCTGAAAAAAATTCGCAGCTTTCGCTCCGACGACAGCGGGATCGCAACGGTTGGGCCGGAACAGCGCCGCAAGGGTTTTGTTACAGTTAACAGTGAGGGGCAGCTCGACCTGTACTACAGTACCTCGCAGCGTCACCTGGCGAGTGAGCAACTGCCGTCCCCGGTGACACAGGTGGCGATGGCTCCGCGAGCTGAAACCCTGTTAATGGAAACCCAGGGCGGTGATTTCCTGGTGTGGAAGATCGAAAACGAACACCCGGAAGTGTCCTGGTCGGTACTGTGGGAAAAAGTCTGGTACGAAAGCTATCCGGAGCCCGACTATACCTGGCAGTCCTCTGCCTCCAACAACGATTTTGAGCCCAAATACAGCTTTTCGCCACTGGCCTTCGGCACCCTGAAAGCGGCCTTCTATGCGATGGTCATCGCCGCGCCGCTGGCAATCTGCGGCGCGATTTATACCGCTTACTTTATGGCCCCGGCGATGCGCCGCAAGGTGAAGCCGCTGATCGAACTGATGGAGGCCCTGCCGACGGTTATCCTCGGTTTTCTGGCCGGTCTGTGGCTGGCGCCCTTTATTGAAAAGCATCTGCCGGCGGTTTTCAGTATTTTCATTTTTCTGCCGGTTGGCGTTCTGCTGTTTGCCTGGTTCTGGAATTTCATTCCCATGCGGTATCGCAAGCATGTGCCTGATGGTTGGCACCCCTTGATTATCGCCCCGGTGATTATTGCGATCTTCGCCCTGTGCGTCTCGATGAGCGCACCGGTAGAGCGGCTGATGTTCGACGGCGACATGCGAGCATGGATGACCGCGGAACTCGGTATATCCTTTGATCAGCGCAACGCTCTGGTGGTGGGTATTGCCATGGGCTTCGCTGTCATTCCGACCATTTTTTCCATAGCCGAAGATGCGATTTTCTCGGTGCCCAAACACTTGAGTTACGGCTCGCTGGCCCTCGGTGCCACCCCCTGGCAAACCCTGGTGGGTGTGGTTATGCCGACCGCGAGCCCGGGCATTTTCTCCGCATTGATGATTGGTATGGGGCGCGCCGTAGGGGAGACCATGATCGTACTGATGGCGACCGGTAATACGCCGGTGATGGATATGAATATCTTTGAAGGCATGCGCACCCTGGCCGCCAATATCGCCGTCGAGATCGGCGAGACAGAAGTGGACAGCAGCCACTATCGCGTGCTGTTTCTGGCTGCCTTTGTACTGTTTATGTTTACGTTCGTAGTCAACACCGTGGCGGAAGTTGTCCGTCAGCGACTGCGTAACCGTTACGGCAATCTGTAGGGTTATTGATATGCCAATGGAAAAACAAAAACGTGATTCATTTACCGAATGGTGCCGCAGCGGCGAGCCCTTCATCTGGGTCAATGCCGCTGCAGTGAGTCTCAGTGCCATTGCGGTTGTGGGCTTGTTGATCCTGCTTGCGGTTCGCGGTTTCGGGCACTTCTGGCCGGCCGATGTGATGCAGGCAACCTATACCGCGCCGGGCGAAAGTGCGCGGGTATTAATTGGTGAGCGAGTTCAGAAAGAGTCGGTGCCGATCGAACAGCTGCGCAGCGCAGGTTTTGATCTTGACACCGACAAAGGATTTCTCGACCGCGAACTGATCAAGCTTGGTAATCGCGATGTTACCGGTGCCGATTTCAGCTGGATACTTTCGGACTTTCTGTCTGATATCAACTATCCGGAAGACATCATGGTGCTTGAGCGCCGGGAGTGGGGCAACTTTTACGGCTATCTGCGCGGTGTAAAGGAAGATGGCCGCACTGTGACTGGCGCAGAGCAGAATCCGGACGTGCTCCGCGAGGAATTTGCGAGTCGCCTGGATCGAGCGCTGGAACTGCACGAAAAAATTGAAAAGATAGAAAAGAAAGATATCGGCGCGATCAACTACCGCATGGAAAAGCTGCGCTTGCGTGAGCGCGGTCTTGAGCTCGACGAGGGCCTGTCTGCCGAGGAGCGCTCGGCAAAACAGACCGATATCGACGCCGAGCGCGCAGCCCTGGATGCAGAGTACCGGGTCTATCAGGATGAACTGGCGGGCTTGTACCAGGCGATTAATCGCGACAGCATTGTGGCCGAGGAAATGAGCGGCCGTCAGGTGGAGTTGCGTCTGGCCAAGATCGTGCGTGCCTTTGAGCCAAACGCCATGGATGTGCTCGACAAGATCTGGTTTTATCTCGCTAAATTTGTTGAGTTTCTGACAGACGAGCCCCGCGAGGCCAATACCGAAGGCGGTATTTTCCCAGCGATTTTCGGCACCGTTATCATGGTGATCATCATGTCGATCATCGTCACACCCTTTGGTGTGGTTGCAGCGGTCTACCTGCGCGAATACGCGCGGCAGGGTCTTATGAACCGGATTATCCGCATAGCGGTAAACAATCTTGCCGGGGTGCCGTCGATTGTCTACGGGGTGTTTGGTCTAGGTTTCTTTATCTATTTTCTCGGCTCCGAAATTGATCAGGTGTTCTTCCCCGAGGCTCTGCCTGCGCCTACCTTTGGTACGCCGGGTCTGTTGTGGGCCTCGCTGACGCTGGCCCTGCTGACCCTGCCGGTGGTAATTGTGGCCACCGAAGAAGGCTTGTCCCGGATTCCCAAGGCGCTGCGCGAGGGCAGTCTGGCGCTGGGTGCGACCAAGGCTGAGACCTTGTGGCGGGTGGTGTTGCCCATGACCAGCCCGGCGATGATGACCGGATTGATTCTGGCGGTGGCGAGAGCCGCCGGTGAAGTGGCGCCGCTGATGCTGGTCGGCGTGGTCAAACTGGCGCCCACCTTGCCAGTCAACGGCAATTTCCCCTACTTCCATCTCGATCAGAAATTCATGCACCTTGGCTTTCATATTTATGACGTGGGTTTTCAGAGTCCCAACGTTGAAGCGGCCCGGCCGCTGGTCTATGCGACCGCGCTGCTATTGGTGGTTATTATCGCGCTGTTGAATCTCAGTGCGGTGGCACTGCGCAACCACCTGCGTGAAAAGTACAAGTCTCTGGAACTCTAATTAACATCGAACGGTGACCCTATGAGCACGGAAACGACACAGACGAGAACCCACGGCATCAAACTGGATGCTCTCGGTCGCGACACGGCGGTCAGAAAGCTGGAGAAGGAAGAGATCGCACTGACTGTCAACGATCTGAACCTGTTTTACAGTGATAAGCAGGCCTTGCACGACGTCAATATGGTGATACCTCGCAAACGCGTTACGGCCTTCATCGGTCCCAGCGGTTGCGGTAAATCAACCTTGCTGCGCTGCTTTAACCGTATGAACGATCTGGTGGATGGCTGCCGCATAAAGGGTGAGATCAACCTGGACGGCTACAATATCTACGACAAGTCGGTGGATGCCGCCGCTCTGCGTCGCAATGTAGGGATGGTGTTCCAGAAGCCGAACCCTTTCCCTAAGTCGATTTATGAAAATGTCGCCTACGGTCTGCGAATTCAGGGCATTAATAAAAAGCGAGTGCTGGATGAAGTGGTAGAGCGCTCCCTGCGCGGTGCGGCGCTGTGGGATGAGGTAAAAGATCGCCTGCAGGACAACGCGCTGGGGATGTCCGGTGGTCAGCAGCAGCGTCTGGTCATTGCCCGCACCATTGCGGTAGAGCCGGAAGTGCTGTTGCTGGATGAGCCGGCGTCGGCGCTGGACCCGATTTCAACCTTGAAAATCGAAGAGCTGATCTACGAGCTGAAATCCAAATACACGATCGTGATTGTTACCCACAATATGCAGCAGGCCGCGCGCGTCTCTGACTATACTGCCTTTATGTATATGGGTAAGCTGATTGAATTCGGTGACACCGACACACTTTTCACCAACCCGTCGCGCAAGCAGACGGAAGACTATATTACCGGACGATACGGTTAATTTCGGTTGCGGCAGGGGTAGACCATGGAAAAAGATATTCACTCGCACCACATTTCTCAGCAGTTCAACGCCGAACTGGATGAAGCCAAAACGCGCATGCTGGAAATGGGTGGCTTGGTAGAAAAACAGGTTCGCGATGCAATTTCGGCGTTTATGAATCTGGACAGTGGGCTGGCGGAAGAAGTTGCCCAGCGAGATAACAAAGTGAACGATCTCGAAGTGGAGATCGATGAAGAATGTACGCTGATCCTGGCCCGGCGCCAGCCGGCGGCGAGCGACCTGCGTCTGGTATTGGCGATCAGCAAAACACTGAATGATCTGGAGCGCATGGGCGATGAAGCCACCAAGATCGCCAAACATTCCATTGCGTTGGCCAATGAAGGCGGTGCGTCGCGCAGCTATCTTGAGATCCGACACATCGGTGATCACGTCGGCAGTATGGTGCGCGACGCACTGGATGCTTTCGCTCGCTTTGACAGCCCGCTGGCCCTGCGCGTTGCCCAGGAAGACAACGCGGTTGATATGGAATACGGCACGGCCATGCGCAGCCTGGTGACCTACATGATCGAAGACCCGCGCAGTATTGGCAGCGTGCTGAATATCATGTGGTCCTTGCGGTCGCTTGAGCGCATTGGTGACCATGCCCGCAATATCGCCGAGCACGTTATTTACCTTGTCGAAGGCAAGGATGTGCGCCACGTCGGCCTTAAGGAAATGGAAGCCGAAGTTAAAGGTTGAGCGTTAAACTCTGCCAGTAAGTGTTCTGGTGCCTGGGCTTAATCCGCCGGCACCAGAAACTCCGCTCCCCCCGGCCCGATCGGCCAGCCCAGCCCCATCCACAATACCAGCATAATCGACCAGCCCAGCAGAAAAGCCACCGAGTAGGGCACCATCATTGCCATCAGTGTGCCGATGCCGAGGTCTTTGTCGTAGCGTTGGGCGAAAGCCACCACGACACCAAAGTAAGGCATCAGTGGCGTGATGATATTGGTGCTGCTATCGCCAATCCGATAAGCCAGCTGCGTACCTTCCGGCGAGATACCCAACAAATACAGCATGGGCACAAAGATTGGCGCTAGCAGCGCCCATTTTGCCGAGGCACTGCCGATCACCAGATTGATTAGTGCGCACAATAGAATAAAACACAGCAGCAACGGCGCGGCGGGAAGATTCAAGGTCGCCAGCAACGCGGCGCCCTTGATGGCGGCAATGGCGCCCAGCCCCGACCAGGCAAAATAGTTGACGAACTGGGCGGCGAAAAACATCAGCACCAGATAAGACGCCATACTGGCCATGCTTTGTTCCATTCCTGCAATCCAGTCATCGGCTCGCCGGTAGCGGCGGTTTTCGTAGCCGAAGACAATGCCCGCACCGGCGGCGAACAGGGCGATCAAGGTAACGATACCGGACAGCAGAGGCGAGCCGATCAGGCTGCCCGTTTGCTGATGTCGCAACAGGGCATCGTCAGGCAGGGTCGCCCAGAGCAGGGCGAGCAGAAAGAGTCCGCAGTACCAGCGCAGCCAGCGAAAGCTCGGAGTGTCTTCGGTTTGGTTTTCTGTCGGACCGGTATCACCCTGCCATGCGGGTAGGCGCGGCTCCACCCAGCGCTGGCTGACCAGTGTGCCCAGCAGTGTTATCAAAACCGTAGATGCCAGCATAAAGTAGTAGTTATCGCTGCTGGCGACAGTGTCTTCAGCAACCAGCTGCACGGCTTCCGAGGACAGTCCGGCCAGGATGGCGTCGAGTGGGCCTATGGCCAGGTTCGCGCTGTAGCCGCCGGAGACACCGGCAAAGGCGGCGGCAATGCCTGCCAGCGGATGACGCCCGGCACTGGCAAAAGCCAGTCCAGCGAGCGGCACCAGTACCACGTAACCTGAGTCGGCGCCCAGGCTCGACAGCACACCGGCAAAGACAATGCTGGCGGTGAGGGCAGAGCCCTTGGCGACACGCACCACGCGTTGCAACAGGGCGCCCAGCAGACCTGAGTGTTCAGCGAGGCCGATGCCGAGTATGGCGATCAGTACGGTACCCACCGGTGCAAAGTTAATAAAGTTGCTGACAGTGTTGGTCAGCATCCAGCGCAAACCTTCTCCTGACAGCAGCGATCGTGCGGCAAGCTCTTCGCCTGTGCCCGGGTGCAAAGCTGACACCTGCGCCGTGGCGCTCAACCACGAGAGCGCAATGATGAAAATACACAGATAAACGAACAGCGCGGTGGGGTGGGGCAGACGATTACCGACCCGCTCAATTCGGTTCAAAGTACGCAGCAAAAACGATTGGGAATAACTCAAGTTGTCACCGACAATTTTTAGTCCTTATGGCGGGTAGTGTACCATTGGCCTTTCGGAGTCGACCGGCTCCGCCTTACAGAATCGGGCTGCTGCCAGCCCTCGCAATCAGGAACCCCTCGTGGACGACACTCCGCCGGCGCACAAATCCGCGCCCAGACTGGCCACGCTCTATTTTGCCATGATGACCATCGGCATGGGGCAGACCGTGGTCTTTGCCATCCTGCCCATGCTCGGTCGCGAGCTCGGTTTGGATCAGATTGTTTTTTCGATTCCTGCTCTGGGTTGGGAATTTGCGCCGCGCGAAATGGCGATCACCTCGCTGTCGGCACTGACCGCTTTGATCTTTTCCCTGACGGCGCCTTTCTGGGGCCGACAGAGCGATCGCCGTGGTCGCAAACCGATTATTCTGTTTGGTCTGGTGGGCTATACCGTTGGCACGCTCACTTTCAACGGCGCGGCGCAGATCGGACTGTCGGGCTTGCTCGGCGGGGTTGCTCTGTACCTGTTGTTGCTGGTTACCCGGGTATTCCACGCGGTGATCATGTCTGCTGCAACACCGGCATCCTCAGCCTACGTGGTCGACGCGACGACGCTGCACGATCGCGTAAAAGGCATTGGCAAACTTAATGCCTTTAATCAGGTGGGGGCCATGGTGGGGCCGGCATTGGCCTGGTTTGTGGGTGTTCATTTTCTGGCGCCGATGTACTTGCAGGCAGTCATCACCTTGATTGCGGCCTTTTTCGTCTGGCGGCTGCTGCCGGCGACCACCTGCCACAAGTCGCGCGACCCCAACGCGCCACGACTCAGCTATTTTGACCCCCGCTATCGCGGTTTTATTCTGGTCGGCTTTGCCATGTTCACCATGCTGGGCATGGTGCAGCAGACACTGGGCTTCTATTATCAGGATGTTTTGCAAGTCGACAGCATCCGCGCCGCCAAACTTTTCTCGGTGGCGATGGTTATCTCATCGGCTTCCATGCTGGTGTCGCAGTTTGTGGTGGTGCAGCGGTTCAAAGGCCTGCCTATCGGGCTGGTCAAATTGGGGCTGCCTTTCAGCCTGGTGGGTTATCTGATGATAGCCAACGCCGACAGTCTGCCGCTGCTGCTGACAGCGATGCTGTTTTTCGGTCTGGGTATGGGTATGGCCGGGCCGGGTTACAGCGCCAGTGCGACGCTGGTTGTGGAGCCGCATGAGCAGGGTGGGCTGGCCGGTTTGATGGGGTCGGCGGCCGGCATGGGTTTTGTTATCGGGCCATTGATCGGGGGCTTTCTCTATCGCTTGGAACACACGCTTCCCTACTGGTTTGCCAGCGGCGTCATGCTGTTTGTGATGGTCGGTGTCTGGGAGCTGGCGCGGCGACTCCGACAGGTGGTTTCTGATTAAAAAATAGACAGCTTCGTCTGTCGGGCGGGATGCCTTCGCTTGCGCTTTTATACACGCATTTATCCACAGGGTTGTGCACTGAATCTGGGGAAAACTTTATCCACAGGCTCGACGCGAGATGACTGTTTCCTTTCTCTGTTGACATGGAAGCGTCAAAAAGCTCTCTTGATGTGTGCAATCTGTCACAGCTTTGGCGTGGATATTCACATTTCTGTAACCCTGTGACTTTGCGGGAAAAAGTTCCAATTTGATCAAAAAATGTTATCCACAGCGGGAGAAACACGCTTGATCTGCTTTATTGCGGTGCAGAAAAGCTTCGTTTTGGTGGATAAACCCGCCGGTGTCTCTGTGCACCGGGACGAGGCAGAGCGGTCGTTTTTCGACGCGGTCCGTGATGCCCTTGGCGGCGGCTATCTGGCACCGGTTCATCGCCTCGACAAGGCGACGTCAGGTTTGTGGCTGCTGGCACGAACGCCAGCGGCGGCGGCCGAATTGAGTGAGCAGTTCGCCCGGCGCGATTGCGAGAAATATTATCTCGCTCTGTCGCGCCACAAGCCCGCCAAAAAACAGGGGCGGGTCGCCGGGGCATTGATCAAATCGCGAGGAGGCAGTTATCGCCTGGCGCGGAGCGGCAGCCCCTGGTCTGAAACCCGGTTCTTCAGTTACGGTCTGGGTGAGGGCTTGCGCCTGTTTTTGCTCAAGCCCCTGACCGGTCGAACCCATCAATTGCGGGTGGTGATGAAGAGCCTCGGCGCGCCCATACTGGGAGATGTCCGCTATGGCCCGGCCAGTGAGCCAGCCGATCGCTGTTATCTCCATGCCTACGCCCTGTGCTTCTCGCTGAATGGGCGGCGCTTTCGCTATACTCTCCCACCTCAAACCGGCCAATGTTTTAAGGCCGATGCCTTGCACACCCAACTGGCGAAGCTGGCGGAGCCTTGGACTCTGCCTTGGCCCACAGACAGGCCTGTTGAAAAGAAGGAGAATGACCGTGAGCAACCTGGATGATCCCAGCCTGGATCTGGAGACACGGCTGAACGGACAGACCGGGCGCATCGCCTGGCACGAACTGCAACGCTACTACGCGCGCGGTGTGGTCAGAGAAGTGGCCAAGGGACTTGATCTGATCGCCGTCGGAGGCGCCATCATCGACAACAATAAAGCTCAGGTTGAGGCCCGGATAGAAGGCGGCCAGCTCAGCGTCCCCGAGGATAATCGCGCCCTTGAATGGCACGAGCGCGATGCGGATCTCTGGGCGCTGGTGATTGCCCCCTGGGTTCTGGTGCAGGAAAGCTGAGCATGTCGCTGGACGCCCTGAAACAGAAGCTTGGCGAGTATTTCGAAAGCTTTGCCCGTGGCGACGATGTGCCTCCGGCAAAGCGCTACTTTATTGAGGGCTATATTCAGGCACTGCTTGATAGCCAATCGCTGAGCGATAGCGAGGCCCGGCAATTGATCGCAAGTTGTTGTGAGGCCAGCCTGGGCGAGGATGCGGCCCGTGTTTACCGCGAACAAGAGGGTGATATTGTGCTGCACAGTCATATGCGCCGTGCCCCCGTTTATCCGACGACATCCCAGTGATCGAAGATTTGGTCAGGCTGCGCCAAGAGCTGGCTGACAGTGCCTGCCGCGGGGCTTTGCTTGTCAGCGGCGAAAAGTCAGCAAGCGAACAGCTTTGCGCAGATTTGCTGCCGGACCTTGAGGGCGAGGTACTGCTGATTGGGAGCTACCCGCTGGCGGATCTCCAGCCCGCCCAGCGCAAAACGGTACTGGGGCGGGAATGCCAGACCCTGATCTGGAACCTGCACAGCCAGCCCGATATCAATACCCTTGCGGCCAGTGCGGGCTGCCTGTGTCGGGGTGGTTTATTGCTGATTCTCGCACCGGAACCTGACGACTGGGTCGACAGTTTTTCTCTGGCCGATGGCAGCCCCAGCCTGTTCTGGCAACATATTCTGAGCGAACTCGAACAGTGGCCCTATCTGGCCCAGTATTCACTTGAGGCCGGGTTTCTCGCCCAGGAAATGCCTTTTCCAGCGTTGGCCGCTGAGAGCGATTTACCGACGGCTGATCAGGTGGCAGCGATGCATCGGGTTGGGCGAGTGCTGCACGGCCATCGCAGACGGCCGCTGGTGATTCGCGCCGATCGTGGGCGTGGCAAGTCAACCCTGTTGGGGCTCAGCGCCGCCGAGTTTCTGCTGGAGGACCGCGGCGACATTGTGATCACCGCACCACGTAAGGAAGCGGCTGCCACGGCCTTGCAGCATGCGGCGCAGCGCTTGGGGACGAGCGGAGAGACTCTGAGCAGCGGCAGCAGCTCACTTCGCTTTATGCCGCCCGACCGTTTGCTGGATGAGCTGCCTGAAGCGCGCATGGTTCTGGTGGATGAAGCAGCGGCCATTCCCCCGGCGCTGTTGGAAAAAATTGTCCGGCACTATGCCCGCGTGGTCTTTGCAAGCACCGTTCACGGTTACGAAGGCTCGGGGCGGGGCTTTGATATTCGTTTTACCGAAACACTGAATGCCTTGACGCCCCAGTGGCAAAGTGTCGAACTTCAGGAGCCGGTTCGCTGGAGTGAGGGTGACCCGCTCGAAGCCCTGATCAATCGGCTCTTTCTGCTTGATGCTGCAGCGCCCGAGCCGGCACCAGCTATCAAGGCGGATCAGTGCGAAGTCGTATTGCTTGATAAATTGCACCTGCTCAATGACAACACGCTGTTGCGGGAAGTCTTTGGCCTGTTGGTGGTCGCTCATTACCAGACTACGCCGTCTGATTTGCATCATCTGCTCGATTCGCTGGCAACCAGTGTGTGGGTGTTGCGTTCGCCTGCAGGACGGGTTTGCGCCGCGGCATTGGTCATAGAAGAAGGCGGTTTGCCGGCGGAAAGTTTTGACGCTGTGCTACAGGGCGAGCGACGCCTGCAGGGTCATCTGCTGCCCCAGTCGCTGGTTTACCACTGTGGGCTCAGCGAGGGGCTCGAATTGCGCTGTGCCCGGATCAGTCGCATTGCCGTGTTGGCGGAGTACCGAAGGCGCGGTTTGGGTCAGCGACTGCTGCAGGCAATTGAGCACTTTGCCTCCGCCGAAGGGCTGGATTACGTGGGCTCCAGTTTTGCCGCCGACACCACGGTGACCGGTTTCTGGCTACAGCAGGACTACCTACCCCTGCGGCTGGGTGTCAGGCGCGATCCCTGTAGTGGCAGTCATGCCCTGCTGGTGGCCAAGCCCTTTACCGAGCGCGCCAGCAATGCCCTGACGCCACTTTACAATCGCTTCGGCCGCCATTTCTGTCTACAGCTTCGTGAAACCTACCAGGCCCTTGATGCAGCGCTGGCGCTGATTCTGTTGAACCAGAGTGTTTCGAGCGAGAGCCTGGGTAAAGACGAGTGGCGCGATGTTCAGCGTTTCGTTTCCGGCGAGATCGCGTTTGAACATGCCTATCCCTCGCTGTTTCGCTATCTGCAGAGCGGGCCTTTATCGCAGCTGCCGGAGGGCGAGGATACGGAGCTGATTATCAGTCGGGTGCTGCAGGCACAGGGCTGGACTCAGCTCGCCCGACGTTGTGCGTTGACGGGTCGCCGCGAGGTTGAACACCGCCTGCGACAGGGGTACCGTTTATTTCTTTCTCTGGAACAAGGACAGACAAGCGATCATGAGTAGTATTTTCAGCAAGATTATTGCCGGCGAGCTGCCGGGACATTTTGTCTGGCGCGATGAGCAGGCGGTGGCTTTTATGACCATCGCGCCGATCGTGCCCGGGCATCTGCTGGTAGTGCCGGTGCAGGAGATTGATCACTGGGATGACCTGCCTGTCGATCTTGCCAACCACTGTTTTGCGGTGTCGCGCAGCATCACCAAAGCGCAGAAATCGGTGTACGGCTGTCAGCGGGTAGCCTTGCAGATTATCGGCTTAGAGGTGCCGCATACGCACCTGCATCTGATACCGATCAATACCATGGACGAGGCCAATATCGCGCGGGCCAAGCCGGCGGAGGCCGCCGAACTGGCCGCTGAAGCGGAGAAGCTGCGTGCTGCACTGGTAGACGCGGGACACGCCGAGGCTAAGCTTTAAGACTTCATGGTCAGGCTGGAAGGCGGTCCACCGTGATCGCCGTGTGCAAGACTTTCCCTTTCAGCCAGCTACCGCCGTCCGGGTCTTTCAATACATCACCCACGCCGCCGGGCGTTTCTATCATGATGTCCTGCTGTTGATCGAGAATCTGATCCCAGTCGGGCAAATCCATTGCGTCCAGTGCTTTCAGTAATTGCCCGGCGTCAAACTCAAAATGTTGCCAAGCGGTTTGCTTGCTGCCAATGCGCGGGCTGAGGGTTTTGTCCAGCGCAATGACGCAGCGCAGGCGCTCGATAAAGGCGTCGTCGTAGCCTTCCTCTTCTGCCCAGCCACACAGTGCTTTTTCCAGCAGGCGGTAACTGGCCTGGGGTGATTGCAGCAGGGCGAGGTAAAGCTTTGAGCGCTGTTCGTAGACCGCCATGCGATCGCTGATATCCAGTTCGGGCAGATTGTCCCGGTGGGCCTGCAGGCAAGCCCGCAGCAGGCTGCGCAGCGCCCGCGAAATACCGTTCACCCCGGACAGCGCCAGAAAGCGGTTGGTCAACGGCAGCAGGTGGCCGTGGACAAACAGAATGTGGGCGGTGATCAGGAAATAGCCCTCGATACCTTCGTCCCGGTCAAAGGTGTGACAGCCCACTACATACTCACCCTTGGCCTTGCCGTAGCCTGCCACGGGAATAGTTTCGATGCGGTATTCCTCGCGTTTTTCGTAGAATTCGGTGCCGGGCAGCAGGGTATAGCCAAAGATATTGATGTTGGGAAAGGTGGCCAGTAACTGATCGAGGTTGGCTTCAAAGTCTTTCAGGTTGTCGCCCGGCAGTCCCCAGATCAGTTCGGCAGCGATGGGTACGCCCTGTTCGGCCATCTGTTTGGCAATGGGTTCGTATTTGTTGGAGCTCATGTTCTTGCGGTTGCTCAGTTCCAGCGCCAGCGGGGTCAGGGTTTGCAGGGCGAGCTGATAGTGGGGCAGCAGGCCGTGGCGGTTAAGCAGCAGCACGATTTCCTGCACCCGGGGGCTGTGTTTTTTCGACCAGGAGGTAGCGAAGGTGCTGGGATAGCCGGTTTCTGCCTTGAGGTCACAGATCAGCTGGGCCTTGGCCAGGTCATCCTTGAGCGCGCCGAAGTTGGAGTCCGCCAGCCAGATATCCTTGATCCCCGCGCCGACGATCTGACGCCAGTCGCGCTCGATGCGCTCCATGGAAAACTGGTGCATTTCCGCGACGGTGATCAGGCACTGGCCTGGCCCGAGCAGTGGCACAAGGATGCACTGCCGCTGGCTCAGCAGGCCATTGCCGACGACA
>PAKT01000024.1 GCA_002710725.1 Spongiibacteraceae bacterium
CAGCGGCGAGCTAGACACACTGGCCAAAGAGCGCGTCTGGCAGGAACTGCAGAAAGGACTGAGCGAGCGGTCGCCGCAGATCATGCTGTCCACCCTGCAAGCCTGCGACGCCCTGGCCGCGCTTTTCCCCGAATGGGCTGAACACACCGACGAAGAGCACCTGACCTTGCTCGCCAGAAGCACAGAACTCAGCGTCGATTGCCGCTTTGCCCTGGCCACCAGCGCATTACCGGCTGACTCGGTTAAAAAACTCTGCGCCCGGCTGAATGCGCCCAAAGTACCCGCGCATCTGGCCCAACTTTACCGCCGTGTGTTGCCCCTGCCCCAAGCCGATAGCGGTAGCGCCGAAGACACACTTCACCTGCTGGAGCAGGCCGATACTCTGCGCCGACCGGAGCTGATCGAACAACTTTGTGAAATGGAAAGTGTGCGCACCGGTGACCACTACCAGCATCTGCTGCAGGCCGCAGACGCCATGCGCGCCGTAACCAGCGATGCGCTTATTGCGCAGGGGTTCAGTGGCAAGGCGCTGGGCGAGGCCTTGCGCGACGCGCGGCTGCAAGCCGTCAGTGACTCATTAAAAGAGATCGCACCATGAACGATTCCCCCGTGGCTTTGATAACCGGTGGCGCCCAGCGCATTGGCGGGCAGATTGCCGAAACCCTTCATCAGCGCGGCTACCGGGTAATCATTCACTACCGCCGCTCTCGTGACGCCGCAGACGCCCTGGCCGCCAAACTGAACCGCGAGCGCGCCAATTCAGCCGCCACGCTGGCGGCGGATTTTGCCCAGAGCGGCGCTGCCGAGCAGCTGGCTGACAGCGCAAAAGCGGAGTTTGGCCGCATTGATGCGCTGGTCAACAACGCCTCGGATTTTCACGCCGGTCCTATCGGCTCGATCACCGAAGCGGATTTCGACACGCTTTTGGCCAGCAACCTGCGCGCGCCCTTGTTTCTGTCCCAGGCGCTGGCGCCTGAATTGAAGGCCCGCAAGGGCTGCATCGTCAATCTGGTGGATATCTACGCCCAGCGCCCACTGGCCGAGCACACCGCCTACTGCTGTGCGAAGGCCGGCGTCGCCATGCTGACCCAGTCACTGGCCCTGGAGCTGGCGCCCGAGGTGCGCGTCAACGGCGTTGCCCCCGGCGCGATACTGATGCCCAGCGAAGATTCGGCTTTCGCCCAACAGGAAAAACGGAATATTGAACAGAAGGTCGCACTGCGCCGTATTGGCGAGCCCCAGGATATCGCCTCCACCATCGCCTTTCTGGTGTGCGACGCACCCTATATCACCGGGCAGATTATTGCGGTGGACGGTGGCCGGACCCTGTCTCAGTAGCGCTAAACTGATAAGGCTCCAAGCGCTGGCGAGTTTCGGCTGACAGCTCTTGCCACAGCGCCAGAAAGGTTCGTCCCTCGCCGGGATGCAGCCGCTGCGGCTCCAGATCAGACAATGGTTTCAGCACAAAGGCGTTGTAGAGCACTTCGGCCCGGGGCAGCTGCACACCGTCGATCACGCCGCAGGCATCGCCATAGAGCAGAATGTCCAGATCCAGCGCCCGGGCGCTGAATTTCGGGGCATTATCCAGACGGCCGTGATCCCGTTCGATATTTCTCAGGGCGACACTCAGCTCGGCAACCGTCAATTCTGTGTGGAATGCAGCCACCAGATTCAGAAAATCGTCTCCTGCAAAACCCACCGCTTCGCTCAAGTAGACCGGCGACAGACGCAGGGAACCGAAATGTGCTTGCAACACCGCGAGACCGCGAGCAATATTCACGTCGCGATCGACATTGCTGCCAATACCGATAAAAACCTCAGGCATTGCGGGACCGGTTAATCTCAATACAGACCGTGTCGGTAGCGGGCACGGCTTCGGGTTTGCCCACCAGCAACCTCACTTCCGGCACCCCGAATTCTTCGAGAATCAGGCCTGCGCAGCGCTCAGCCAGCGTTTCGATAAGTTGAAACCGGCTTTCCTGGATAAAGACGGTCAAGCGTTCGGCCACCGCACTGTAATCGACGGTTTTGCTGATATCTTCGCTGGCCGCAGCCGCCCGGATATCCGTCGTCAGGTCCACATCCAGCAGCAGGGTCTGCGGGATTTTTCGCTCCCAGGGCAGAATGCCGACAATGGCGCGAATTTTCAGGCCGCGAATCAGAATTTTGTCCATATTCAGGCCACACCCTCCAGCTCGGTCATCGGCCAGCGCGGCCGCACCCGGATGCCGAGATCGTCCTGGATGCCCGCCCGCAGGCGGCAAAAACCGGCGTAGGCGATCATTGCGCCGTTGTCAGTGCAGAACTCCGGGCGCGGGTAGTACACCCGACCGCGCAGCTTTTGCATTTCGGCCGCCAGAGCCTCGCGCAACTGGGTGTTGGCACTCACGCCGCCAGCGATGACCAAACGCGTCAGCCCTTCCTGCTGCAGCGCCCGGCGACACTTGATAACCAGCGTGCTGACCACCGCATCCTGAAAGGCGGCGGCAATGTCGGCCTTGTCCTGATCGCTCAGCTCACCGGCTTCGCGGCAGGCTGCCACGGTATTGAGGGGATAGGTTTTCAAGCCGCTGAAGCTGAAGTCCAGACCCGGCCGATTGACCATCGGCCTCGGAAAATCGAAGCGATCGCGCCTGCCCTGAGCAGCCAGCGCCGCCAGCTTTGGCCCACCGGGGTAACCCAACTCCAGCATTTTGGCGGCCTTGTCGAAGGCCTCGCCGGCGGCGTCGTCGAGGGACTCGCCCAGCATTTTGTACTGCCCCACCCCGTCTACCCGCACCAGCTGGGTGTGGCCACCGGACACCAGCAGGGCGATAAAGGGGAATTCAGGGCGATCGGTTTCCAGCATCGGAGCCAGCAAATGCCCTTCCATATGATGCACGCCCAGGGCCGGAACCCCCCAGCCATAGGCCAGCGCGCGACCAAAACAGGCACCAACCATCAATGCGCCGACCAGGCCCGGCCCCTGGGTATAGGCCACGGCGTCGATATCCTCGGGCGAACTGTCCGCCGCCGCCAAAACCTCTTTCACCAATGGTGAGAGTTTGCGGATGTGGTCACGTGAGGCCAGTTCCGGCACTACGCCACCAAAGGATTCATGCAGTGCGATCTGCGAGTAGAGCCGGTGCGCAAGCAAGCCCCGGTCGGCGTCATACACTGCCACCCCGGTCTCGTCACAGGAGGTTTCGATACCCAGGACTCGCCCCACTACCTGCCTTGCTGCCACACTGCTCTCCGCTTTGTCGGCCTTGCGGCCATGGAATGCGCGCATCTTACTGGCTCAGGGCCCTGAGAACCAGCCAACACCCAGTTTTTGCTTTGCTTTTTGGGTTCTGTGCGTTTAGAATTCGTCGCCCTTGGAAGCTCGCCTTGTTGCAGGCGGGCACTGAACACGTATTGATCCAGAAACAGGTACCGTGAATGCCTTTTGTTAAAGTCAAAGAAAACGAGCCATTTGATATCGCACTGCGCCGCTTCAAGCGCTCTTGCGAAAAAGCTGGCGTCCTGGCAGAAGTCCGTCGTCGTGAGTTTTACGAGAAGCCGACCTCTGTTCGCAAGCGCAAAGCTGCGGCTGCTGTTAAGCGTCACGCCAAGAAGGTGTCACGCGAAATGAAGAAACAGCAGCGTCTGTACTAAGCTACTCCCCCGCGATGGCAGACTCCACGCTAAAAGCTGAGCTGACGGAGGCCATGAAGGCCGCCATGAAAGCCAGGGAAAAGGAACGTCTGGCTGCCATCCGCCTGATTCTCGCCGAGTTCAAGCGTATTGAGGTTGATGAGCGCATCGAAGTAGATGACGCTCGCGGCCTTGCTGTGCTTGATAAAATGGTGAAACAGCGTCGCGACTCGATAAAGCAGTTTACCGACGCGGGTCGTCTCGAGCTGGCCGCCAAAGAGCAGGCCGAGATCGAGGTGATCCAGACCTTTCTGCCACAACCCCTGACCGATGCGGAGATCGATGCGTTAATCGATACTGCCATCGCCGACAGCGGCGCCGATTCCATCAAGGCCATGGGCCAGGTGATGGCGATCGTCAAACCCCAGATTCAGGGCCGGGCCGATGTTGGCCAGGTCAGCCAACGGGTTAAAGCCCGACTGCAGTAATCTGCAAGCCCACTGTGTTATTCTCTGCAGCCTCGGTATTACTCGACTGCGGGCACCATGAAGGGCTTGATCCCACAACATTTCATTGACGAACTGCTGTCGCGCGTCGACATTGTCGAAGTCGTTGATCGCCGGGTCCCCCTGAAGAAAACCGGGCAAAACTACACCGCCCGCTGCCCCTTCCACGAAGAGAAAACCCCCTCCTTCAGCGTTAACCCGGACAAACAGTTCTATTACTGCTTTGGCTGTGGCGCCGGCGGCAACGCCATCGGTTTCCTGATGGAGTACGAGCGCCTGGATTTTCCGCTGGCCATCGAAAGTCTCGCCACGGTCGCCGGCCTGGAAGTGCCGCGCGAACGGATCGAAAATCCTGAGAAGGTCAGCCGCCGCAAGGACCTGCACAGTCTGATGGAGCAGGCCGCCCAGTATTACCAACGCCAGCTCAAACAGCACGACAACAGTATTCGGGCGCGGGAATACCTGATCAACCGCGGCCTGTCCGGCGAAATCGCCAAGGCCTTTCAGATCGGCTTTGCCCCGCCGGGCTGGGACAACCTGCTCAAGGCGCTGGGCGAGGATGAAGAATCCCGCCAGCTGCTGATTGATGCCGGCATGCTGATCAGCGGCGACAATAAACTCTACGACCGTTTTCGCGACCGGATCATGTTCCCGATTCTGGACAACCGCGGCCAAACGGTGGCCTTTGGCGGTCGCGTTCTCGGCGATGACAAACCGAAGTACCTGAACTCCCCGGAAACCGATATCTTCCACAAGGGGCGAGAGCTCTACGGCCTTTATCAGGCCCGCAAAGCGGTGCGCAACCTGGAGCGACTGATCATCGTCGAAGGCTACATGGATGTCGTCGCTCTGGCCCAGCACGGCATTCCCTACGCCGTCGCCACACTCGGCACCGCCACCAGTGAAGACCACCTGCGCAAGGTTTTTCGCTACTGCCCGGAAGTGGTTTTCTGCTTTGACGGCGACGAGGCCGGCCGCAAAGCCGCCCGCCGCGCCATGGAAACCGTGCTGCCCCTGATGGAAGACGGGCGCCAGGCGCGCTTTCTGTTTATGCCCGAGGGCGAAGACCCTGACACTCAGGTGCGGGCCATTGGCACCACCCGTTTTGAACAGATGATCCTGAAAGCCACCCCGCTGGAGGAGCATTTCTTCAACACCCTCAGCAGCGGGCTGAACAGCGATTCCCTTGAAGGCAAGGCCCGGCTCAGCAAGCTGGCCGCCCCGCTGATCCAGCTGCTGCCGCGCGGCGTCTATCGGGAGCTGATGATGGACGCCCTGTCCCAGCGCACCGGGTTAAGCGCCGGAGCACTGCAGAATGTGCTGGAGCAGACTTCCCCGGCACCGAAACCCGAGGCCGGCCCAGCCCCCGCTCCGCCGCCCCCCAAACAAAAAGTCAGTGCACCGCCACTGCCCAGCTCAAAGCGCGACCCGGTGCTTTACATGATCAGCCTGGTATTGCTGCACCCGGGCAGTGCCTCGGTGCTGTTTGACGAAGCGCTGCCAGCCACCGACAACCCCTATCTGGGCACCCTGAACAGCCTGCTGGAACTGCTGCGCAAACGCCCGGAATCCAGTACCGCCATGCTGCTCGGCCACTGGCAGGGACAACCCGAAGGCGAGGTGCTCACCCTGGCCCTGAGCCTGGATAAACCCCGCTACGACGCGGAAAAAGCCCAGGCCGCGCTCGTCGAAAGCCTGCAGCACCTGCGCAGGCAGATCACCCAACGCAGTTTTCAAGGCACAGTCGACAAATTTCGGAATGCCAACTACGCTGATTTAAGCGAGGAAGACAAAGAAAACCTGCGCGCCCTGATGCGACAGAAAGCACAGGGGGATTGAACTTCCAGTCGCCAGCCCCATTGAGAAAGTCTGTATTCGCACTAGTGGGCCGCCGCGCCTATCAGGTATAATGCGCGGCTATTTGCCGTGTGCGCGCCGCTAAAAGCCAGCGAGCAGCCGCAGTTTCGATAATGCCCGGACATGGACACGAAATTGCATGACGCGACAGTGCGTAAGTAGCCAGTAGCAGCGCAAGTACGAAATAACGGGCACCGAGGACTAATGAGCAACTCTCAACGACAATCCAGACTCAAGCACCTGATTGCCAAAGGCAAAGAACAGGGCTACATCACCTATGCCGAAGTGAATGACCACCTGCCGGAGGACATTTCGGATCCTGATCAGGTTGAAGAAATCATTCAGATGATCAATGACATGGGTATTCAGGTGTTCGAGAACGCTCCGGACGCCGACACCCTGTTAATGGCTGGCAGCGACTCCCCGGACGACATCGCTGCGGCCGAAGCGGCTGCGGCACTGGCTGCGGTTGAATCCGAAGCCGGGCGCACCACCGACCCGGTGCGCATGTACATGCGCGAAATGGGCACCGTCGAACTGCTTACCCGCGAAGGCGAAATTGTTATCGCCAAGCGTATTGAAGAAGGCATTCGCGAAGTCATGTCCGCCCTCGCCTACTTCCCCGGCGCGGTAGACAGCGTACTGACAGAATACGACCGGGTCGCTCTGGAAGAGCGTCGTCTGGCGGACATTATCAGCGGTTATCTCGACCCCGCCGATGAAGTCCCCACCCCCGCAGAAGTCGCAGCCGCCAATGCTGCCGCTGCCGCCAACACTGACGATGACGACGACAGCAGCGACAACGGCCCCGACCCCGAAGAAGCCGCGCGCCGCTTTGGTGAAATCCGCAAAAACCTGAATGCCGTCAGCAAGTCTATCGACAAGCACGGCCGCTACAGCAAGCAGACCGCTAAAGAACTGGCCAAGCTGGCCGAGTCCTTTAAGTACCTGAAGCTGACGCCGCAGATTTTTGAGCCGCTGACCGCGTCAGTGCGCACAACGCTGAATGACATTCGCGTACTTGAGCGCGAAGTCATGCGCCTGTGTGTGGTTGAAGGCAAGATGGATCGCAAGGTCTTTATCCGCGACTTTCAGGGCAACGAAACCAATATTGAGTGGCTGAGTTCTCATCTGAAAGCCAACCCCGATCTCACCAGAATCAGCGATGACATCATCAAGCTGCAGAAAAAGATTTCTCTGGTTGAGGCTGGCTACGACCTGACCATTTCCGACATCAAGGAAATCAATCGCCGCATGTCCATCGGCGAAGCGCGCGCCCGTCGCGCCAAGAAGGAAATGGTAGAAGCCAACCTGCGCCTGGTTATCTCCATCGCCAAGAAATACACCAACCGCGGCCTGCAGTTCCTGGATTTGATCCAGGAAGGCAACATCGGCCTGATGAAAGCGGTCGACAAATTCGAGTATCGCCGCGGTTACAAGTTTTCAACCTACGCAACCTGGTGGATTCGTCAGGCCATTACCCGCTCTATTGCGGACCAGGCCCGCACCATCCGTATTCCGGTGCACATGATTGAAACCATCAACAAGCTGAACCGCATCTCTCGCCAGATGCTGCAGGAAATGGGTCGTGAACCCACGCCTGAAGAGCTGGGCGAGCGCATGGACATGCCGGAAGACAAGGTTCGCAAGGTATTGAAAATCGCCAAAGAGCCTATCTCCATGGAGACGCCGATCGGCGACGACGAAGATTCGCATCTGGGCGATTTTATCGAGGACAACACCATTTCCTCGCCGATCGACTCAGCCACCGGCGAAGGCCTGCGCGAATCTACCCGCGACGTGTTGGCCGGCCTGACCGCACGCGAAGCGAAGGTGCTGCGTATGCGCTTCGGCATCGACATGAACACCGACCACACCCTTGAGGAAGTCGGCAAACAGTTCGATGTCACCCGCGAGCGCATCCGCCAGATTGAAGCTAAAGCGCTTCGCAAGCTGCGCCACCCCACCCGCTCCGATCACTTGCGCAGCTTTCTCGACGAATAGCGCCGCATAGCTGATAATATAAGGCCCGGCAGCGGGCCTTTTTTTTGCCTGCTATATGGCCGCAAAAGCTGAATAGTTCGGCATCTTTTAAAAATAAGGGTCAGACCGATGAAAGGTATCGCCTCACTGCTCACCGTGTCGATTTTACTGACGGGTTGCGATGCACTGCTGCCACAGCGGCCGCCGGAGCCAACGCCGCAGATGCAGATGGCGCACCAGTATTACCTGACCGGCAATCCCACGGAAGCACTGGCGGTACTGGAGCAACAGTATGAAGCCGAAACAACTCCCCCTCAGGAAAAACAGAACGCGCTTGCACTGGCCATTCTGATTCATTTGGAAAACGGTCATCGCGACAGCCTGCAGGCTGCAGAAAAGTTGCTGCCACAACTGGAGGGCGGTGACAATGCCAGGCCTCTGCTGCTGAAGCGCGCTCTGGAAGTCGGCTTCAACAACACCCGTCAGAACAGTCAGGCTTCCAGCGAAGCCAGCGCCTGCGAGCGTGAGCTGACCAGGGTTAAGAGCGAGAACCGGATTCTGGAGCAGACCGTCACCAAACTTCGCGCCCTCTCGCTGGAATAGACATAGAGATCCAATAAAGGGCCGAGGGCAACGGTCAACTCAACCCGCGTCTGCCACCTCTTCCGCAACAACACCCAGCACTTTATTTACGGTATTGACCAGCGCCTCGCGATCTACCGGTTTGACCAGATACGCACTCACCTTCATCAGATCAGCCATTTCCCGCTCATGCACCATGGACTGAATGATCACCGGCGTATCGGCCGTCTCCGGGCGATTGCGCAGCGTCTCAAGAAACTGCCAGCCATCCATTTCCGGCATGATTACGTCGAGCAAAATCAGGTCCGGCTCCATTTCGCTAATCAGCTCCAAAGCCCTGCTGCCGGATTCGGCACAAGCAACCTTGTAACCCGTCTGTTTCAGATTCCGGTAGCACAACTCGCGGGCGCTCTCATTGTCATCGACCAGCAGGATCTGAATCGACTCTGGGCTACGCCCCCCATTTTGCGCCGCCACATCCGTGCCGCGATCGAGGGTAATCTGCGGCAGGCGAAGGGCAAAACAGGAGCCTTTACCCACTTCGCTGCTTACCAGAATGCCGCCTCCCAGCAGCTCGGCGAACTTTTTGGATATGGTGAGACCAAGCCCAGTGCCGCCGTATTCCTTGGTTGTAGAGAGGTCCGCCTGGATAAAGGCTTCAAACACCTGCGCCATCTGCTCTTCCGTCATGCCGATACCGGTGTCTCGGACCGACATCTCGATATAATCCCTGCCGTCGTGATTGGCATCGCGCACCGTCAGCGTAATATCACCATTGCGGGTAAATTTGGCTGCATTACTTAACAGGTTCAACGCAATCTGCCGGAACCGGGTAACGTCAGTAACGGTCTGCGGGTCTTTCAGCTCATTCTGATACAGCAGTTTGTTGCCGTTTTTGTCGATCATCGGCTGAACCGTCACAATAACCTCGTGCAGCAACTGTGAGAGGTCCGTGACTTCGCGGTACACGGTCATTTTCCCGCTTTCGATTTTGGAGATATCCAGCACATCATTGATCAGGGCCAACAGATGCTGGCCCGCCGCCAACACCTTCTCCACATCAGGCACAAAATCACCCACAGGCATGGCGGGATCGTCACCGGCTTCCTCAATCAGCATTTCGCTGTAGCCGATGATTGCATTCATTGGCGTGCGCAATTCGTGACTCATATTCGCCAGGAAACTGCTTTTGGCCTGGTTCGCCGCATCCGCGCGCGCGCTGGCTGCCTTTACTTCATTCATCGCCACCCGCAGATTCCGCGCCATATGATTGAAGCTTTCGGCCAAATGCCCTAATTCACCTTCCAGCGGCGGTACCTGATACGCAAGGTTGCCCCCGCCCCACTGCTCGGTGCCGCGATGCAGGGCGCGAATCGAACGCGAGGTAAAGGTGACGATGTGCCAGGCCAACAACACCGTAGCCAGCAGAGTCGCCAGAAACACCAGCGTCGTGATCCGGTTGGTGGTATCCACCGCCGTGTTCAAATCCATATTGATGCGGGAGGCTCGCTCCACCAGAGACAGCTCCAGCGACACCAGCGACTGCATCGCTGACCGATAAACGGACGTCGTGTCTTCCAGGCTCGCCACGGGTGGCTCACCGGCGGTAAGACCTTCCAGGTAATCTACCCAGGACGTGACCAGCGTTTTAGCCTGGGCAATCGTGTGGGTTTTACCGAAAGCCTCCTGCACCCGCTGCTCCAACATATCGATGCGGGACAACAGGGCGTTGAGCGAATTGATCTGCTCGGAAACCTCGGTATCAGTGACCGGACGTGAGTTGCCCGCATCAACCAGCGTCTGGATAACGCGGATTTTCCTGTGCATGGCATCGAACTTCTGCTCCAGCTCACGCACACTGACCTGATCTCGCATCACAATCTGCAGCTCTTTGAACAGATCCGAGCGAATCGAACTGCCCCAGGTGTGCGCGATGATATTGACCAAACCGAGCACCAACAGCAGCGCAAAGGACAGCGCCAAACGGTGTTTAAGGCTCACTGCCCGCTCTCCTTTTCCAAGAGAGCCGCAATCTTGACCAGCAGTCGCTGGAGGTCAACCGGCTTGGTATCGTAGTCGTCGCAGCCGGCCGACATGGCCTTCTGGCGGTCACCGTCCATAGCGTGCGCAGTAAGAGCAATAACGGGAATGGAGCGCGTGGACTCATCGGCCTTCAGTTCAGCGGCGGCCGTCCAGCCATCCACCAGTGGCAGGCTCATATCCAGCAGGATCAGGTCCGGGGCGTGCCCCTTGGCGGTATGCAGCGCCTGCGCGCCGTCTTCGGCAGTAAGCACTTTAAAGCCGCGCTTCTCCAGTCGCCGGCGCAGCATGTCACGATTCATTTCATTGTCTTCAACCAAGAGGATAGTCGACAAACTGTTACCTCCGACGCGTCAATTCAGGATTTCCGGGACAGGCGCTGCTCAAGCAGATTTCGCAGCCGGCCGACGCTCGACGTCAGCGTGACGTGGTAGCGACTGGCTTCATCCACCCCCATAACCCGGGCGTAGGCCAGCGAATCCTCGCCTTCATCCGGCAGCATCAACTGCACCTCTTCAAGTGCTGACAGGCTCAGATCCAGCTCCAACAGCAATTCGCGCCCGTTCAGCGCGATAACGTAGCCGACACCGACACTCTGCGACAGACGCTCTCCCTGCATCAGCCGAACTGACAGCGCCACCGGCTCGGCCAGAAACTCCATCGGCACATCGCGTTCCGGCAGGATAATGTCGAAGGGCACGCCAATACCTGTCAGGTCATAAATCTGCAGCGGCTCCGTGGAGCCCTTCACATTCACTTCCAGCGTTTTGCGCCAGTGCGGCGTGGCCTGCATTTTGGCCAGGGTATCGGCCGAAGCCAGCACCTGCCCCCCCACCGTACAGGATTCAATGCGCGAAGCGATATTCACGTGGTGCCCCACCACACCATACTTGGTGCGTAATTCGGAGCCCACATTGCCGACCACCACCGGCCCGGTATTAATGCCGATACCAATGTCGATAGCAGGCAGACCGCTCGCCACGTTGTATTCATTGACATGTGGCATCGCCTGCTGCATCGCCAGGGCACAGGCTACCGCGTGATCACTGTGCAGTGCATCGGACAGGGGAGCACCAAAAATCGCGAGAATACCGTCCCCGATAAACTCGTCCACCGTTCCCTGATAGGACATGATGATGTCGGTCATCACCGCAAAATAGTTGTTCAGCAGGCGCACGCAGTCTTCCGGGCTAAGCTGCTGACTGATCACCGAAAAACTGCGGATATCGGCAAGAAGGATAGTCACTTCACGGCGCTCACCGCCCAAGGTCAATCCGTCGCCGTCGTAGAGCAGTCGCTGCATAACGTCATTCGACAGATAACGGCCGAAGACCTTGCGAATGAAATCGTAGCTGGCTTCGAGATTGGACAGGTAGGCCGACTCTTTGTCCTCCCAGACCTTGCGCTCCAGCAAAGCCGTCACCCGCGCCCGCAGCAGCGTCGCGTTGACGGGTTTGACGATATAGTCCGAGGCGCCCGCCTCCAGGCAGCGCAGGGCACTCTGCTCGTCCTTGACACCGCTGATGATAATGATCGCCAGGTGGCGCCAGTTTTTGTCCCGCTTGATGCGCTTCAACAGGTCGTAGCCGTTGATATCAGGCAGCATCAAGTCCAGCAACACCAGATCGATGGACTTTGCCGCCAACGCTGACAGCGCCTCGTGGCCGGTGCGCGCCTCGGCCACTTCAATCCCCAGGCGATTGAGCTGCAGACCGACCAGTTCACGGTTACTGTCATTGTCGTCTACCAGCAGCACCTTGCGCCCCAGGGTCGCCTCGGTGCGACTGCGGGCGGTGGTACTCAAGGTACTGATCAGCTCGTCCACCGAGCTGGCCTGCTCCTCATCGCTGACAAGGGCCGACAGCTCATCGAGACTGCTCAGGAAACGACCGGTGGCCTTCTGAATGGCACGCAGTTCTGCCAGCGACTTGGGCTGGTGGGCAACTTCGTCTTCAAGGATTTCTGCGTAGCCGCTGACCAGGCCCACAGTATTGCGAATATCGTGACGCAGAGGGGCGAAACTCTCACCCTTTTGCAGCAGCTCCTGCATGTCGGTGACAAAGACGTCCAGATCCCGCCCCGCCTCAAGGATGCGCTCGGCATCCTCCTTGTGCTCGCGCTGCTGGTTGTCCGTAAAGAGACGGATCAATTCTGATGCATGGCGAATAATCAGCTCGGCGGAGCTCCGCAGCGCACTACACAAATCCTGCTGATTTTTTGTTATTGGATGCGCCACCGCCGCCCCGTTCCTGCAATGTCATCGGCCAAGAACAGGAGTATAACCAGTAATACTGCAGGGTGACGAGACTTAAATTTCAAGGCTTTATGGACGATTGCTGCCGGGGTATATACAATGCCCAGCTCTCCCGTACAGGGCCCGTAGCTCAGTTGGTTAGAGCATCCGACTCATAATCGGCAGGTCGACAGTTCAAGTCTGTCCGGGCCCACCAATTCCCTCACCAATTAGTTAGAGCATCCGACTCATCTCTCTACCCAAAACCGCGGCAGGTCGACAGTTCAAGTCTGTCCGGGCCTTTATGCCCTGTGGGTACACCTATTCCCTCACCAATCAGTTAGAGCATCCGACTCATCCCTCTACCCAGAACCGGGGCAGGTCGACAGTTCAAGTCTGTCCGGGCCTTTATGCCCTGTGGATACACGACCTTTCCCAGTCAGCTCGCATCCGCAACGCGTCGATCAAAGGCGCAGCTCCAAACTGATACCTGCCAGTCTTGGTGGAATATTGTTGATCAGGGTGTAGGTATTTGGACGCCCACCCAGAGGGGTGAAGGTACTGAAAAAGATATCGTCATTGCCTTCGACATTTTCTACAAACAACTCCGCCTTCCAGCGCTGCGCGGGGCTCTCCCAAGCGAGCCGAATATCACTGGTGCTGTGCGCCTCTATCACATCATTGGGGTTGCCGAGGCCACGGCGATCAAGCTCATCCGTCCAGCTGACTTTGATGGCGGGAGTCAGCGAACCATACTCGCCCAGTTGCCAGGTGTAGCTGGCCAAAAGCGCCGCAGAAAACTCAGGAGCCGCAGTCATCGTCTCACCCGAGAAATCCAGGGGGGCGTCGTCAGTACACCCCGGCTCCGTCATCGACTCCCCCAAGGCGGGATCAGTACCGCAATATTCATCGTAGGTGGCATCTGTCCAGGCAACGGTTCCCTGAAGGTAAAATGCGCCGTCAGGCGCCCACTGCAACTCCAGCTCCGCACCATTGATGGTGGCCGAGGCCGCGTTTTCCGTAACTACCCCTCCGGGCACAATCTGGCTGACCTGCAAATCCTGGTAGTCGTATACAAAAGCCGCAGCACTGAGCTTCAGGGTGTTTTGCATAAAAGCTGTCTTCCAGCCCAGCTCAACCGCGTTAAGAAACTCCGGCGCCACGTCGTTTTCTATGGTGCTGCCATCGGCCAATTGCACCAACTGCGCCAGCCCCGGTTTGTAACCTCGGGAGAGCTCCGCATAAAGCATGCCCTCCTCACTGTAAAACCAGCGCGCACCCAGCTCCCCAGTCGTTTCAGCGAAGTCGGCTTCCTGGCGGATATTTGCACTGTCAATAAAGGGGATGGGCGTACCGGTAAGCGGTTCGGCAATGGTGATTTGTGAGCGCGCAGTTTTCAGACTGAATTCATCATAGTTCCGGCGAACGCCCGCGGTAATCTGTATCGGCGCCCAACCAAATACCTGCGCAAGATCCAGGTCAAGATTCAGAAAGGCGGCCTTGCTATGATCCAGCAGCCGCTGACCACTCATTTTGGCTTCGATATCAACCTGTATTTCAGGTCCGGGAAGGGGCAGGCCAAAGGTACTCGGGCTTACAAAGTTACGCACATCAACGACGATATCCCGGTCAAAGGTCTGCCTGTACCAAAACAGGCCCGCCAGCCAATCGAAGCCGTTATCGTTTGCGGAAACCAGACGCAGCTCAGCGGTACGACGAATATCATCGCGAAAACGTGATCGACCTTCAGTGATAGGCACCTCTGTGCCGTCGAGGTCGTAGACATCATTGGCTTTTCTCGTGAGCATCCCACCGACAAGAACAACATCAAGATCGCCCAGCAACGGCATTTGCGACAGAGACCAGGTGAGATCGCCGTCAACGCGGGTAAAGTTCTCGAAGGTGTTTCCATAGCGCTCATCCACTGTCGAGCGCACTTTGGTAACGTCGTCGGGTAAAGGACGGGCACCCAATTCCTCAAAGGTCCCACCGCGCCGGGTTGCCAGCGAAGGGCTAAACAGAATATTCACACCATCGGGTTGGTTTTCGTAGCGAACAGCCCGGAGTGACAAATCAAGATTTTCGTCGAGCTCGCTGGTTACATAGACGCGCAGAAACTGGTCCCGTACCGATGCCCCATCATCTTCCGAATCGCGAAGAAGATTATCCACCGTACCGCCGATTCGCCGCTGCATGCCAGCTATCCTCACAAGCATGCGCGCGTCACCCTCACCGAATACAGGGGCATTGGCGTAAAATTGTATTTGCTGCTCTTCCAGCTCTGAGTACCGCAGCGTACCGCCGGCCTCAAGCTCAGGCACGGGGCGCTGCCACTTCGCATTTATGGCACCCGCCGTCGCGTTGCGACCAAACAGCGTTCCCGAAGGACCGCGCAAAATCTCCACCGCCGCCAGATCATAGAAAGGCTCGCCGCGCATGGCGATAAATACGTCGTTGACGTGAAACGCTACCGGCGAGGGACCGTCTCGAGTACGGCTGATACCGCGGATCGCAATCTGATCCTTGTCCTGCGCAACCATCCCCGGTACAAGCTCAACCAGACTATTGAAATCCTGCACATTGTTTCGTTGCAGTGTATCTCCGGAGAAAGCCGATACCGAACCGAGAACATCCTGCAAGGACTCCTCCCGCTTAGACACCGTGACAATCACCTCCTCTATCACCAGCCCTTCTCGAGTAGTCGTCGGCAGTGGTGAGGCATTCGTAGTGGCAGCTTGCTGTGCCCACGTGAGCGTCGACAGCAGGCTCAACAAAGCCACCCCTTGCAACTTGTAGAGGCTGAGTAATGGCCTGGTCGCCAGTTTGGGTAAACGCGAGAAATAACAGCGTGAGCGGAGAGTGCCGCGCATAATGTGAAAGCCTCAACTATTATCGATTGTTGTATGAAGTTGACTGTCAACAGATACCATATCACACTCGATCCGGAGGTTGATAGACCTGACAGAGCATTTCACAAGGACTCCAGACCAAGCTATTGAACTGTCTTCGCCTGATATTCAGATAGGGCTATTCCCACATACATCGCGTACAAATGAAAATGCATAATACAGGGCCAATGAAAAGCAAGAACCGGTTTCTATTATTTATCGCGGCGACCTTGTGTTGCGCCCAGGCATTTTCTGCCGACAGCAAACCTAACATTCTGCTGTTAGTGGCAGAAGACATGTCAGCTCGCGTCGGTGCCTTTGGCGACGCCACAGCTGTCACACCCAACCTTGATAGCCTGGCCGCCGAGGGCTTGCGCCTTCCCAATGCGTTTACCACGGCCGGGGTGTGCGCCCCAAGCCGCGCAGCCCTTATCACTGGCATGCACCAGATAAGCATTGGCGCACAGCATATGCGCACCTCAACGCACCCGGCAGGTAGCTATAAAAGCGTTCCGCCTCCACACATCAAGGCCTTCCCCGAGTTGCTTCGCGCTGCCGGCTACTACACCTTCACCGACTCAAAACTTGATTATCAATTCAGCGGCACCACAGCCGGCAGCGGGCCATTCACCCTCTGGGATGCGGAGGGCCGCAATACCGGCTGGGAGGATCGCGAACCCGACCAGCCCTTCTTCGGCATGATCAATTTCATGGCGACTCACGAGAGCGGCACTTTTGACCCGCTAGGCTACTGGCCCGACAGCCTGCTGCATCTGGGCATGCAAATTTACCGGGCAATGATGTTCGGGATTGTCTCTGACAGCAATCCGGTCTCAGCCGCGGAGGTCACGCTCCCACCCTACTACCCGGATATTCCGTCGGTGCGGCGTGAAATGGCTCGCCACTACAACAACATCCATAGTATGGACAGGCAGGTGGGGGAGCTACTGACGCAGCTTGAGCGCGACGGGCTCACAGATAACACCATTGTGATCTGGACCACGGATCACGGTGACGGCTTACCCCGCGCCAAGCGGGAACTTTACGACAGCGGTATCAAGGTCCCGATGATCATACGCTGGCCTCAGCAGTGGCGACCAGCCGGTATTAAACCCGGCACCCAAGACCGTCGTCTGATTTCATTTGTCGATCTGGCCCCGACCATCCTCGCCATGGCGGGAGTTCCAGCCCCGGATTACCTGCAGGGGAGTAATTTTCTGAGCCCCGAGATCGCGCCGCGCAACTATATTTTCGCGTCTCGCGACCGCATCGATGAAATAGAAGACAGGCAGCGGGCAGCCCGGGACAAGCGCTTCAAATATATACGCTCCTGGCATCCGGGGCTTGCCGGCGGACACCCGCTGGCATTTCGCGATTTGCAGCAAATGACCCGCGACATGCGTAGCTTGTGGAAAGCGGGAAAGCTTAACGAAGCGCAAGCAAAATGGTTCCAGAGCGCAGGCGAAGAGCAGCTCTACGATCTGCACGATGACCCTCACGAGCTACGCAATCTGGCCTCCAACCCGGATTACCAGCAGACACTGTCCCGCATGCGTTCAGCTCTGCAGGATTGGCTGAAGACAGTCGAAGATAGGGGCGAAACGCCCGAACAGCAGATGGTCAGCGATTTTCTGTGTGGTGACTGTCAGTGCGTAACCCCGCCCCCCAAACTGACCATCGAACACGGGCGCCTAAACCTTTCATCTGATATACCGGGAGCATCTATAGGCTTCAGGCTAGACAATGGTGACTGGAGACTGTATCAGCGTCCCGTCCCGTTAGCGGGGCTCCGCTCGGTTGAGGCCAAAGCTGTTCGTTATGGCTGGGAAGAGAGCACTGTTACCTCCCGTAAATTTTGACAGACAGTGGTAAGCTCGCATTACAGATAGTTCCCATAGCGTAACTATTCGTTCGCGGCAGCCTCACAAAACAACTCAGAACGCCCAATACCATGAAAATATTTTTCATTCTCTTCGTACTGCTCGCCTTACTCGGATGGGGCTTCTATCGCGCCATCGTGCGCTACCCTCTCCAATCGCTAAAAGCCGAGCCTGAATACCTTCAGGGCTGGCAGCCAGGCAAAAGCCTGGATGAGCTTACCCGAGACTTGGTTGCCCGTATGACACCGGCGGAAAAACGGGCTCAGTTGTACGGTGAAAAAATGACAGCCATGCTGCGCCTTGGAATCAACCTGGTGTTCTTCAAGCGCTTTCCCCATATGTTCAGTGCCGGCAACAAGCGATTGGGCATACCCCCCTTTGTGCTGTCAGACGGCCCCCGAGGCGCTCGCGTTTCCGACGGGCACAAAGGCTCCACAACCTTCCCGGTCGCGATAGCCCGGGGGGCGAGCTGGAATGTTGATCTGGAAGCCCGAGTACACGACGTAATCGCCAAGGAAATTCGAGCGATCGGTGCAAACATGGCTGCAACACCCTGCATCAACCTGCTGCGCCACCCGGGCTGGGGTCGCGCCCAGGAAGTCTACGGCGAGGACCCTTTTCATATGGGTGAATTCGGTGTTGCCGCCACCAAGGCAGTTCAGGCTCACAACGTCATGGCCAGCCCCAAGCATTACGCGTTGAACAGCATTGAGAACTCACGTTTCGTGGTGGATGTGAGAGTCGACGAGCGCACCCTGCACGAAGTCTACTTGCCCCACTTCAAAAAAGTGGTACAGCAAGCCAATACCGCCAGCCTGATGACCGCCTATAACAAGGTTAATGGCGAGTACTGCTCAGAAAACCCCGAGCTAATTCGCATCCTCAAGGAGGACTGGGGTTTTGAGGGCTTTCTCCATTCGGACTGGGTCTTTGGTATGCACAACGCCGGCAAAGCAATCAAGGCCGGATTGAATATCGAAATGCCGGTGCAACAGGTTTATAGCGACAAGGCCATCAAAAAAGCGCTGGCGGCCGGCGAAATCAGCGAGGCCGATATTGATCAGCGCGTCTTTGAATCGCTTCGTGTGCGCTTGGATTACGCCCTGCGCGAAGACACCATGAATTACTCAAGAGATTTGCTCGCCTGCGAGCAGCACGCGGTACTCGCGCGAGAAGCTGCCGAAGACAGTATGGTGCTTCTGAAAAATGATGGTGTGCTGCCATTCGATAGCAGAACCGGCCAAACCATTGCGGTCATCGGGCGGCTAGCAGAATCTGAGAATACCGGCGATCGAGGATCCAGCAACTGCAGCTCTCCCTACATTGTCACACCCGCAGAGGGCATAAGACGTTATCACCTGCCGCAAGGCAATGCTGTCATCGTCAATGACGGCCGCGATCTGGAGTCTGCCCGCAAACTTGCTGAAAACGCAGATCAGGTGGTGATTATTGTCGGCTTCACGGCCCAGGAAGAAGGCGAATACGTTGTTGCGTCCAAGACCATGGAGCGCTCGGCCCAAGCGGGAAAACTTGTTGGCAAAAAGGGCATTGGTGGCGACAGAGATAGTCTTTCACTGCCGCATATCGACGAAACCCTGATACAGCATCTGGCGGGCTGCAATCCCAAGACCGTTATCAGTGTAGTGTGCGGAAGTGCAGTGGATATGACAACCTGGAAAGACAAGGTGCCAGCCATACTCTTTAGTTGGTATGCAGGTATGGAAGGCGGCACGGCGTTGGCCAACGTGCTTTGGGGCGACGTCAGCCCCAGTGGCAAGCTGCCCTTTGCCATCCCTGCCAACAGCAAAGATTATCCTTACTTTACTCCTTATACGATGGAGATTGATTATGGCTACTACCACGGTTATACCTTGTTTGATAAGAAGAACATCCCGGTAGCCTACCCCTTTGGATTTGGCCTGAGTTACACCAGCTTTACACTTTCGTCGGTTCGCTCAGTGAAAAACAGCCTCAAGATTGCCGACGGAGAACCGCTGGAAGTCGAAGTTACCGTGGAGAATACTGGCACTTATAACGGCGCTGAAGTCATCCAGCTCTATATCGGCTTTCCTGAATCGAGCGTTGAGCGCCCGAAAAAAATACTGCGCGCCTTCCGTAAAGTGAGCCTGCAGGCGGGAGAAAAAAAGACTATTACTCTTACGGTGCCGCTCGAAGAATTCGCCCGCTATGTACCCGAAAGCCGCCAATGGGAAATTGACTCAACGAGCTACGATGTTTATGTCGGCACCTCCTCGGCCGAAAAGGATTTGCATAAAACTCAAATTACGCTCATTTAAACCTCTAATGATGCATCCTGTGTCGGTCTTCGCTGAACGCCAGCGAGCTGAACGTCTGCAAAAGAATTATGCGAACACACAACGGTTCAGACTGAAGCTTCCCCCTATTAACATTACCGCTCAACCGTGGCTGTGAATATACCGCGCCGGCCTGTCTCTCATCGTCTGCGTGTAGTCACTCAGCAATGCAGCAAGCTCAAGTCGATTTCGCGGTGCCTGTACACAGGCACGACAGGCCATTGCATCGCGGCTGGTGACCTCAAAACGGTCTTCAACCTTGAATTCCCCCGTACTTTGTCCACGCTCTTCATCGGATAGCCCAAGGGGTGGCGCACCGATAAACTCAACCGCAATCCTGCCCGGCGATACCCGATAGCGCGCAAAGCCAATACCGACAAACTCGCTGGCCGACCATGCCTGCGGACCATTGGCATCAAACAGCCGAACTGACGCACCACCCGTGCCCACCATCACCTGAACATAGCCCAATGGATTACGCAGGCCAAAACTCATGGGGGCTGAGCGCTGATAGATATGGTCGTGCCCCACCAGCAACATATCGACGCCGTAGCGCACAATAATGTTTTCCTCCAGCGCGACCAGTGCCGGGTTGGCCGGGCTGCGACCATCCTGATCAGTCCAGATCGGGAAGTGCTGCATCACCACAATAAAATCGATCTCACCAGCTGCACGGCGCACAGCAGCCAGTGAAAGATCCGCCTCTATATTGAGCATCTCCTCCGGCAGTGTTCCATCATTAATCAAGGCTCCCGCTGTAGTCACCAGAAAATGCACGCGGTTAACGTCGAAGGAATAGAACGTGCTGCCGGGATTGTCGCCGGTTATTATCGACGTCGCCGGTTTTCCGGGATGCGTGAAGCGATTCTTGAAGGCATCGCCGCCAAAATCTTTTTCTTCGTGATTTCCCGCAGCGGCCAGCATCGGACGTGTAGACAGCAGAGCCTCCTGCTGGTCAAACCACACATCCCAAACGGACTGCGTGCCGTCGGCATAGGACAGATCACCGGCTATCAGCACCAGGTCCGAGGGAGTTTTCAGTACCTCGTCGGTCACCAATTTGGCCAGCGGCCCGGTGCCCTGATCACCGTAGTGAATAAAACTCCAGTCCTTGACCGGCAGCGGCTCAACAACCCTGACCGGAGACCAACCGCCGAGCTCTGACCCAACGCGATAACGGAAGGGCTTGTCTGCTGGCAAGTCACTGGCGGTCGCTCGATGCGTCAGCGCGGCAACGCCCGTTGTGGCTTCTACCCGGCTTTCTATCCGGTGGCGCAAGGGAGTCGCTGAAATGGCCTCGTCATCCATACCCTCTTCAACGGTATCGTATTCCAGAAATGAAACGGGCGCCTGATCGCCGTCGCTAAACCAGGTAAGGCTGCGAGAGGTGTGGGCATCGACCGTAAAACTGACATGTGCGCCCCGAGGCGGATGTGTTGCCACCGGAGTGGGTTCAGGCACATCGGGAACATTCTCGGGTGGTGTCGCAGGACGCTCCACCGGGGAAGGCGAGTCACTATCCTCACCACAAGCGACCAGAGCGAGAGAGGAAGCACTTACCGCGAGAAAGCGGCGACGGGAAAACTCAGAGGGTGACATGGCGCAACTCCAGTTCAGAACGCGCCGAAGGCTACCCCATCAAGATGACAATCCAGTGAAGGCAAGTTGTACCGCCTTTAAAATGCCCAGGTCACATCCACGCCGTATACCCTCGGGTTGCCATAGCCCTGATTAAAGGTGCCGATTGAATCGGTCACCGCAACGGTGCTGTTGATATAGCGCTCGTCGAGAATATTGGATCCGTAGGCCGTTACCCGCCAGTCGCCGGCATTGTTCTGCCAGGTCAGGCGCAGGTCCACCAGCACATACTCATCAGCCCCGGATCGGTCATCGTCTTCGCGATAAACCTCTGCCGAGGTGGCATCCAGACCGAAAAACACATCGCCTTTGTAGCTGATATCGAGCCTCGGGGTAATCACACCGATTGGCGAGGGGAAGCTCATCTGCAGCCCCAGCGAAGCGCTTTCTTCTGGGGATGCAGGAAAAGGTTCGCCACTGCGATCCACCGGCACCGCCGTGTTTCGCAAGGCCAGCTCCTTCAGGTTGGTGTCTTCAAACTCACTGTAGAAGTAATTGTTGTTGCTGTAGTTCAAGGACACCACAGCGCCCGGGAACGGCAGCCAGCTCAGCTCCATCTCCGAACCGCGAATGGTCGCCTCACCCGCATTGGTAAATACAACAATCAGGTTACCCGCGCTGTCCTGCGACACGGTCACCAATTGAATATTTTCGTAGCCCATATTGTAGGTGGCTATATTCAATCGCATGCGGCGATCCAGCAGGTCCATCTTAAGCCCGAGCTCCAGGTTCGTGACCTCTTCCGGTTCAATCCGCGCCAGACCGTCAACACCGCGCGGCTCGGAAAAGCCGGATTTAAAACCGTCGCTGTAGGTAAAGTAAGACGTGAGTGCATCAAAGGGCGTACCGTCGAGCTGATACTCGTCAAACACATAACTCAAAGACAGCATCGGAGTGACCTGGCTGAAGCGCTCATCGGCATCAAAGAAGCTCGGGTTATCCGTATCCATTTTGTAGTCGACGATGCCATCGCCATCTCGATCACGAAAAACATCTGTCGCAATCCCCACGGGATTTTCCAGCCAGGACCCGGCAAAAGAAAACAGCCCGTCGGTCTGGCCGCCGGCGAGTGGACCCAGCGGGCCCGGCGGGGTCAATGGCGTAAAGCGTGGATCGGCTGCCTGCAGGCGCGCGGCCAGATCCTGCAGGTCAGTACCGATCACTTTCAGGCCCGACTTGCGGATCTCTTCGGTGTAACGCACACCCAGGGTAAGTTGCAGGGATTCTGTCAGATCGTAAGACGCCTGCACAAAGGCCGCATAGGTGGCATTGTCCAGCTCAAAGTCTGATTGCAACAGTGGGTCGCCGGTAAGCGCGCCGACGACTGGCACTGTGCCAAGCGGTGAGATTGGGCGCGTGGGATCTTGCCCCGAGGCCAGCTGAAGCAGACTGCTGCTATCGATGCCGATCAGGTTGGTGAGCAGGGTAAAGGTTTCGGTATTGCGTTCGGCTGCCGCAAATAGCCCCGTGGTAAAATTCAGTCGATTGTTCAAAGCCGAACCATTGAGTTGCAGCTCTAAACTGTACGACCGGCGAATACTGTCCTCGTTGTTGTAGGCTTCGGAATACTCCGCCGGGCCGCCGTCGTTGTCCGCAGTCTGAACCGGCCCTTCCACTGCGCGCCGCACACCCAGAATAGCTTTGAGTGTGTAGTTTTCTGCAAAATCCCAGGTAGTCGTAGAACCGAACAGCACGGATTCAAAGTTTTGCTCCAGCATGGGGTTTGGCCCCTTGTTGGCCGTCAGGTCGCCCTGGCGTTCACGGCTGTTGGATTCGCAGTTTTCCCGGTAGGCGCGCCCCTGAGAGGCATCCGTATCTCCCGCCCAGAGCAGCGCCAGACCATCTACAAACAAAGCCTCATCGCGCACGATATTGCAGTTGGTATTGGTCAGCTTGCCACTGGAATGGCCGATAAACAGCAGGTTTTCCTGGGTGAGGGTTTCGCTGGCATCCCAGCGCGTCTGAAACAGGGCGGACAAGCCCTCTTCGGAATTACTGCGCGAATCATCGCCAACATCTTTCATATAGCCTTCGTTGTAGATGCCGTTGAAAGCCACTCGAGTAAAGAAGGTATCGCTTAAAGGGAAGTTAAAGCCGGCGCGCAGTTTCCGGGTTTCATAGCTGCTAATACCACCCTCCACGTAGCCCTCAAACTCTTCGTGGGGTTTAGCCAGCGTAAGCACCAATGCGCCGCCGGTGGTGTTCTTGCCAAACAGGGTGCCCTGCGGGCCGCGCAGCACCTGCAGGCTCTCTACGTCAACCGTATCCAGCAACTGACCATCAGCCCGGGGCAGAAACAGACCATCCAGATACACACCAACCGTGGGATCAACCCGCACGAAGCCGGTGCGCTCGCCAATACCCCGAATATAAATCTGGTTTCCCTGGCCCTTGTTGATCTGCAGGGACGGCACGCTCTTGGACAGGTCCGCCACGTTATCGATACCCGCTTCGCGCAGATCATCGCCACTGAGCGCGGTCACCGCGAGCGGGGTTTCCTGAATGTTTTCTTCCCGTTTCCGGGCCGTAACCACCACCTCTTCGATGATGTTACGCGCGGCTCGCCCTTCGGCGGGCTGCGCAAACGACCAAACCGATGTCAGCATGAGCACTGGAAGCGCCAGGTAAACGCGGTGCATAAAATCCCCTTTTGATCAGGCTCTGGGCCTGTTATCGCTATTATTCTGAGTCTGAGGGGGATTTTGCACGGCGCTCAGCAGAATACAAAGGATTGCCGGCGGAATGGAGAAAATTTAATCGCGTGAGTGCGCCTTAGTGTTGCTGATTATACTGAGGTGTCGAAAAGCGCCTTATTTCAGTGCGTCTTCTTCACTCACCACAGGCCGACTTTCGCGTGTACCGCGCATAGGATGAGATTTGGGCGGGCGGTTGCCGTCGTCGTGACAGAGAATCACGTGATCGTCGTGCACCTCCAGCAGCACACCGACGAAGGGCATGTCACCGAGACTGCCGTCGACGCGGTAGCTGATCACGTCACCGGGCTTGAAGGTGGTTTCATCGAAGTTGAATGAGAAGGGGCACTGCTCCTCTCCCGGTTGCACCATGTCTTTCATTGGAAAACCCTGAATTCTGTTAAGTCACTTCGCTGGCCCCACAGGCCGCGTCGCCGACAGTATCAATAGAAATTGCCGACTAAGCAACACTGTAGTTCATTAACAAAATTTGGGCTATCGCTCGGGTAGGAGGTAACGCAGCAATAAGGCCAGCAGCTCTTCACGAAAGTCAGCCTCGCCCAGCGCTTCCGGGCGCTCACGCAAAGCCGCAGTTAACGCCCCCTCGAGGGTATGCCGGGCCAGAAAGGCCTGGGTCTCCCGGTCACCCGTCCGCAATTGCCCGGTATGCTGCGCGAGAAACTGGCTGAACCAGTCCGCCCAGGAAGGGTTGGACTCGGCTTGAGTACGCTGGTTGACCCGCTCGCGCACATCCAGCGCCTGATGGTACTGCTGATAGAAATCCGGGTTCATGCGGTAGAGCTGATAAAGAAAACCCGCCTCCATCGCGATAATGGCCCGCAAGGTGCCCTCGAAGGATTCCGAGGACAGCTTCCAGATGCGCCGGAATTCGGCGCTCGCCTGATCCGCCAGCTCGGCCAGCTGATTTTCGTAAACTTCGGCCAGTACCGCTTCTTTGTTCGGGAAATACTGGTAAACCGAGGCGATATTCACACCGGCCACGTCGGCGATACGCTGGGTAGTCAGGCGCTCGGCCCCCTCCTGATCCAGAATCTGCAAACAGGCCTCGCGTATGGCACGGACCAGCTCAGCAGAGCGGCTCTGCTTGGGGCGCTTGCGCGGGCGCGGCAGTTCAGTCACTGTCTCGGGCCCGGTCGAAAAATGTAAGCCTTTCCATAACCCAAAAATAAATCCTTTATATTCATAGCGTTAGATATACGCAAACGATCAGAAACCGCAGTTGTCAGGTTCAAACAAGCGCTCTAGATTGTAGCGAACGCATCAACACTAAGGTAAACCATGTACTTCGACTTTGACTATTACTGGCGCGTTACCCGCTATGTCTGGGGGCTCAAGCAATGGCCCAAACGGCGCCAGATGCTGTTTCGCCTGCTGGTTATCACCCCACCCGTGACTATTTTCAATGCGTTGTGCTTTCTGCTGGACTATCTGCTGTTTCCCCGCCTGTGGACCCAAAAGGTCAAAACCCCGGTATTTATCGTCGGCCATGCCCGCAGTGGCACGACCCTGATGCACCGCTTGATGTCCGCCGACGGCGATCGCTTCAGCTACTTTCTCTACTGGGAGACCTTCTTCCCCTCCCTGCTGCAGAAAAAAACCATTCGCCTGCTGGGCAAACTCGACGCCCTTTTTGGCAGTCCGCTACTGAAAAAACTCCAGGCCTGGGACGAGAAAACCTTTGGTCCCTTCCGCCACATGCACGATATGAGCCTGTGGAACTCCGAAGAAGACCAGTTCGCCATGCGCGCCGCCTTCGTCACCCAACAGTGGGCCACCGACCTGCCGGTGATGGACGTCATTGATCTGTTCCATGTTGACCAGATGCCAGCCAAACGCAAACGCTGGCTGCACCACTATAAAGAGTGCGTCAAACGTCAGCTGTTACTGAACGGCGGCGACAAGATACACCTGAGCAAGAACCCTGTCATGAGTGGCTGGGTCGGCTCACTGATCGAAACCTTCCCCGACGCCAGAATTGTGGTGATGATGCGCGATCCGCATCAGTGTATCCCCAGTCTGCTCAAACTGGTGGAAAAATCCTGGCAGCACCAGGGCTGGAAAAAGGCGGACTACCAGTCATCGCTAGACACCCTGCGCGACCTGTCCTTTGAAACCTTCCGCAACCCGGCCATACAACTGGCGGCCCACCCGAACACGCCCCAGATTGTGGTGGACTACCGCGATATTACCGGCTCACCAAGGGATACCGTGCACGCGGTATACAAGGCGCTGGGGCTGGACCTGTCAGAGAGCTTCGATGCCTACCTGCAGGCCCAGGCCGAACGGGAAAAGAATCACGCCTCAAAATTCGAGTACAGCCTGGGTGAGTACGCACTGACCCGGGAGACCATCGAAAACGAGCTGAAAGATTTCTACGACCAGCACCAATGGCCGCGCAGCAGCGACGCTGCCGGATAACCGGAGAAGACCATGACCGACGACAATAAACAGATCAAACAGCAACTGCGCTCGGCCTTTGACGACATGATTCAGTGTTTTCAGGAGGCCCGTGACGCGATCGACACGCCAGAGTTACACCCGGCGCCACCCACCGAGCGCAATCTCGCCGAAGGCTACCGCTACGTACTGGGCTTTATGCTCAGCGGCATCGAACGCGCCCTGGCCGATCCGCTCTACCCGCGCTTTCGCCGCGCCATCCAGCCCACCAACCGCGCCACTATCGACAATGCCGACGCGGTTTACCTGATGGCGGAAATCGACGGTAATTACCGCTACCGGGTTCGGGGCAAGGCAGCGGATACTCGCCACTGGCGCGGCGACCAAGCCGCCGACGGCACCACCGCCCCGCAATACGTTATTTTTGAACTTTCCAGTGGCTATGCCGGCGACAGCGGCCAACTCTCGGAAATGAAACCCGGCTCACGCATAAACACCGCAACCCTCGACAGCAGCGCCCTACTCGTCGATGACGATGGCTGCTTTGAGATTCTGATTGCCCCGGAAAAGCCCGAGGGTTACGAAGGCAACTTTCTGCTCAGCAAACGCAGCAGCCACGGCACCGACTATGTGGGCCGCTACCTGACCTGTCGCGAGCTGTTCCACGACTGGGCAAATCAGGATGTGATGGACCTGGAAATACTGCGCCTCGACTGCGAGCAGGAGATCAAACCACCCATCGATGCCGACACAGCTACCAAACTGATGCGCGAAGTCGGCACAATCACCCGCAATCAGGTGCATTTCTGGAACGCCTTTAACGCCATTACCCTGGAGACCTACGGCAAAATCCCCGGTGGTATCAGCGACAAAATGGGGATGGATCGGCCCTTTATGCCGGTCAACGATATGAACCCACCCAACGCCCTCGGCATTGCCACCGGTGGCGGTCAGAGCAGCAATATCTACGCTGGCGGCACCTATCTGCTGGGCGACGATGAAGCCCTGCTCATCGAAAGCCACACAACGGTCGAACCCGCTTTCATGGGCTTTCACCTGGCGAATTTGTGGGGCGAATCGCTGGATTTTGAAAGCTACCCTTCCAATATCAATGCCCACTTCCTGGACCGCGATGAGGACGGGGGCTACCGCTGGGTGGTCTGCCACAAAGACCCCGGCATCGCCAACTGGGTCAGTACCACCGGCCTGCCCCACGGCTACACCTCTATGCGCTGGACCTATCCCACGCCACCACCGAAGGAGCAGTGGCCCACCTTGAAAGTAGAGAAGATCGCCGTCAGCGAGATTCGCGAGAAACTGCCCCAGGCCCGCACCGTTAGTGAGGCCGAGCGCGCCGACCAGCGCCTGATTCGCCATCGCCATGTACAGCGCCGCTACCGTCAATACTAAGCGTTAATAACAAGGACAGAGATAATGAAATCACTCGAAGGAAAAACCGCGTTTATCACCGGCGCCAGCCGGGGCATTGGCCGCGCCATCGCCCGGCGTTTTGCTGCCGAAGGCGCCAATGTTGTGCTCTGCGCCTCGCGGCTCGGCGCCCACGGTGATCTGCAGGGCACACTGGAAGAAGCGGTTGACGAGATCAAGGCCAGCGGCGGCAAGGCTGCGCCCGAAGTCTGCAACCTGCTGGATGAGGCCGCTCGCGCCGATTTGATTGAGCGCGCTGCCAAGCACTTCGGCCCGATCGATATTCTGGTTAATAACGCCGCCACCTCGGTGATGAACATGCCGAGCCTGATCAGCAGCAAGCACCGCAATCGCATGTTCGACCTGAATGTGAACGTGCCCGTCGAGCTGACCCAGCAGGCGCTGCCGGGTATGCGCGAGCTTGGGGCCGGCTGGGTGCTGAACCTGAGTAGCGCAACCATCGACCAACCCGTCGTGCCCTACCGCGACAGCCGGGAAGCGGCGCTGGTCATCGGCGCCTACGGTGCCAGTAAAGCGGCCCTCGCCCGCTACAGCGAAGCCCTGGCCCATGAGCTGGCCCCGGAGAAAATTTACGTCAACACCCTGGCACCGGAAGCCATCGTACTCACTTCAGGCGCCGACTATGTCCGTGATATCGCGCGCAAGAATCCGGATATGGTCGAGCCGGTGGAAATGATGGCCGAAGCAGCGCTGGCCCTGTGCTCACGTTCACTGGTGGGGCTTACTGCTTACAGCCGGCAACTGGTGCATATGCTGGGGATCGAGGTCCGCTCTCTCGACGGCGGCAAAACCATCGGTGATGCCTTCGCCGAGGCCGATGTGGATGCAACCTTCTGAGGCTGGCATCGAAGCAGCAATCTCACGCACAATGGACGGGTTTAAACCGGGATAGACACAATGTTGTGCCTTCGCCTCCTTGCGCTACTGCTGCTGGTTTCGGCCCTGCCCGCCCAGGCCTGCAGCCTTTCGCCCTCGACACTGGTGGCACGCTATAGCATCAGTGAAAACGACAACGGTGCCCGCCCGCTCATCTTGTGGCGGGCCAACAACCAGGTTGTGCAACAGCGGCCAGATAAAAGAATCAGTGATTACTGGCAGTGGCGGCGCGACGGCAGCTTCACCCATACCCGCTATTATCAGGACTTTGATCACGGCGTGATCATGCCGCAGCAAACCGATGACTGGTCCCGACGCTGGCAGTTGTTTGCGGATGAGGCGCTGCAGCAAATGACACTGCAGTCGGAAAGCGGTGAGGGCTGTAAACGCGTAGAAAAATACCACCGCGCATTAAAAGAAGGGGATCTGACCGTGTGGTGGAGCCCCGACCTGAAACTGGTGGTACTGCTGGACCGCCGCAAGAGCTCAGGCACAACGACCATGAAGCTTATCGACTTCGATACCGACAGCAAGCAGGTCAATCAATTCCTGTCAGAACTGCAATCACTCCCCGCAACACCCTTGGCCGACCTTGTGGAGCAGGCGAAATTTATTGATGCGGTGCTAGATCGCTAGACAACACCGCACCATTCTCAGTGCGCGTGCTCAACAAAACCGACCCGAATCATCTTTCGAAGAAAGGGGTCGGATTCATTGTCACCGATATCGGCGTAGTCTGTGGACGCATAGTCAGCGCGCGCCGCAAAGGCCTCACGTATCGTCGTCCTGTCTACTTTCAGGTCAACCAGCTTGATGCGGGTTAGTCCGTCCGAATTGCGTCGCTCCAGTTGCAGCAGCAGGCGCAACTCCGGATTCCACCATACAGTGAGCTGACCATCATCGAGCTGCCGCTGGTAGCGCTCAATGCGTTTGCAGCCACTGCCCTTGCTACCGATGCGCTTCATTTTATCCAGCGCCTGCGTTGGCAGTAGCTGTGCCTTCGCACTCCAGTCAGCCCTCTCAGGGTCGTATTCAATCGCCCGCTGGTGGGCGTCGAAATAGCGCACCCGCCGCACCTCACCGTTGTTTAACGAGCGATAACTGTCCGCCAGTTCTGCCTCGGGTCGCACCTGCAAGGCGCGGTCCCCGAGACGCCACAACTGAAGCGCGGTTGTGTGGCCACTCGGTTGACTGATCGCGTAGTGCGCGCCGACAGCATCGACATTTAACTCGCACTCAGCAGCCATGCCAAGGGGCGACAGCATCAGCACAGCGGCGGCAGCACAATATTTTTTGAGCATAGACATTACAGCCATAGGATATCTCCTTTCCCGCCGGATTAAGGCAGGTTTTTCTCCGCCTTGCCGATCAGGTTCAGCGCATAGTCCATAACGTGAAACAGCGTATTCTGCTCGTTGGTTCCGCTCACCAGATGGGCGCCGGGACCAAAGGCATAGACGCCCACATCTTCACCAGCGTGCGTTTCTGAACTCAGCGGCACCAGCGCTTCCTGGTGGAACCCGCTCGACTCTGTATCGACCAGACTCAAGTCTTTACGCCCGGCATCGATGGGGTTGCTGTAGGCCGCGTCTGCATCGGTCTCGCTGTCACCGAGATTCATATAGCCCCGTCCATTGGTATAGCCAACTGTTGTGTAGGGCAAGCCGTCGGCAGCTTTAGTCGCTTCGGTTTCCCCAACTGCAACAACCTTGCCCAGTATGGGATTACCGCGCTTGGGGTAACCGGCGATGGTAAATACATGGCTATGGTCCGCGGTGACGATAATGAGCGTGTTTTCAGGGTCAGTTTCTTCCAGCGCAACCTGCACGGCGTTGGCCAACTCAACGGTTTCCGTCAAGGCACCGTAGGCACTGCCGGCGTGATGGCCATGATCGATCCGACCAGACTCCACGGTCAGAAAGAAGCCCTTGTCGTTGTTATCGAGAATGCGAATGGCCTTGCGCGTCATTTCACTCAGGGAAGGTTCTCCGCCCAGGTCCTTGCTGCGATCGGCTTCGTAACGCATATGGGATTCATTAAACAGGGCAAACACACGTTCAGTCGATTCAGAATTCAGGGCGTTAAATCCGCTCTGATCGATAATGTAGTTACCTGTAGGATAGGTAGTCTGCCATTCAGCCGTCAGATCTCGCCCATCTGTTCTATCGCCCTCTACAGCACTTACCGCATCGCTGGTATTTTTGGCTGGATCATTAGGCAGGAAATGGCGGCGGCCACCGCCCATGACCACCTCAATACCGTCGATGTCAGCACCGGCGTAGCGCCCTTCGAGGAGCGTTTCAAATTTCACCAGCTGATCGGCGATATCGAGACAGCCTGCCAAAACCGCTGCATTGGGCATGTCAGAAATATCTTCCCAATTGCGATCCGCTGATTTGGCATAGGTAGCTGCCGGCGTGGCGTGAGTGATGCGCGCCGTTGAAACAATACCCGTTGACAAGCCTGCC
>PAKT01000025.1 GCA_002710725.1 Spongiibacteraceae bacterium
CGAGCGCATTCTGTCACTGGTGCCGCATGTGACGGTCAAGCCCTGGTCTGCAGAGGAAGACTGGGGTGCGATGGCCGAGGTTGCGCGTAATCAGCCCGGCGTGGCGGCGGTCGCGCCTTTTATCGAGTTCCCGGCGATGCTGTCCCGTGGTCGCAGCATGGAGCCCGCGCTGGTCTACGGCGTCGACGCGGCTGTGGAGAGCCGGGTTTCGGGGCTGGCGCGGTTTGTGGATTTGCAGACCCTCACAAATACTGACGGTACGGCTACGCCGGTGATTATCGGTGCGGGGCTTGCCAAGCAGCTCAAGGTGAGCCGGGGCGATAATCTCAACCTGGTGACACCGGCCAGCGCCCAGAAAGCCCAGAACGTCAATTTCCAGCGACTGTTCGTTGCGGATATTCTCGAATCGGGAACCGAGATTGATCAGCGGCTGGTGCTTATGGATATCTATGCAGCCCGTGCCGTCGGGCTGGATTCGACTATCGGCCTGCGCTTGTCTCTGGTCGATGTATTCAGTGCCCGGCAAACGGCCTGGGAACTGCGCAATCAGCTCGGCTTCCACTACCAGTATTCGGACTGGACATCGCAGCTGGGCAATCTCTATCACGCCATTCAGATGTCGCGGAACCTGGTGGTGGTAATGTTGTTGGCGGTCGTTGCGGTTGCGGTCTTCAATATTGTGTCGACGCTGGTCATGGTGGTACACGAAAAGGAAAGTGATATCGCCATCCTGCGCAGTCAGGGCGCAACACCGGGCCACATTATAAAAATCTTTTTGCTGTACGGCGCCGTGATCGGGCTTGTGGGGGTGCTTGCGGGGGGGGTGTTGGGCGCTCTCGGCGCTTGGGTGATTACGGATGTGGTCGCACTTATAGAACGCCTGACTGGCACACAGTTTCTGCAGGGTGATGTTTACCCAATTACCTATCTGCCTTCGGACCTGCGGCTGTCGGACTGGCTGATGGTGTGTGGGGTGTCCTACCTGATTTGCCTGTTGGCGACCTTGTACCCGGCCTGGCGTGCGGCCAAAGTTCAGCCAGCGACAGTTTTAAGCTACCGCTGATTCGCTAATCAATCCTGCTTGCGCTTGGCTCGCTCGTGCTGACGCTTGCGCCAGCGGTGGATTGTATGAATGCGCCATAATACGTGCACGGTTACCGCGCTCAGCAGGCCAAAAAAGAGCCCCATCAATGTGCAGCCCAGCAGGAACGGCTGCCATTTTTTTATCAGAACGGTATCAATCCAGTGCCAGCTCAGTTCAAAACTGAAACCGCTGGGTGGAATATCCAGCAGGATAGCGCCGAGCTTGTAGGCCACAAAAAAGAAAGCGGGCATGGTGACTGGATTGGTAATCCACACCAGGCACACCGAGAGCGGCAAATTGGCACTGACCAGAATGGCGGCAAGTGCGGCTATCACCATTTGCCCGGGCAATGGCATAAAGGCAGTAAAGACGCCGATAAAAAAGGCGAGGGTGACGGATCGTCGATTCAGGTGCCACAGGTTTGGAGCGTGAATCATGGGCCCCAGCCAGCGAACAGAAGGATGCCCCTTGATGGAATCAGGGTTCGGCATGTACCTTTTGAAAATTTTGCGGGGCATAATGAGCGGGTGAGCCTGCAGCAGGATTAGGGCGGAGGTGAATCGTCCTCCGCCAGCAGGCCGCTATTATGCATGCTAAGGGATTGCATCTCCACCATGGTGTCACGGACGATATCCATTGCAACGGGCATGGGCGTTGTTGCGCTGTTGCCTGTTCTCCCGCCACTTCAGCTGATTGTTTTGGCCTTGCTCATCAGTGTGCTGAGCGTTCTTCGTCGGCTTCCCTTTTCGTTAACCGCGCTGTGTTTCTGTTGTGGCTTGGCCTACGGCAGTGTCTTCGGGCATCTTCTGGTTCAGAAAATTCTGCCTGAAGCGCTCGAAGGAAAAACGCTGACTCTGCAAGGGCAGATAGATGGCTTGCCCGAGTTCAGCGCCCACCGGGGCGGTACCTGGCGCTTCAATTTTCGCGTAGATCGCTGCCTGGCGGAGTCCTGCGCGGTTGAGCGAGTGCGGCTCAGCTATCGCAGCGATAAACCCCTGGAGACCGGGCAGCATTGGCAGCTCAAAGTGCGTTTGAAGCGGCCGCGCAGTTACGCAAACCCCGGAGGTTTTGACTACGGACGCTGGCTGGTCGTCTCGGGCCTGCACGCCTCCGGTTATGTCCGCGACGGCGAGTTGCTGAAAGGCGGCGCGGGCGGTCGTGCCCGCATTGTGCAGCATTTGCGCGTCCAGTTGGAGGGGCTGTCGCGGCAACCCTTGTTGCTGGCGCTCGCGGTCGGAGATCGAGGCAGGCTCAGCGACGCTGACTGGGAGGTGCTGCGACAGTCGGGCTTGTCACATCTGGTAGCCATATCCGGCTTGCATATCGGCATTGCCGCGGGGCTCGGTCTTCTCTGTGGGCGCCTGTTGCTGCCCCTTACGCGCCATGGCCCTTTAATCTGCGCGCTGCTGGCTGCCGCCGGCTACGCCTGGTTGGCGGGATTCAGTCTGCCCACTCAGCGGGCACTGATTATGGTTGTTCTCGGCTTGCTGGCCCTTCAGTTGGGACGTGGTTTGAATCGCTGGCAGCTCTGGTCTCTGGCCATGCTGGTGGTGTTACTGCTACAACCTCTGGCTACGCTGTCCCCCGGTTTCTGGCTGTCATTTTCTGCGGTTGCCGTTTTGCTGGCGATCTTTGATCGGCGCCGAACATGGCACTCCCTATTCCGCGCGCAATGGGCCTTGTTGCTGGGGCTGGCGCCCCTGACTCTCGCTTTTTTTGACATGCTGTCGCCCCTGAGCTTGCCGGTTAATCTGGTTGCGGTGCCTGTGTTCAGCCTGCTGCTGATTCCACTGACACTGCTGGCACTGTGCCTGGAGCTGATATCGACGGCCGCCGCCAGTTATGTTTGGCGGCTTGCCAATGCCGGCATTGAAGCCGTCATGTCGGTAGTCGAATGGCTGATTCCAGTCGTGCCTGCCTGGCATTACGTACCTCAGGTGCTGACTTGGCTTTGCCTTTGTGTGGCGGCCATCCTGCTTTTAGCGCCCCGGGGGGTGCCCGCGCGGTATTTGGCCCTGTTTTTGTTCTTGCCCCTTGTCGGGGCGCTGTCGCTGCGCGAGGAAAACCCGGATATCGCGCCCGGGCACGTGCGGGTTTCGGTGCTGGATGTGGGGCAGGGGCTGGCGGCGGTAATCGCCACCCGCAATCGTGTGCTGGTCTACGATGTGGGGCCGCGCTACAGCAAGAGCTTTGATCTGGCGGATGCCGCCGTGTTGCCTTACCTGCGTTATCGACGCGTTAATCGGGTCGATACCCTCCTTATCAGTCACAACGACAATGATCACGCCGGTGCCTATCAGCGTGTGTTGGAGGCTTACCCACAGCTTCATTTGTTATCCGGAGAGGTTTTGCCCGGCAGCAGCGCCTGTCGGGAGGGGATGCAATGGCGCTGGGAGGGGGTTCGTTTTTCCCTGCTGCACCCTCATCCGAATTTAGAAGAAACGTCCTCCAATAACCGATCCTGTGTGTTACTTGTGCAAACGGGACGCAGCAAAGTGCTGCTACCCGGTGATATCGACAGCGCGGTGGAACAGCGCCTGCTGGCTAGTCATCTCGACGCGCTCACAGACCTTTCGGTTTTGCTGGCGCCCCATCACGGCAGTAAAACCTCGTCCTCAGAGCGTTTTGTCCAGCAGCTTCGCCCGGAGTGGGTTGTGTTTTCGGCGGGTTACAAACACCATTTTGGTCACCCGGCAGAGGAGGTGGTCGAGCGTTACCGGCAGGCGGGCAGCCGCATACGGGCAACGGCGGATTCCGGAGCGATTCGCTTTGAGCTGTCGCCGCGCGGTGTCGAGAAGGTCACAGAGCATCGCTCGAACAGGCGCTTTTACTGGCAGTGAGTGTGTCGCTTCACCCGGTGAAGTACGTATAATGCCCGGATATCAGAATAAGAGGTATTGCTGTGTTTGAACTGGTTAAGGCTGGCGGCTGGCTGATGCTGCCGATACTGCTTTGTTCCGCGGCCGCATTGGCCATCTGCATCGAGCGTTGGATTGAACTCGACCCCAAAAAAATCGCGCCTCCGAACACCTTCCCGCAAGTATCTGACTGGTTGAAAAAGAATCAGCTGGATGCGGAGAAATTGCGCCGTCTGGAGCGATCTTCGGCCTTGGGTGAAATTCTGGCAGCAGGGCTGTCGAATGCACGCTATGGCCGGGAGGTGATGAAGGAAAGCATCGAAGATGCTGCTTCCCACGTGATACACCGCCTTGAGAAATACCTCAATGCGCTGGGAACCATCGCCGCCATTACCCCCTTGCTGGGGTTGCTTGGCACGGTCATCGGTATGATCCGGGTGTTTTCGGAAATCATGCTGCAGGGCACCGGCAACGCGGGCGTGCTCGCAGGCGGGATTTCCGAAGCCCTTATCACCACAGCATCGGGATTGAGCGTTGCCATCCCGGCGCTGATGATGCATCGCTACTATGTGCGCCGCATTGATACGATTGTGGTGGAGCTGGAGCAGGAAACGATCAAGCTGGTCAACCACATGCACCTGGTCAATGCCAAAGGTGGCAAGTCGTGAATTTCAGACGTCAGAAACTGGAAGAGGTTTCGGTCAATCTGACACCGCTGATTGATGTGGTTTTCCTGCTGCTGATCTTTTTCATGGTCTCGACGACGTTTACCAAAGAAAGTCGCCTGACTCTGGAACTGCCGGAAGCCAGCGGTGACCCGGCGCCACAGGAGGTCGTGCCGCTGGAGGTCATTGTCGATGCCCAGGGGCAGTACATGGTCAATGACCTGACTGTGGTCAGCCCGAATCTCAAGGGCCTCAAAGCCGCCATTGCCGAGGTTTCCGGCGGCGATACGTCGACGCCGGTCGTGATTACCGCCGACGCCAAGGCGCCGCATCAATCCGTCATCAGGGCCATGGACGCGGCTGGTCAGCTCGGCTTTACTAAACTGAGTTTGACCACACGAGAGCCGCAAGCGGAATAATGGATTTTGCCCAGCGCCTGGAACGAGCCTGGTATCGCCGACCGATCCGTTTGCTCTGGCTGCTGTGGCCACTGGAAATTCTTTATCGGACTGTGGTGGCGCTGCGACGTATACGCTTGCAGCGGCGCGCCAAGCCACAACAAACGACGGTTATTGTGGTCGGCAATATCACTGTGGGCGGAACCGGTAAAACCCCGCTGGTGATTGCGCTGGTTCGCTGGCTGCAGGCCGAAGGTTATAAACCCGGCGTGATCAGTCGCGGCTACGGCGGGCAGGCGCCTTACTATCCCTTCGTGGTGACGGCCAGTGGACGGCCGGAACAAACCGGTGATGAGCCGCTGTTAATCGCCAGCTCCGCCGACTGTCCGGTTGTCATCGGACCGGACCGGGTTGCGGCACTGGCGGAAATTGAACGGCGCTTTGGCTGCGATGTTGTCATCAGCGACGACGGATTGCAGCACTACGCGCTGCAGCGACATATCGAAATTGCGGTGGTTGACGGTGTGCGGGGCTTTGGCAATGGCCACTGTCTGCCGATGGGGCCCTTGCGTGAACCGGCCCGGCGGGTAGATGAGGTAGACCTGCTGGTGATCAACGGGGAAAGCGCGCTGTCCTGGCGCCGGCCCTACAGCGAGATGCAGCTTGAACCGGCAAAGCCGGTCAACCTGCTTAGCGGTAAATCCAGGGACATTGCCGAATTTGAAGGCCGGGTGCACGCGGTGGCCGGTATCGGCAATCCGCGCCGGTTTTTCACTACGCTCCTCGAATTGGGGCTTAGCCCGATTGCTCACCCTTTTCCCGATCATCATCGCTTTATCGAAGAGGATTTGCGGTTTGAGGGGGATTTTCCTCTCGTGATGACTGAGAAAGACGCGGTAAAATGCCGGGCCTTTGCGACCGATAACATGTGGTTTCTGCCGGTTCAGGCCGCGTTGCCCGCCAGCTTTTATACCAGTCTCAAGCGCAAACTGAAGATTCTGTCCGAGGAATAGGGATGAGTTTTACCGTCATAATTCCGGCGCGATTTGCGTCAACTCGACTGCCGGGCAAGCCCCTTCTGGAAATCAATGGCCAGCCCATGATTCAGCATGTCTGGTCCCGGGCCTGCGAAAGCACAGCCAGTCGGGTGGTGGTCGCCACCGACGATATCCGGGTGCAGCAGGCCTGCGAAGGCTTTGGCGCGGAAGTGTGCATGACCCGCGAAGATCACCAGTCGGGTACCGATCGCCTGCAGGAGGTCGCAAGCCACCTGGGCCTGGCTGAAGACGCAGTGGTGGTAAACGTGCAGGGCGATGAGCCGCTGATTCCCCCCGCCGTTATCGATCAGGTGGCGGCCAACCTGATTGCGCATGCGGATGCGCAGATGGCGACGCTCGCGGAGCCTCTGGAATCCATCGAAGCACTTCGCAACCCCAATGTGGTGAAGGTGGCGCTCGCTGCGAACGGCTTTGCGCTGTATTTCAGTCGCGCCTGTGTACCCTGGGCGCGGGACGAGTTCAGCGCCGCTCCTGAGGTTTTACCCCCCAACTTGCCCTTTCTTCGCCATATCGGGATCTACGCCTATCGCGTGAATCTTTTGAACAAGTTCGTAGTCTGGCCGCCGGGGCAACTGGAACAGATAGAAAAGCTTGAGCAGCTAAGGGCCCTGGAGCAGGGCGCGCGTATTCATGTTGCCGAAGCCGTAGCGCGCATTCCGGCTGGCGTGGATACCCAGGCTGATCTGGAAACCGTGCGACTACTGCTTGCCGAGGGGGAGCATTCAAGGTGATCAGAGTATTGTTTGTCTGTCTCGGAAATATCTGCCGTTCGCCGACGGCGCATGCGGTGTTCCAGCAGATGGTTGACGCACAGGGCCTGGGCTCGAGCATTTTGGTGGATTCCGCCGGAACCGGAGATTGGCACATAGGGCGTCCTCCCGATCCCCGCGCCAGCGCTGCGGCGCAGCAGCGTGGTGTCGATATGTCGGCTTTGCGCGCGCGCCAGTTTCAGCCTGCTGATTTTCACAACTTCGACTACATTCTGGCCATGGACGAGGACAACCTGCGGGATATCCTGGCCCAGGCGCCGGATTCTCATTCGGCGCAGGTCGGGCTGTTTCTGGACTACGCGTCGCATTTCGAGGAGCGCGAAGTGCCAGACCCTTACTACGGCGGTGACGAAGGTTTTGAGCATGTACTGAACCTGATCGAAGATGCCGCCAGGGGCTTGCTCGAAGAGCTTGGCGGGAGCCGGGCGTGACACCGCAGTCCGACGTTTCACTGCAGGCGCTGAATACGCTGGCGGTGCCGGCCCGGGCTCGCTACCTGACCCCGGCAAACAGTATTGAAGATCTGCGAGAGGCTCTGGCCTTTGCCCGGGAGCGGGCATTGCCGTCGCTGATTCTCGGTGGCGGCTCCAATATTGTGCTCAGCGGCGACTTTGATGGAGTCGTCATTCCCCTGCAGCTGCGCGGCATCACCTGCCTTACTGAGCAGGAAGACTGGGTAGAGCTCAGCGTGGCCGCCGGTGAAAACTGGGACGATTTTGTCCGTTACAGTCTGGCGCAGGGCTGGTTTGGGCTGGAGAATCTCAGCGCCATTCCCGGGAATGTTGGGGCCGCGCCAATCCAGAATATCGGCGCCTACGGCGTCGAATTAAGCAGTGTGCTTACCTCGGTCGTGGGCCTGGATCTGGAAACCGGCGCAGAGCGACGCTTGAGCCGCGAGGACTGCGAGCTGGCTTACCGTGACAGTATTTTCAAAGGTGCCCTGCGCGACCGTTTTGTGATAACTGAGGTCGGGCTGAAGTTGTCCAAGGTTGCCAATACCAACCTGAGTTATCCCGCCTTGGCCGCAGAGGTCGATGCCTCGGCAAGCCCCCAGGAAGTTTCAGCGGCGGTGCGTGCGGTGCGCGCGCGCAAACTGCCATCACCTGCCGAATTGCCCAATGCCGGCAGTTTCTTCAAGAACCCGATTGTCTCCAGTGAGCAGGCAGATACCCTGCGTGAGATCCACCCGACCTTGCCGATGTGGCCGCACAACGGGCAGTACAAACTGGCCGCAGGCTGGCTGGTAGAGCAGGCGGGTTGGCGTGGCCGCAGTGGCGAGGGCGAGCAGGCCGGCGTCGGTATTTTCCGGGAGCAGGCGCTTGTTTTGATCAACCCCGGCCGCTGTCCGGGGCGGCGGATTCTTCAATTCGCCTCAGAGATTCAGGCTTCGGTTCACGCGCAATTTAGTGTTAATCTCGATATCGAACCGCGGGTCTACTGATCGCACCCGCTTGAGGATAATTCAAAGGGGGATGAGTGGATCTGTTTGCTACGGCTGCCCCGGAATCGCTTGAATGGCTGGAGCTGGATGGTGCCAGCCGACTCGGTATGAACCCGCGCTATGTGACAGATCAGCAATCCCTTTACCAGCAACTTTGTGAGCAATGTGTATGGACGCAACCGGAAGTCAATCTTTTCGGAAAGCGTCACAAGGTGCCAAGATTAAACGCATTTTATGGGGATGTCGGTGTGGAATACCGCTATTCCGGCGTGGTTCACCAAGCCTCCGGCTGGCCGCCTAGTTTACAGGTGTTGAGAAGGCGTATCGACAGTCTGCTCGGGACAGGATTTAATACGGTTCTATTGAATTGGTATCGCGATGGGGGCGATACCATGGGGTACCACGCCGACAACGAAAAAGAACTCGGCCCGCAGCCAACGATAGCTTCGGTCAGTCTGGGGGCTGCCAGGCGATTTGTGATGAAACGCCGCAATGCACCCGCTACCAAGCGCGAACTCCTGCTGGAGGGCGGCAGTCTGCTGGTAATGGCAGGGCGCGTCCAGGAAGAGTGGCTGCATGCGGTACCTGCATCGCGCGGTGAAATGGCGGGGCGTATTAATCTCACCTTCCGCCGCGTTTTGCCCCAGTGCATTCGTTAAATTCCAGGGAAGAACACTATCCGAAGGGATGCACAGCCCAGGCAGGAGTCCCACTAATGGTCAGTATTCTGTTGGCTGACGATCACGACCTTGTGCGATTCGGCATTGAAAAGATGCTGGAGGCGGAGCCGGGCTATCGCATTGTTGCCACCGCCCGCAGTGGTGAGGAAGCCATTGCGCTGAGTCGCGAACACAATCCTGCCGTGGTGCTGATGGACCACCAGATGCCGGGTATCGGTGGGTTGGGGGCAACCCGACGTATCGCACAAACCTGTCCCTCAACACGGGTTATCGGCTTGAGCGTGTACGCGGATGAACCCTTTCCCTCCCAGTTTCTGAAAGCCGGTGCCAGTGGCTACGTGACCAAAGGGGCGAGCTTCGACGAAATCCTTAAAGCCATTAAAACCGTGCTCAGCGGCGGTTGTTATATCAGCCCGGAAGTCGCGGGAAACATGGCGATGCGCAGCCTTGGCTCAAAGGAGTCGCCCTTTGACAGCCTGTCGCGTCGGGAGCTGGAAATTACCCTGATGCTGGTCAATTGCGAGAAGGTCGCGGCGATCTCCCGACTGCTCAATATCAGCACCAAGACCGTCAACACCTACCGTTACCGCATTTTCGAAAAACTGAATATTAACAGCGATGTTGAGCTGGCCTGGTTGGCATTGCGACACGGTGTGGTAGAGTTGCCTGCGACATCCTGACCTGTCGCGGAACATGAGCGGTACCTCCTTCGATCACGAAACCTTTCTCAAACACGTAACCCGCAGTGCCGGGGTCTACGTGATGCAGGATGCGGCCAACGACATTCTCTATGTGGGCAAGGCCAAGAACCTGCGCAATCGTCTGGCAAGCTATTTCCGGGCCTCCGGGCTGGCAGCCAAAACCATGGCGCTGGTGTCGCGTATTGCGCATATCGATGTCACTGTCACAGCGACTGAAGGTGAGGCGCTGCTGCTTGAGCAGAACCTGATAAAGCAGTACAAACCGCCCTACAATATTCTGCTGCGCGACGATAAATCCTACCCCTATATCTACGTCTCGACTCACCATGATTACCCGCGTATCAGCGTGCATCGGGGGGCAAAATCGAAGCAGGGGCGCTATTTCGGCCCCTTCCCGAATGCGTCCTCGGTGCGGGAAAGTCTTAACCTTTTACAGAAGGTATTCAAGGTAAGGCAATGTGAAGACAGCTATTTTTCAAATCGAAGCCGTCCCTGTCTTCAGTATCAGATCAACCGCTGCACCGGCCCCTGCGTTAATCGCATCAGCGCTGAGGCCTATGCCGAGGACGTGCGTCACACGATGATGTTTCTGGAGGGCAAAAACGCCACCCTGATCGCAGAACTGGCGGATCAGATGGAATCGGCGGCGGAGAAGCTGGAGTTTGAAGAGGCGGCAAGCTACCGGGATCAGATAAGCCACCTGCAGAAAGTGCAGGCAAGCCAGTGGATTGAAGGCGAGGGCGGTGATCTCGATATTGTCGCGGCCGTGATCCGAGCGGGGCAGGCCTGCGTGCAGCTATTGTACGTGCGCGGCGGGCGGATCCTCGGGAGCCGCAGTTATTACCCCAAATTGCATCTTGAAGAATCCGATGGGGAGGTGCTGGAAGCCTTTATCGCCCAGTATTACCTCAACGGCAGCCGGGACTTGCCCGGCGAACTGGTGGTTAACAGACCGCTTCCGGACGCCGACACCCTGGCCAGCGCCCTCAGCGAGGCGCGAGGACAGAAGCTGACCATTTCTCAGCGGGTGCGCACAGCCCGCGCCAAGTGGCTGAGTCTGGCGGAAACCGCCGCCGAGCAGAATCTCGGCAACCGGCTGGCAACCCAGGCGAATTATCAGGAGCGCTATGAGGCACTCCAAGACGCGCTTGGATTGGACGAGCTGCCACAGCGACTCGAATGCTTCGATATCAGTCACAGCAGCGGTGAAGCGACGGTCGCCTCCTGTGTAGTGTTTGATGGCAACGGGCCGCTGAAAAGCGACTATCGGCAGTTCAATATCGAGGGTGTAACTGCGGGAGACGATTATGCTGCCATGGCTCAAGCACTCCAGCGACGCTATAAGCGGGTGGCCTCCGGTGAATACCCGGTGCCGGATATCCTGCTGATTGACGGCGGCAAGGGGCAGCTCAGTGCGGCCCGTGAGACCCTGAAGGAACTCGCCCTGCCTGAATTTTTGCTGGTTGGGGTGGCCAAGGGCGCCGATCGCCGGGCCGGGCTGGAAGTTCTGATTCGCGGCGATACCGGGGAGGAAATGCGTCTGGTGGCCAACAGTCCGGCGCTGCACCTGATTCAACATATACGCGACGAATCTCACCGTTTTGCGATAACTGCCCACAAACAACGACGGGACAAGAAACGGCGCCAGTCGGTTCTGGACAGTATCCCCGGGGTGGGTGCGCAACGCCGCAAAGCCCTGCTCAGACAGTTTGGTGGGCTGCAGGGTATTCTCGCTGCCAGCGTGGAAGACCTGAACCGGGTGCCGGGCATTAGTCGCAAACTGGCCAGGGATATCTACGAAAGTTTGCGCAGCGAGTAGCTTAACGACGTAAAGCTGCCTAAAATGGGCGCTTCGCAAACTTGGGGCGTTGATGAATATACCTAACCTTTTGACTTTGTTCAGGATTTTCCTGATACCGGTCTTCGTCGTACTGTTTTATATGCCGCTGGAAAACCGCGCGTTCTACACGGCGCTGGTTTTTTCCGTCGCCGGTATCACCGATTGGCTGGACGGCTATTTTGCTCGCAAGCTCGGTCAGTCGACCCCGCTTGGTGCCTTCCTTGATCCGGTTGCCGACAAGTTGATGGTGGCGATTGCACTGGCGCTGTTGATCGAAGCCTACGACGCCTGGTGGTTTACCCTACCGGCGGTGGTCATTATTGGCCGTGAGATCGTGATCTCTGCGCTGCGGGAATGGATGGCAGAGCTGGGCAAGCGAACCAGTGTGGCGGTTTCCTATATCGGCAAGTTGAAAACCACTGCTCAGATTATTGCGATCATCGGTTTGCTGCTGTTTCAGGACAGTCGTGACAATGTTCTGTATACCGCCAATATGATCGCGCTTTATGTGGCGGCGATTCTTACTCTGTGGTCCATGGTGGTTTACCTGCGCGCGGCCTGGCCGGAGCTGACGCGTTCCGAGAAATAGGCTCCATTGATGGCAAATTGAGCAATCGGGCCTTAAATTTCAATCAATTGCAGATCTCGGCTTGACTCCTCGCTGACACAGCATAGAATAACCGCCTTCGTTAAACAGGCCGTTATTCAGCGGTCTGTCGACAGAGCGAAAAGCGGGAATAGCTCAGTTGGTAGAGCGCAACCTTGCCAAGGTTGAGGTCGCCGGTTCGAACCCGGTTTCCCGCTCCAAAACTCTCTGATAGAGAGGCCGGTTAATCGAACCGGCGTACACCCCTTGGTGTAGAACAAAACTGATTTTAGGCGCGGTGGCAGAGTGGTTATGCAGCGGATTGCAACTCCAGCGCCTGCGGCGAAAGAAAGGGCCGGTTAATCGAACCGGCGTACACCCCTCGGTGTAGAACAAAACGATTTCAGGCGCGGTGGCAGAGTGGTTATGCAGCGGACTGCAACTCCAGCGCCTGCGGCGAAAGAAAGGGCCGGTTAATCGAACCGGCGTACACCCCTCGGTGTAGAACAAAACTGATTTCAGGCGCGGTGGCAGAGTGGTTATGCAGCGGACTGCAACTCCGTGTACGCCGGTTCGATTCCGACCCGCGCCTCCATTTTCTATCCTTCGGCTTAGCCCGAAAGGGCTTTGCGGCCAGTTCTTGGCAGCAGGCTGGTTGCCAGCACATCAGCCGACACCGGCTTGCTGAACAGGTAGCCCTGAGCCGCAGAGGCGCCCACCGCAAGCAATCTCTCAAGTTGCTCTTCGGTTTGAACTCCGTTGCCTTCAATCCGGTACCCAAGCTCTTCGCTCAGTGTTGCTATGGTGCGCATCTGTGCGAAAGCTTTGTCTGAGGTTGCTGCCTGAGCAACCATTTCCCGGCTGAACTTTATTTTCTGGATAGGTGCTTCCCCAAGGAGATGCAGTGAGGTATCTGCATCGACATTGTCCAGAGTTACGGTGACACCGAGGTCTGCGACCTTGACCAGCTCTTCCCGCGCGTGCTTTTGACTGTCGCGCACAGAAGAGGCGCTGACCTCGATTTCCAAATCGCTGGCGGGAACGTCTAACTCCTGGAGTATGCCCTTAAGTGATTTGCTGAATTCCGAGTGATTCAATTGCGCATCGTTCACTGTAAAGGCCACCTTGCCGAACTTCAGGCCGGCAATACGCCAATCGTGAGCCTGCTTGCATACGGCCCGCAACACGAGATCGCCAAGCTCCTGACTGACTCCTCGTCCTTCCGCCAAGGCCGCAATTTTGCTTTCTGACAGGCGTTGTTCCGTTGGCCAGCGTGCCAGAGCCTTTACGCCAACCGGTAGTCGAGACTCCAGTTCGATGCAGGGCTGGTAGAGCAGGGTGATTTCCGCGCGGTCCAACGCGGTCTGCAAGTTTTCTGCTGCGCTAGCCGGAGCATGCAAGCCGTCGCTAAGGGATTCAGAGGAAAAGCTGTATCCAAGCTCATTGGCTTTTGCGCGGTACATGGCCTCGTCTGCGGCATGCAGCAGCTCCTGTTGAGAGGTGCCATCGTCGGGGCACATGCTGATACCAATACTGACACTCAGGGGTAGCTGCAAGCGGCCGGATTTCACCGGTACGCTCATGGCATCGAGTATCCGCGAGGCCGTCTGCGCCAGGTCCTCGGGGTTTCCGAAGTTCCGAAGCAAAGCGGCAAATTCGTCTCCGCCCAAACGCGCCGGGAGGTCTTCCTTGCGCAAAACCTTCTGCAAACGCAACGCAAATTCTCGCAGCAGCAAATCGCCCGCGGCATGTCCGTAGTTGTCGTTAATTGGTTTGAACTTGTTCAGGTCAAAATACAGGATCGCGACGCGGTCGCCATGCCTTTCGCTGTGTCGCAGCGCAATGTCGACCTGTTGCTCGAACAAGGCCCGGTTGGGCAATGCCGTCAGAGGGTCCGTATGTGCCATCTGTTGCAGATGCATCAGGCGCTGGAAGCCTACCTGCCGATCTATCCATGTCACCAACGAGCTCAGCCCGAGAATAATGCCTGCAAATATTGCTACGGTCGTAGCGAGAGAGCCGTCCGACAGCGCCGCGCCATGGGTGTGGACGGTTTCCACAACATAAAATCTGCTGGCTGACATGGCCGTATAATGCATGCCGGCGATAGAGAGCCCGATTACTGAACCGGCAATGAAATTGACAATATTTTCAGAGAAGCTCTGCATGGTGCGCAGTCGACCGCGCACGGTCAGTGCGGCGAGTGACAGCAGGTAGGCAACCAGAATCGAGATTGCAAAAAGAGAAAAGTCATAGCGTAAGCCCGGCATTTCCATGGCTTCCATGCCGGCGTAGTGCATTGTGCCAATGCCGATGGCCAGCGTCAGGGCGCTGACCTGCAGGCGCCAGCCGCGGGCGTGGTTCCGGGCGATAAAATAAAGTGCTGCGATACTGCCAATGATTGCCGGGATTATGGAGGCGGCCGTAATTTCCGCGTTGTAATTCATCTGATGCCCCGGCAGCGAGAAAGCAATCATTCCGGTAAAGTGCATTGCCCAGATACCGCAGGCGAGGGCGATAGCACCGCCCATGTGCCACCATACTTTTGAGCTGGTTTCTGTTGAGGCGGTAATTCGGTCTGCCAGCGACAGGCTGGTTATGCCCGCGAAGCAGGCAATGACAATCGATAAGCCAACCAGCGTAAAGTCGTGGCTGCCTTCCAGCAGTTGATGCGTATTTGCCAGATCAGTGCTGAATCGCCAGAAGTCCATCCTTTGTCCTTGTGCCTGGTATATACGGTGAAGTAATGCGGCACCGCTATCGCCACTGATAATAAGGTAGGGGGGCGCCGGTATACTTCACTTCGCCCTTAGCCTGCACAGTTTACAATATCCAGCCTATAGCGGCGTTCCTAAGTTTGGTGAGAAAAAACCAGGCTCGGCGGAGAAAGGGGTTGTTTCGGCAGGGACGCCGAGAGCGCTTGCCGCTGAATGCCGCCAAGTGATTGAAAATAGCGGCCTTGTGCTGTAGCATCCCGCGCTTCCAATCCAACCTTTCAGTTTTAACAGGCTGATATTTAAGCGGAATTGACGGGGCAGCCCGCGATACCCGTACACGTTCGAATGCCCTCGCCCGGGTGGTGGAATTGGTAGACACAGGAGACTTAAAATCTCCCGCCTATTGCTGGCGTGCCGGTTCGATTCCGGCTCCGGGCACCAATGATTAGCTGAAATTGCAGGCTGCAACGGCCGCAAAGCTGAAGGGCAACGTGTTACGCCCTTCTTCAATCGTTCCGCCGAGTTACCTGGGCGCAATCAGCTTCGTTGATAAGTTCCCACCAGCCGATTCATTCCGATTACCTTGCTTTCGACTTTAGCCAGAAATTCCCACAGGGTCAGGCCAGGTGGCAATTCTTCGTCGCTATCGAGAGCCAGTATCCAAAAGTAATACTGATGAACGCCGTGGCCTGGTGGTGGCATGGGGCCACCGTAGTTGGTGTTGCCAAAATCATTTTTACCTGCGGTACCTTTGCTGGTGCCTTCTTCAAGACTGCTGCAGTCGGCGGGAAGGTTGTAGAGCACCCAGTGGACGTAACCGTAGGTCCCGTTGGCGGATACCAGTGGCGCATCCGGGTCGTGACAGATAACGGCAAAGGCTTTGGTACCTTCCGGTGCGTTTTTCCAGCTCAGAGCGGGGGAGAGGTCTTCGGCCTCGCCGGTGTGTTTGGCGGGAATAGCCTCACCCTGTTTGAAGGCGCTGCTGCTCAACTGAATATCGGATAGTGCAAATCCCATGGCGTTCTCCGGTTTATCGATTGGTGGACTGTAGCAGTTTGTTGGGGCTGCCTTTGCGGTCGCCAATCTTGCCGCTGGCGGCCTCCTTGAGCAATTCGCGCTCAATATCGGCGGGTGAGCTGTCCGGGTTTGCCTCGAGTAGAAGGGCCGCCACGCCTGCGACGTGCGGGCTCGCCATCGAGGTTCCGCTGATAGTCTTGGTAGAGCGGTTGCTGTCGATCCAGGCGGAGGTAATATCTTTTCCCGGAGCGAAGATGTCGGTGCAGCGGCCATGGTTGGAAAAGTCGGCGCGACGATCGCTGCTGTCACTGGCCGCGACGGTAATCGCCGATTTGGCGCGTGCGGGTGAAGCCTGGCAGGCATCCTTGTTGTCGTTGCCGGCGGCCACGACCACTGTGATTCCGCGCTTGACCAGGTTTTCCACGGCCTCATCGATAGAGGATGAGGCGCCGCCGCCGAGGCTCATATTGACCACGGCCGGTCGTTTGGCGTTTTTGGCAATCCAGTCCAGCCCGGCGATAACCGTAGAGTTGGAGCCGGCACCTTCGCAGTTCAACACCCGAACAGGGTAGAGTGTGGTGTTCTTTGCCACTCCCCATTCGCTGCCCCCGGCGGAGCCAGCAACGTGCGTGCCGTGGCCATTGCAGTCTGCGGTCGGGTCGTCCGGATTTTCCTTGTCACCGAACAGGACGGCAAAAATAGGGTCGAGCAGGCTGCCTGGCGGCTGCTTCGGGTCGTCGCTGGTATTGACGCCTTTGCCCAGACGGCCACTGAAGTCTTTGTGATCGCTGCGGATGCCGGTATCGACGATATAGGTGTGGGTTCCCTTGCCGGTCAGGGTGTAGGAAAACTGGCGATCCAGTGGCAGGTCTGCCTGGTCGATTCTGTCGAGGCCCCAGGTGGCACTTTTTTGCACCTGTTTTTCAGAGATGCGGGCAATGGCGTCCTGCTCAACATAGCGCACAGCCTTGTCCAGACTCAGGGCTTTCGCCTGTAGCTGGCTCATGTAGGCTGCAAAGCCATTCAACACCGAGGTAAAA
>PAKT01000026.1 GCA_002710725.1 Spongiibacteraceae bacterium
GGCTTGAATCGCTTTTTCTCGCCGGTTTGCTGCAGGATGTGGGTATGCTGGCACTGGATCGTGCCAAGCCGGTGTTCTACGAGTATATCGAGTACCGCAGCCTCAGCCATCAGCAGATCATCAAACAGGAAATCAGAGAGCTCAAAGTCGATCATGCTCGCTTTGGGTCGTGGCTTCTGCAGAAGTGGGGGCTCCCTCCACTGATCACCTCCGCGATCGCCAGCAGCCACGAAACAGATTTTACCGCCGATCACGAGGATCATCGATTTAATTACTGTGTTGCGCTCTCCGGCGTGCTGGCGGATCGCTTTGTCTCCCGGGAAGCCTATTGGCAAGGCAGTGACTACGTAGACGAGCTCTTGGAGAAGGCCCTGGGGATTAGACGGAAAGGGTTTGAAGCACTGGTGCTTCGCATGCAGCAGGAGCTGGAAGCTCTCTCATGGGTGCTTGAAAAGCTGGTTGCCGGACCGACTGAAATATACGCAATGCGACTGCAGGCACAACACTTGCTCAATGAGCGATCGGGTCTGTCAGAGAGTGGCGATAACCGATTTCGAGATCTGAAACAGGCCCATTTCTTTCCTGAGGTCCACAGCGGTCAGGATATTCTCGCGCCGGAGGCTTTTGAAAAGCATTACGCCGAAATACTGAAGTCTGCCGACGACGGTAGAATTCATATTGCCGTGCTACGCGTTAATAACCTTCGTACCATCGAAGCGGAACACGGTGAAAAAGTTGCTTCTTTGCTGCTCAGGGTGATTGGCCGCAACATACTGAAAAAAATTCGCGGAACCGATTTGCTTACTTGCTATGGCGATGTCTTTGCGATCATTCTTTCCGATACTATGGAAGATGGTGTGCGATTTGCCATGCACCGCGTGTTGGAGCAGTTTCGCGACAATCGATATTCAGTGGGAAATAATAAGACGGTAGAGTTGAACTTGTCCGCTGGCGTGGCGGTGAGTATTCCACACCTGAGAGTGTCATTGGAAGGCAGTATGAATATAGCCCTGCAAGCATTAGAAAATGCGGGTGATTACGAAATCGTTTCTTATGTGATTGAGCAGGAGGGCGTGACGCCAGATTGCTCATGAAGTCTTACAGTGTAAGCGTACAGCACGCTCCGATAATTGTTATAGGCCATTGGCGACGTCACTCTGTCGCTGGTGGCGGTAAGCCTTCGGACTACAACCGATATGCTGGCGAAAGGTGCGCGAGAAGTACGTGGGGTCATTAAAGCCCAGTTGTGCGCCAATATTTGCAATGGATTGATCACTGCTGCGAAGCAGGTGGGCGGCGTAAATCAAGCGGCGCTCGTTACGCCAGCTGAAAACACTTAAGCCCGTATATTCCTTGAACAGCGCCGCCAGCCGCGACGGCGACATATGCACCGCTGAGGCGACCTGTCCCAGAGTAAAAGTCTCACTCAGATGTTCTTCAACAAAACGTTTCGCCTTGTCGATGCGGTTATCGCTTACCCGGTGGTGGCTTTGTGAAAAATAGCTGCTGCAGCGCAATATAAACTGCAATAAGAGATTGGCTTCAAGATCATGCATAACGGCTGAGGGATGCAAGCTGTTGTCGACAAGGTCTTCAAGCACCCGTCTAATTTTTTTGCGCTCGGTTTTGGGAACTTTCACATGGCCTACGTGCGGAGCTGGGGTGGGCCAGTCCAGATGGTGGCGCCAGTCAGTGTGTGGGTGAAAGCTGATATAGAAATGGTTCCAGCGCCGCGCGCTGGTGGAACGCTTTAGAGAATATATGGCATTGGGCGGCAGCAGCAGTGCATCACCGGGGGAGATGCTGATATCCCGAATCCCTGCTTTGAGAGTTGCCTGACCGGAGACGGTATAGAGCAGCGTCCAGCGAATATTCCTGGCGGGCTGGGAAAGCTCCAGGTCAAAAGCGCTGGCTGCTTCGCGCTCGACATAACCAACGACCACGGGCTGCCGAATAATGGCATTGGTATCTAGCACCGAGGCGTACTGATGATGAAACTCCTGGGCTTCCTGAGGGGTAAAGCTGGCGCGATCTCCGAGGCGTTCAGTCCAGACCTCTGCCAGCTGCTTCAGTGACTCCTCGCTGTCGAGTTCACGCTGAATCTGCGCGATCCATTCCTTGAAAACTACAACCGTTACGCTGACCCCGCGCTCGACGAAATAACGATAAAACACCTGCAGTTGACCGGCGCTCAGCTCCTGCCCCTGTATTACCCTCAGCATTGCCAGAGCGGCCTGTTGGGCATCTATAGCTTCAGTAATATCGTTAAAGTCTGCGGTCACATTGTTCTACCTGCCAGCGTATTCAAGGCCTATATTGCTTATAAACCACAGAATTTTCCAGGCCCCATAAATATGCGGCGGTAATATTATTAAAGTCTTTGTATAAGAAACGATTATTTTCAGGAGCTTGCAATTATGTCTGCACAAGAATCCTCATCCTGTTTGATTCGCGGGGGCACCATCGTCGATGGCACCGGTGCACCGGCCTATCAGGGCGATGTACGTATTGCCGACGGTGTGATTCAGGAGATTGCGCCAACGCTGCAGCCAGGATCCGGCGAAACGGTAGTGGACGCCACTGGCTGCCTGGTTACGCCGGGCTTTATTGAAACCCATACCCACTTTGACGGGGCCATGTGGTGGGATTCGGAATTGGATCCCCTGCCCGGTTTCGGGGTGACCACCACTATCATGGGCAACTGCGGTTTCAGTGTCGCGCCCATATCCGATGAGGAAGCGGTTCGTCGAGAAGTCGTTGGTATCTTTTCCTTTTTTGAGGACATCCCGAAAGAACCGTTCTTCAGTGAGCTGCCCTGGGACTGGCGTAGTTGGTCAGAGTATAAAGATTCAATGGTCCGCAACGTCAAATTGCCAACAAACTACGCCGCCTTCTGCGGGCATATAGCTCTGCGCCTTGCGGTAATGGGGCTCGAAGCTTGGGATCGGGCAGCGACGCCCACTGAGATTGAGCGAATGGCGGCATTGCTTGATGAAGCGCTATCCGCCGGCGCTCTGGGTCTGTCGTCCAATTTGTTTGATCACGATGGCGAGGATCGCCCGGTACCAACCCTGAAAGCAGACGATGCCGAGTTCAGGGCTTTGTTTGAAGTGATGGACAGGCACAAGGGCAGCTGCTTTCAGGTGATTGTTGACGTCTTTCGCGCGATGACCGCACCCGAGTCGATGGTGCGCATTGCCCGCCTGATGGAAGGCTTGAATGTGCGGGTGCAGTGGGGTGGGCTACCGACGCTGGTGTTTCAGCGAGACATGATGGGCATTCAGGCGCCTCTGGTGGAACTGCACGAGCAATTCAAAAAAGAAGGTCGCGATTTCTGGACGGCTTTTGCACACATTCCGGTGACGTCGACGCTCAGTGTTCAGAGTTCGCTGATTTTCGCCCAGTCAAATGATTATGTCTGGCACGAAGTTGTTACCACCGAGACCGATGACGGCAAGATCGCGCTTATGCGTGATCCGGACTGGCGCAAGCGCGCTCGCGCTTCCTGGGACAACGAAACCTTTGAGTTTTCGCCTTTTCCACGCGGCCGTGCGGAGGAGTTAATCCTGATGAATAGTGACAATGGGGTCGGCCCAATCGGCGTTACCGTTGGAGAGTATATGAAGCAGATTGGCGCCGAGCACCCCTCCGATGCGATGGCAGAATGGCTTATCGCCAATGGCTTGGATTCGACGGTCACCATGCCCCCCTTCGAGATGGACACGGAAATGGTCTTGAAATTGCTGCGCGATCCAAAGGCCGTGGGCAATGTCAGTGACGCCGGCGCCCACGGGCAGATGCTGTGTGGCGGTGGCGAAAATATCAAATTGATCACGGAGTTTGTCAAAAAGAATAAGCAGCTTTCTATCGAAGAGGCCGTGTACTCGCTGACCGGTAAGATCGCGAGTCACTTTTCGCTGTCGGATCGCGGTGAGCTCAGTGTGGGTAAAAAAGCCGATATTACTGTTTTTAACCTCGACGAAATTGATACGCGCGAAATGCATCGGGTCTACGACGTGCCAGATGGCAAGGGCGGGCACACCTGGCGTTGGACCCGCGACGCGGCGCCAATGCGGTTGACCATGGTCAACGGAGTGCCTACCTTCAATGGCGGTGGGCCGACGGGTACCCGCCCCGGTGAAATGCTCGCGCCGGCCTGAACCAGCTTACTCGTAACGCCCGACCGGGAAATGACGCATCAATAAAAGTGGTAATCGGCGGGATTAGGCTGCTTGGTCATACGCCAGTAATCAATTATCCGAAAGGGCAGGTTGGCAGTAATACGCCCCTGCTCATTTTTGTACCAGCTATTGACCCCGGGCCAGCCCCAGGCGGCGCCTTCGTTCGCCGCATCCACTCGCTCGTTGTAGTCGTCGTGAACATCCTGTCGGCAATCCATTGCGTCTTTGCCAGTTTCAAACAGGAGTTTGAAACTGCGCAGAATATAGTTCACCTGTGATTCGGCGTTGTGGGCGATGCTGCCTGCCACGACCAGGTTGGTATTGGGTCCGTAGATGCAGAACAGGTTGGGGAAGTTGGGCACGGTAATGCCCAGATAGGCGCGGCCATTGTTGCCTTGCCATTGGTCATTGAGATCAATGCCCTTGCGACCGGTAATCTTCATCGGAAACAGAAAGCGGTCCGCATGAAAGCCGGTGGCGCAGACAATGGCATCGACTTCGTACAGTTTGACATCACTAGTGACAATACCGTTCGTTGCGACTTTTTCTATCCCGTCAGTAATCAAATCGACGTTGTCTTGTTGCAGGGCCTGCAGGTAACAGCCGTTGTCCTGCAAAATCCGTTTGCCGAAGGGCGGGTAGTCGGGCAGTACCTTGGCGATCAGCTCCGGGTCGTCGACCTGTGACTTGATCCACTCGGTGAGCACAATGCGCATATCGTCATTGGAGGCACTGACCGAGAGCGGGCTATTCCACGCCGGGTCGACCTGTGTTTTGGCAAAAACCCCTTCGGTGGCTGTGTAGAACAACCAGAAGCGATACCACTTGGAATAGTAGGGCAGTTTTTTCAGTGCCCAGCGCTGGGCTTCGGTTACCGGGGAGTGATATTCCAGGTTGGGAAACATCCAGGCGGGGGAGCGCTGAAAGACCAGTAGCGGTGACCCCGCCTTCGCCATTTCCGGAATGATCTGTAAGGCGCTGGCACCGCAGCCGATCACCGCTACGCGCTTGCCGGAGAGATCGCAGTCTTTTGGCCAGGCGCCGGAGTGAATGACCCGCCCGGAAAAATCGTTCAAACCCTCAATGGCAGGCAGTTTGGGGCGATTCAGTTGGCCCACTGCACTGATCACCGCGCCGGCCTCCAATTGTTCGCGACGACCTTGAGCGTCGACAACGGTTACCGTCCAGCGCTTGCGCGTATCATCGTAAACTGCCGATTCCACTTCTGTGTTAAAGCGGATTTTATCGCGCACCTTGTACTCATCGGCGCAGTGCTCGTAGTAGTCGTGAATTTCCCTGGCCTTGGGGTAGTGGCTGCTCCAGTCGTGATTGGGTTCAAAGGAGTAGCTGTAACTGTGGCCCTGTACATCGACCCGGCAGCCAGGGTAGCGGTTCTCGTACCAGGTGCCGCCAATGGCCGGATTCTTTTCGATAACGGTGCAGGGAATGCCCGCTTCATCCAGACGGATGGCGGCGAGCAGGCCGCCCATGCCCGCGCCAATAATCACGACCGGAAAGTTGGCTGCTCGCGCCTTCAATTTTGCGTTATCAAACTCAACGGCGCGATGGTCAACGGCATCAATGGCAATCTCTTCCTTGATAAATTCACGGTAGTCGCCCTCGATATGCTGGCCGCTCATAAAGTCGAGCATTTCGTTGATGGTTTCTTCTGACAGCGTTGGCAGTTCACAGCCGCGTTCGCGGTAGGTGCGGATGGCTTCCAGCGCGTGGGCGCGGATTTCGGCGCCTTGTGCAAGGGTAAGGCTGCCGTCTTCGAGCGGTTCAGTTTGCGTTGAGGCTTCTACCACGTCCATAACGCGCGGGCGAAGATTGCTCTTGAGCAGGTCGGTGTTGCCGGTCATATGGACGATCGACATGATCAGTGCCGGTGGGCTGAGTTCTTCCAGTGCCCGGGCGATAAAGTCGTCGTCTTCGGTAATGGGGTCTACGCTGGCTTCCAGGTGTTTGCTCATGGTTGTGTACTCAGGGTGATGGTATCGGGGTGCGTTGTGATTCTTTGGCAATCAGGCTTTCCTGCAGGGGTGAAAAAGCATGGGAAAGCCGGGTGTCTACTGCCTGAACGCCGGATTCCGGGTCAAACCAGCGATCGATATGCGCCCAGTGGTGGGGGTGGGTCATATAAGGGCCGAGCAGATCCTCTAACTTTGCAAACTCCTGTTCCCAGACATAGGTCCAGGGCGCCACTTCATTCTGGTTCCAGGGCAGAGCCTCAGCGCGGCTCAAGCGCCAGTTCAGAATTTCCGGAATCTGCATGGGCATTTCGAGGAGGTCCTGCTCGAAGCGTCGGGCGGTTGCGTCATCGGTACCCGGCAGCAGACGAAAATAAGCGGTGCGTTTGATCGCGTTTTTCAGGCCGGAGTCACGCAGGCCTGCGCCCAGAGTGTGCATTCCCAAGGCGTGGCAGGCTTCACAATATTGCGCTATCGCAGGTGCAATGGTGTTAAACCATAGCGCAGATTGGCGGGCTTGTTCGGCGCTTGTGACATCAGCAAAGAGCAGGTCGAAGGTGACATCACCGGCTGCGTAGTCCGGTGCAAGGTTCTGTTCAAAACTGAAGGCTTCCAGGGCGGGCAGTTTTTCACTTTGCTGCAGAGCGGATATAAAGCTCGCTTTGTCTTCGTCCCCAAGGGATGGCTTTAACTTAAGCTGGGCGGTTTCACGGTGGCCACGCGTGGCTATCTCGAAGGCAGCGGTGGATTGGCTTTCCGGTAGTTCTTTTGGAAAAGGCGCGGAAAAATAAATACGTTCACGAAACAACGCGAGTTCGTCGATGCCTTGCCAGAACTGCGCGACTTCCGGTGTGCCTGCCTGCGCCCGCATGGCCCACCAGGACTGTACGTCGGCAACCTGCCAACGATACCAGAGCTTGATGGTTACGTTGCTGAGTTTGAGTGGCGGTGATACTCGGGTTTCCAGCAGATTCATGCCGCGCTGTCTGGCGGCGGGCAGGTAGTCGTCCTGAAAGCGTTGTCGGATTTCAGTTAGCCGCTCTGGCGCAAGTTCAATCTGATCCTGAAATTCAATCATCGGATATCCGTCTGTAGTCGAGGTATGAGTTAGAGATCAGCGACCTTCAAGACGACTTTGCCGCGCGTATGACCGGTTTCCAGCGCGGCGTGGGCGTCGGCTACGGCGCTCAGTGGATACTCCTGAATGGGCGGCATGGTAATTTCTCCTGAGGCCAGAAGGTTCGCGATTTCAGTGAGCATGGCAGAGGTGTTCTGGTCATCCATGGTGGAGAACACCCGGTTAATATTCTTTTTGGCAGCAGCTGCTGCAGAGGCGGCCATATCGCCGTCATCTACCAGCGTGGGTATGCTGACATAGGTGCCTCCGCTTTTGACTAGATCCATCCCGTCGGGGAGCGTGCTCTCGCCGACGGCGTTCATCAGATAATCGAGTCCTTCGGGAGCCCAGGCCGTTACTTCCTTCGTAATATTCTGCGTGCGGTAGTCGATGACTTTCTCAACGCCCAGCGCTTTCAAATAGTCGACATTGGCGGTGCTGCAGGTGGCGGCGACGCGCGCGCCTTTTACGCGGGCAAACTGCACGGCAAAGCTACCCAGGCCACCGGAGCCGCCGTGAATCATGATCTGTTGGCCAGACTCAACCTGGCCACGGGTGAACAGTCCCTGCCAGGCAGTTAGGGCGGCGACAGGTAGGGCCGCTGCTTGCGCAAAGCTGAGTTGGTCGGGAATAGAGGCCACCCGGTCAACCGAGGCGATGGCGTATTCGGCGTAGCTTCCCTGCCCACCCTGGCCGTGGTTGGTGGGGGTGAAAACGCGGTCACCAATGGAAAATTCCGAGACGCCCTCGCCGAGCGCAGCCACCTCTCCCGCAGCGTCAAAGCCGATAATGTAGGGGAAGACGTAGGGGCGGTATTGGGCGAGCATACCCTGACGGTTTTTCCAGTCTGCGGGGTTCACACCCGCATAGGCGATTTCAATTAATACCTCGCCCGGGCCGGGAGTGGGAGTGGCGATCTCGGCAAGCTCGAAGACTTCGGAGCCGCCGGTTTTGTTGATGATCATGGCCTGCACGGGGCATGTCCTCCGGTATCTTCTGCGTCAGATACCAGAGTGGGCGCAGCCCGAAGACAATTCATCCTCCATATTGACTATAGAGCGAATTGTTTCGGAAATTTCATATCAGTATGGGGAGTGGAGATAGGCAGCGAGCTAAGGGCTCAGGCGAGTCGCAAGCGCGTTCACCTGAATCCTGATCTCACGAGATACCCATTCGCCCTTCGGGTCGGATTCCATTCCCATGTCCACATCCGCCCGGTCAATTTTTAATTCACCGTAAATGCGCAGCGTATCGCCGGTCTGCTCCAGCGTTAGCGGCGCCATAGCGATGTGGTGTTGCTTGATGGTCAGGGTGCCGGGCAGGGCATAGCGATTGTCACCCAAGGCATCGGCAGTGGTTGCCGTATAGGTAGCAAAGGGATAAGTGCTCGCGTTAAACCACTCTTCCTGAGGCAGGGTGCGATCGTGCATGGGAACGCCATCGGTGGCTGAGGCGGTGTCTATCACCACCGCAATTGCCGGTGTGCCGGTGGCGTCGTCAAAACGCAGTTCTGCCTGCCAGCGAGTGAACTCTCCCTTAAAGGCTTTACCTGCGTGAGTGCCGGAAAAATGAATATGGCTCTCGTCGGGGAGCAGCTGCCAGTGCGGTAATCCGGTGGGAAAATCTGCGCTTAATTCCGCCAGCGCCTGTTCCGCCGACGAGGCATTCTGTTCGGGCGCTTCGCCAGAAATGCTCAAGCCAATAGCAAGCAACCCAGCAAGGCTCAACGTCGTCGCAGCCGCCGTGAGAGGTCGCGTTTTCGCCTGATATTTCTGCGGGGAAATTTTGGCCAGCGCCGGAATCATGTGGGTGAGTACAGCGTCTTTTAATAAAAAGTGATGCCTAAGTGCTGCGCCGATATGCAGAACCAGCAGCAGCGCAAAGGCCCAGGCTAAATATTCGTGGGTGGGTAAAATCCAGCTCGCCAGAAGCTCGCGGGTTTCCGGGGGCAGGGTATTCAGTGCCAGCAAGTGCGGCACTTCAAAAAAACCAAACCAGACAGTGGGTACGTTCAGCGGATTGTCGCCGCGCCACTGGGTGGATACGTAGAGCCAGCCACTCAAGGGAATGCCAATCATCAGCCCATAAAAAGCGATGTGAGTGAGCCGGGCGACAAGCTGCTCCCAGCGAACGGTGGCCTCAGGCAGCGGCGGGGCGGGATGAAGCAGGCGCCAGCCTAAGCGCAGCAGGCTCAGCACAAGGATCAACAGGCCAAGCGACTTGTGCCATTGAAAAACATTGGTGGCGAGGTTTTGGGTGGCATTATCATTCAGGGCATCACCCATCCACCAGCCAAAGCCCAGATTAATCAGAATGCAGGCAGCGATCACCCAGTGCAGGGTGATCGCAATAGTGTTGTAGCGGTAGCTCATTTATTTCGCAGCTTGCTTTACCACCTGGTGCAGTTCGCCCTCAAAGTTGACGGTCACGGTATCGCTGACCAGCGGCGGCTTGGTCAGGTGGGTCATGCCGAACTGGGAGCGTTCAAAGCTACCGTTAACCGAGAAGCCCAGCGCGCCAAAACCAAAGAAGGGGTGCTGTGGCTCCTGACCAACCAGTGTTGCTTCCAGCGTTACCGGATGGGTTTGGCCCAGCAGAGTCAGATTGCCGTCGATCTCAAGCTTGTCCCCTTTTTTGGTGATGCCTGTCGATGTGTAGGTAATGGTGGGGTATTCGCTGGCGTTCAGAAATTTCGGGCTTTGAGTCAGGTCCTCTTCCCAGGTTGTGAAAGGGGACTTTTCGTGCGTTGCCTGATAGTCACCGGTGTAGTCAGTATCGATGGAAGAAGCGTCGATGGTCACGGTGAGTGACGACTGGCTGATATTGTTCGGGTTCAGATCGACCTGAATATCATAATCAGTAAAGCGCATGATGTAGTTGGACAGCCCAAGGTGATTAACGCTGAAGGCCAGGGTGGAGTGATAGGGGTCGTGCTTGTACTGGCCTGCGGGTACCTTCAGTTCGATGGGCGCGGCAGTGGTTTGCTGTTGGGAAGAGGGGCCGCAGGCGCCGAGCAGCAGGGTGGCAGCCGTTAGTGTGGTGGCAGCTATAAGGGTTTTAGTCATTAATATTACTCCGAGGGTCTGGGTATTGGTGTTATGCCGGTAGCGCTAGTGTCGGCCATAGTGCTCCCCTTCGACAAGCGATGTCCTGCACAAGTTCTGCAAAGCGATTTTGCATTAATTATGAACAGCGTGTTGACTAATAAACCGGAGCCCCACAAAATTGCTCCAAAGTAATCACCACTGATGATAATAGGTCAAAGACTCATGGCGCGAAGAAGGGATAAGGCAGCAACACGGGAAGCGATACTGGAAGCGGCGCGCACGGTGTTGGCATCAGATGGTCCGGATGCGCTCAGCCTGTCGAAGGTGGCGAACCTGGCGGGCATCAATCGCGGCACGGCCTATCAGCACTTTGAAACTCGTGAACAATTGGTCGAGGCGACGGTGCAGTGGGTGAGTGATTATCTGTCCAATACCATCTTCGGTGAAGCGGGGGTCGGGGAGGTAGGCCATTGGGAAGGTGGCGCGGAAGACCGCCCGCTCTACGAGGTCGTTGAAGGACTGGTCGACTTCGCCGTTGATAACCCGGCCCTGTGTCGAATCTGGTTGTTTGAAGTGCTGGCTTCGGACAAGCCCGGCGAGGACAAATTTTTCCGTCAGTTCAAGGAGTCAACGCAACAGATGGCCAAAACTGAGGTTGCCAAGGGCGGGATTGATTCGGAAGCTCTGTCGGTTCTCATGCTGGCCGGTTACTTTCTGTGGCCGGTGTGGGTGGACTCCCATGCCAAGACCAAAAAAGAGCGGGAAAACATGAAAACCCGTATGCGGCAGGAAGTTCTGCGTTTGTTTTTGCACGGTGTTATCAAAGCCGATGACCACCCGCACATTCTCAAGCACGTTCGCGATCGCGAAAAGCAGCGCTCAGGTATCAAAGTGGGTTGGTAAGGCTTTTTTGCGATAGCTTATGGTTATGCAATACGACTCTGTCCGATAAGCGGCGAGAAGTTATTTAACTGAGTTGCCCTAGCCCAACGGCGCCACACTCTTCAAAATCAAACTGACCAACTGGGTCTGCTGACTGACTCCGGTTTTGGAAAAGATTGAACGCAAGTGAGCGCGCGCGGTATTGCGACTGATATGAAGGCTGGCGCTGGCGTCGTCCAGACTCAGTCCGTTGGCCAGTGCGGTGGCCAGTCGACTTTCCGCCGGCGTGAGTCCAAACAGCTGGGTAAGTGAAGTCTGGGGTGCTTCGACTCGCGCCGTGGCATCGCTGACAAAAACCGCGATGACCGCTTCCTGGTCGGTCTCCCGGTGACGCTTCACTGCCAGCGGGCGCACAGTTAAACCCAGCTGACATTCGCCGCTGTGGTCGTAAACCGGCATGGCCTGAGCGAATACGGTATCGCCGTGCACGCGGGCTTTCAGTGCGGCTTCGATGGCGACTTTCAGTTTCTGGGTATCGACTGGGCGTTCCAGCACCAGTTTGCCCGCGCTCAGGGATATGCCCCGGTCGGCATCCAGCAGGCGCTCACCCATGGGGTTGGCCTCTATCAGATGGCCTTTGTCATTCAGAAAAAACGTCGCCACCGATAACTGTGACACTGCCTGGGCGTAGAGTTCTTTTTCACTGCTGACGCTTTCAAGGCGGCTGTGGATGCGCAGCGCGCGCTTCAGATGCGGTATCAGGCGATTGAGCAGGGCCCGTTCATCCCGCGTGAAGCCCGGCTCCCCTTTGTTTCGCGTCAGGCGCAGGCTGGCGTCGATATCACTGCCACTGGTCAGTTCCACGCCCGCGATGTGATGAATTCCGAAGGGCTCCATGCTGAGTTGGTAAAACTCGCTGCTTTGCAGGGCGTCCATATCCAGGTGCTCGTCGAGGGTGACGGTCACGTTGTCCGGCATATTGACGAAAGGGTCCATACTGTAGAACTGGTCGCTGTAGGGGTTGTCACCGATTTCCCCCTCAAGACCGGGGATGCCGTCGGCCAGAATTACCCCGCGCTCCTGCTCGTTGGGCAGGCGCAGCATCAGCACAATGCCCTGGGCCTTCAAGGCAAGACGCAAGGTCTTGAGGCAGTCAGACCAGACCGGTTCACTGAGCGGAGCCTCGTAAATGGCTTCAATCAGGGCGTGTTCGCTTTTATCCATGCTGTTATCTGCGAGCCGTTTTGCCCCATGCTACAGGAAAGCCTTTGACCGCTGATAGTCCGGGCAGACGATGCGGGCACTTGGGGCTTCTGCGATAACTGACGTATCAGATTGAGAGGATTGATCCATGAATGAGTTTGCAGGCAAGGTGGCCGTTGTTACGGGTGCTGCCAGCGGTATAGGCGAGGGGCTGGCGCGGCATTGTGCGGGCCAGGGTATGAAGGTAGTACTGGCGGACGTGAACGCCGAGCGAGTGGAGGCGCTGGCCAGCGAGCTGGGCGCGATTTGGCGCAGAACCGACGTATCAAAGGCGGAGGAGCTGGAGGCTCTGGCAGATTTTGCCTTCGACCAGTTCGGGCAGGTCGACCTGCTGTTCAACAATGCCGGCGTGCTGATCAGTGGCACTACCTGGGATGTGCCCTTGAAGGACTGGCGCTGGATTCTCGATATTAATCTGATGGGTGTGCTGCACGGCGTGCAGGCTTTTGTGCCGCGAATGCTGGCACAGGGGACAGCGGGCCATATCGTCAATACCTCGTCGCTGGCGGGCCTGTTGGCAGCGCCCTTGATGGGCCCCTATACCGTGGGCAAGCAGGCGGTGCTGGCGCTGACCGAAACCCTCCACTACGAGCTGCAGCAGAGCCCCATTGGCGTTTCCGCGCTGTGCCCCGGCCCCATTGCTACTGCAATAGCGGCCTCTGGCGAGGGCCGCGACGCCCAGGCCGAACAGAGTGAGGGCCAGAAACAGCTGATGCAGTTTTTGAACGACGGTATCAGTCAGGGCATGTCGCCCGCCGCCTGTGCCGAGCTGGTTTTCGATGCCATTCGCAAAGACCAGTTCTGGATTTTCACCCACGAGGATTTCAAGCCCGAATACCGGCGCCGCATTGATGAGCTGATAGCCAATCGCAACCCCAGCTACGAGCAGTACACCGTCGATGAGTAATCGTTAATGGTGTGCTCGCGGGGGCGGGTGCTAATCTCAGTGCAGACGATTATCTAACTGACAAAACATAACAAGGCGGTATGACTATGGGTATCTATGCCATGACAGGCGGCGCCACCGGCATCGGCGCGGCGATCAAACAGCAACTTCGCGGTGAAGGGCACACGGTCATTGTGGCGGATATCAAGGACGCAGATATCATTGCGGACCTTTCTACGACGGAAGGACGTCAGGCCGCTATCGACGGCATTCGTGCCGCAGCGCCCGAGGGCCTCGACGGCTTTGTGCCCTGCGCCGGGCTGGGGCCGGCGGCGCGCCCCTATTCCCTGATTACCCGGGTGAATTACTTTGGCGCGGTCGCGACCACCGAAGGCGTGCTCGACCTGCTCGCTAAGCGCAAGGGCAGTATTGTCATGATTTCGTCAAACTCGGCGCCCATGCTGCCGGATGACGAGTATACCGAGCTGCTGCTGGCCGGTGACGAAGCGGGCGCCTGTGAATTTATCGATCAGAAAGACGCCAATCATGCCTATGCCGGCAGCAAGCGCGCGGTGAGTCAGTGGTTGCGCCAGAAAGCGCCGGAATATGCGCCTCAGCGAATTCGCCTGAACGCAGTGGCGCCCGGGATTACCCAGACGCCGCTGGTGGACGCCTCCCACGCAGACCCGGAAGTGGGCGAAGCAATGAAGGCCTTTGCTGCCAGCGTGCCACTGGGCCGGGTGGGGGACCCGAAAGATATTGCCGAAGCGGTGTGCTTTCTCCTCAGTGAGCGGGCCAGCTTTGTGACCGGCTCCATCCTGTTTGTGGATGGCGGTCACGATGCCATGCTGCGCGCGAAACAGTTCTAGCAGGGCTTCATAACTCTGGCGAATTGACGTAGCCTCGCGGCTGTTTCCCTTTCTGCTTATTGGTTATTGCACAGGGCTGCGCATGTTCGCCACAATTACGCCGGTTATCGTCCCGATTATTGTCTGCATCGCGCTGGGCATCTGGTGGGGGCGCAGCCAACCCAGCTTTCCCAATGCTTTTGTCGGCGATCTGGTGATGAAAATCGGCGCGCCCGCGCTGATTATCGGCACCCTTGGCACGACGGAGCTGCAGCTCAAAGCGCTGCTGGATGTCGCGGTTGCGGCGCTGGTGTTGATGGTTATTACCGCGGTCTTTGCCGTGGTGGTCTGCCTGCTGTGCCGCTGGCCCCTGCGCGATATAGGTATTCCTCTGGTGGTCGGCAATTCCGGCAATATGGGGCTGCCCCTGTGTCTGTTTGCCTTTGGCCCGGAGGGGCTGGCCCTGTCACTGGGCGTATTTGTCCTTTTCTCGCTGACCCACTTCACTCTGGGTAGCGCACTATTGGCGGCTGAGATGCCCGGCCGGGCGCTGCTGAAATCGCCGATTGTATGGTCGGGTTTGCTGGCCGTTGTTCTGGTGGCCGTAGATTTTCAGTTTCCGTTAACCCTCAGCAATACCCTGAACCTGCTGGGGGGGATGGCTATTCCGTTGATGCTGCTGACACTCGGCGTGTCGCTGGTTGGCTTAAAGCTGAAAGATGTGGCAACGGCCGTCGCGATGGGCTGTGCCCGTATTGTCGTGTCCGTCGCGGCGGGGGTTTTGACGGTGGCCTTGCTGGATCTGGAGGGTGTGCTGCGCGGCGTGATTCTATTGCAGGCAGCGACACCGGCCGCGGTGTTCAACTACCTGCTGGCGCAGCAGTACCGGCGCAGCCCGGAAGCGGTGGCCGGGCTGGTGATGGCCTCGACGCTGATCAGTTTTGCTACCATTCCCCTGGTGTTGGTTTTTCTGGTTTAACCGGGCTAGTGCCAGCCGCGCTTGTCCTGTATTTCGTCGACAATCTGCACGGCATTGTTGTAGACCTCGCGCACATCCACGTCGACGCCAGCCTCGTAGCGCCGCGAAATCATGGTCACCGGGAAGACGAATTCCCGTTTGCCTGGAATTTCCAGGGCGCGGCTGCGGCCCAGCTTGTCAATATAGATCGTCCAGAACAGGCCTTTTTCCTTGCGCAACAGCTCGCCGAGAACAAGGCCCATGCCCTGCAGTTTGGCGGTTTCATCGCGTTTTATCAGGCCGCGATCCAGCAAGGTCTGCATCACTTCCAGGTCGTTCTGCTTGTTGCCGTTTATATGGCGCCCGAGATTCAGGCTGGCGATGTCATCCAGCGACTGAATCTGGTTTTCCATAAAACGCCGGTCAAATTCCGACGGGGCTTCGGTGCGAAAGGTTTCTGCTGCCAGCAAAGCGGGCAACAGAGCAAGAAATACCACTAACATCGCTCGCATGGCTGATCTCCTGTCGGGTGTCGGTAAGCGTTAGACCGGATTTTAGGCCCAGAGTTTAGTGAGTACCAGTGCCGGGCCTTGTGAAACCTGGCGCGGGCCGTAAAAGTCGCTTGAGCTTGGGCAGACCCGCCATTACCATTAGCGCCTTGCTTAATTAGGGAGAGTGTAAATGATTACCGGCAGTATGGTCGCGCTGGTGACCCCCATGCTGGAAGACGGCAGTCTTGACTGGCAGGGGCTGGGCAACCTGATCGACTGGCACATCGAAAGCGGTACCGATGCGATTGTGGCCGTCGGCACGACCGGTGAATCGGCGCCCCTCGATCTGGACGAGCACTGCGAGGTGATTCGCAGCGTGGTCGCCCGTGTGGCTGGCCGCGTTCCGGTTATTGCCGGCACCGGCGGCAACTCGACCACGGAAGCCATCGAGCTGACTGTGTCTGCCAGTAAGGCCGGCGCCGATGCCTGCCTGCTGGTCACTCCCTATTACAACAAGCCGACCCAGGAAGGTCTGTACCGCCACTACAAGACCATTGCCGAGGCGGTCAATATCCCCCAGATTCTCTACAACGTGCCGGGGCGTACCGCCTGCGACCTGAGCAACGAGACGGTCTTCCGGCTGGCGGACATCGATAATATTGTCGGCATCAAAGACGCCACCGGTGATATGGTGCGCGGCAAGGCCCTTATCGAGGGTGTTTCCGGCCGTCTGGCGGTGTATTCCGGCGACGACGCCACCGCCATGGAACTGATGCTGCTGGGCGGGGTCGGAAATATCTCCGTGACCGCCAATGTGGCACCGGTGCAGGTCGGGGAAATGACAAGGGCAGCCATCGCGGGTGATCGCGAAACGGCTGAACGTATAAATAAGACGATTGAAATCCTTCATCAGAAGCTGTTTCTGGAATCCAACCCGATCCCGGTCAAGTGGGCCCTCTACGAAATGGGGCGCATGGAGCAGGGGATTCGTCTGCCGCTGAC